>JADDQE010000180.1 GCA_016781525.1 bacterium | reverse complement strand
TGCTGGACGGCGAATTGTTGTCCTATCTGCCTTAGCTTGATGCGTATGGGACGGAGGGAAAGTCTTCCCACCCATATGTTTCATGATGGGGTGGGTGTCAACGATCATGCTGTGATGGCTCGGAAACACTGCGTCTTAACCGCGGCATCAGAGGTGCGGACCGTCGGGGTAAACATATGTGACGCCGTGACGCTCCGTTCGACAAAACTTACTGCAGCATCACATCAGGCAGTGCTAGCTAGAGGGCCATTGCGAAGGTCAGAGCACAGCAGCACACAAAACGTTGTCCGTTCGGCGGCATAGCATATGCAGAACCTCGCGGTCACCAAAACAGGGTCAGACACGCCGTTTTAGGCCCATGCAGGTACACGAGGACATGCAGCATGGCCATGAACCAGCAGCTCGAACAGCATATCGAAGCACTTGCGCAATGGATTATTCAGAGCATACACATCGTCGCCTTTACGGGTGCCGGCATCAGCACCGACTCGGGTATTCCTGATTTTCGCGGTCCCAACGGAGTGTGGACACGCCGCGATGCAGGTCTCCCAGCACCTCAGTGGCGAGTCCTGCCAAACCTGGTCAAGCCCAACGCATCCCACCTGGCCCTGGTCGATCTGCAGCAGCTCGGCAAGCTCCAGTTCCTCATCACGCAGAACACGGATAACCTCCATCGTCAGGCAGGGATCCGTCCTGAGCTCCTCGCAGAGCTCCACGGCAATGGGCAACTCATGCGCTGCCTCGGCTGCGACCGCCTGTACACGCGACAGGAAGTGGGTTGGGACACGCGCAGGTGGGGCCCGGGCTATCGCACCCAGGCGCCAATGATGGGACAACCGGCCTGCCCCGCCTGCGGGAGCCGCCTCATCTCGTCGGTCGTGAACTTCGGAGACCCGCTACCACAGCACGACCTGGCACTGGCCTCGGAGCACGCCCGCAATTGTGATCTGATGCTTGCGTTGGGCTCCTCGCTGGGTGTGCAGCCAGCGGCCTCGCTCGTCGGGCTGGCACTTAGGCCAGCGGCCCGGATTGTTCTGATCAACCAGGGCGAGACGCCTTATGATCGGCGTGCGACATTACGGGTCTGGGCTGGTATCGGCGACGTCCTCCCGTCGGCTGTGGAACGCGTCAAACGTGTCCTGGGGGAACAGCCGGCTCGATCGTGAGTGTAGCACGAGCAGTTTCCAGTATGCCAGTCCAACAAGTGAATTTGTCTCGCCGGGCGCCTGAAACTGCACAGTGACCGGACACAGATGTGGATCGGACACCGCTACGAACCCGATGGGACGCACCACTGTGCATCCCTGATAGCAGGAAGGCGAAGCGCTTGCTCAGCTGGGAACCGCTCGCGCGTCCGGGACAGTAGCACGCTATTCGCACCATGCTGGTGGAAGGAACTTCGGCATGCGCCTGCTATTTGAGGAATTGACTCGCGACGAGATTCGGACACTCGCGCCCAACACCATGGCCCTCCTGCCGGTTGGTGCCATGGAGCAGCACGGGCCCCACTTGCCCGTCGGCACCGATAGCTTCACTGTTGAGTATATTGCGCGGACGGCCGCAGCCAAGCTAGCGGCAGATGTTCCAGTGCTAGTTGCACCCACGTTGCCGTTTGGGAGCTCCCACCACCACCTCCCGTTCAGCGGTATGCTGTCGCTTGGCACGGAAACATGCTACCGCGTGCTTTCCGACATCGCAGAGTCGCTGATCATCGACGGCTTTCGTCGCATCTTTATTCTCAACGGCCACGGTGGAAACAATGAGCTGATCCAACTGGTGGCGCGCGACCTGACGCTGAAGCACCCGGTGCACATCGCGGCGGCCTCGTACTGGACGATCGCCTGGGATGGGCTCGTCAAGGAAGACGCCCACGTCGGTGCTGGATTACCGGGACATTCAGGCAGGTTCGAAACATCGCTGATGCTGGCACTCCGCCCCGATCTGGTGCGCGAACCTCGCCCGCATCGTGATGCGCCAACCGGCTCCGATCCGCGCAGTTTTTATAGCCCGTACCGCGCGGAACTCCATGGCTCCTGGCAACATATCGACGGCTTCACGGATAGCCCCGATCAGGGACGGGCCGACATAGGAGCGCGGTATCTGGCGACGATCGTCGGTAGCGTGGCACACGCACTGATGGAATTCAACAGCATGACCCAGTAGCGCGAGCCTAATGGTTCAGGCAGTCACAGCGGTGGTGTTAGGCAATCGAGCCGCATCAGCGTTGCGGAATAGTGGCACATGCGATGGAGCTGTGGCCCCGCGAGAACAAGACTGTTTGAGCGATGCCGCAGCATCGGAGAGTATCGCCTGCACCACACAGGGAAGCCCATCTCTCCCATGTGCTTGATGACGTGTCGCGGATAGGCCCGCCGAGAATAGTGGGTGCGGTGCTGGCAGGGCCAACCCCGGTTTTCGGCCTTCCGTACACCAGCCATCTTCGGCGCTCGATGCGCTTGAGTGCTCTACGTTCCAGTGGTCATGTTTGTCACGCCATGTTCAGCTTGACGACACGGCACTGCGTGGGGCAAGGTAAAACTAAAGGTGGACCCTTGACCTTGCGTGCTGTGTACCACAATCTCTCCGCCATGCAGGTCAATCAACGAGCGCGTGATTGCCAGGCCGAGTCCTGTCCCATCTACTTCTTGAGTCAGATGATTTTGGACACGAAAGAACTTGGTAAAAACCTGGGACAGTTCATCCGGCGCAAGCCCTACCCCCGTATCATGAATATTGACTCGGAGATACTCCTGCTCCGCATGCGCGGACACCGTAATATGGCCATGCGCGGGGGTGTACTTATGGGCGTTCGATAGCAAATTGAGGAGGATTTGAACAACGCGGTCTGGATCACCGGTGACATCCGGCAGTCCTTCGGGGAGCTCCAGCATGAGCCGCTGCTGCTTCGCCTCCATCTCGGCGTGAAGCAACGTCGCGACGTGCCGAATGAGCGTCACGATGTTAACCGCGGTGCGCTGCAACTCGATCTTGCCGGACTCGATGCGTGAAAGATCAAGCAAATCGGTAACCAGTACAGTTAAGCGATCACTATTACGCTTTACAATGCCCAGTAAGTAGCCTTGCTGTTCCGACAGCGGACCCGCAGCACCGTCCAGGAGCAAGCTCACAAATCCGTTGATTGCATTGAGTGGCGTACGCAATTCATGTGAGGCAAGCGCGACAAAATCTGACTTCATGCGGTCTACTTCACGCTCACGCGTGATATCGCGGAACACGTAGAGCCGACCGATCGGTTTATTGTCAATACCTTGCACGGGAGTTGAAAACAGTTCCAGATCACGTCGCTTCGGCCACTGTTGGTTAATGATCGTCGTAAATTGGCGTTCAACATCGGCAACACTCGCCGCAACCAGGTTGCGTACTTCCTCCGGCTCAGCAAAAATGCGTTCTACGACAGTTTGTAACGCAGTAATATGGTGGCCCAGCACGTCGTCTGCATAAACGCCAAAAAACTCTGTCAACCGCCGATTGATCGTCATGAGTTGACCATCCGGCGAGACCAACACCATTGCCTCGCCAGTTGCATCCAGCACGGCCCGATGTTCCCGCCGGGCCCGCTCAGACGTAGCATATTCCTCGGCCAGCACGCCCAGTGTGGCACGCACCTGCTGCTCCGCAGCGGCACGCTCCGCCCGAAATTGTTCCAAGGTGCGCACAATTAACCAGAGCAACCCCGTGGCCATCGCGATAATGAAGGCGATGACGAACGTATCGACCGTCCAGGGGATGCCACTCAACTGAGAAATCAGTCCGAGCATGATCAGCGCAATAACGCCACACACGAGGGCTGCCGTCGGACCTGAAATAAGACTGGCGACAAGGACGGGAATGAAAAACGCGGCGCCGTGCGGCCGTGTCAGCAGCAAGTCGGGGCGATGCAAGGACAGATACATCAGCAACATGCCGGTGAGGAGCATGCCGCCACGGGCCAACGCGCGGCGATGGGCGAGCAAAAAAACAACGCCACACCCGCAAGCTAAGCCGAGGGTACCAAGGAGCACGCGGGTTGAGGAACGCGGATCATTAATGGCCAACGGGAGAGCGGCCAGTGCGATAATCCCGACCAGCAGTGCGGCGCCCTTGAGCAGTTGCCCGCGAACCGCAAGTTCACGGTCTTCACTCTCCACCTTCAGCAGGGTTTGTAAGCGCAACGGAAGCATACGCAGTCACCAGAGTGGGCGGCAGGCATGTGCAGCCACCGCCGGATTTAAGCTGAACGACCGATAGAACCCGAATCATATGGCGGAAAGCAACCACGGCCCGGGCTGCGTCAACGCAACGGCGGTGCGCAACGAGGAGCCCACGTGCTCCGCCTCATGCTTGGCGATCAGATGGATCAGATGCAAACGGCGCAGGATACCAGAAGGAGCCGAGCCGCTGGCCCAGACCAAGCGTGGTGCCATGTTCCCACGCGGCACGATACGTTAACGCCTCCTCCGCACGGCCCGTTTTGTCGTCGCGCCAGGTTGGACGGATGAAGGCATAGTCGTACAAAATCATGCGCAACTCACGCTCGTCGATCTCGTAGCCGGGTCGCTGGGTCCAATAGCACTGGAGCTCATCCGCCAGGAATGGAGGCACCAGATCCGGCCCAATGATCGGCTTCCCAAAACTGACAAGTATTGATGCGGGGGGAATGGTAGCGCCATACAGCACCTGGACGAGCTCGGCGCGGGTTCGTGCACCGTGGCTCGCAGCCTGCAAGACCCAGGACCAAAGCTGGTCGGTATCAAGTGTGGCAATGTACCACAACGTTGGTCCGCTTGCCGCACTGGTTGCCTGTGCAAGTCGATGGGCAATGTCAAGCAGCTCCGGAATCGGTTCGCCGGCAATAACGAGCCGCACTCGCCAGTTAGCGGCCTGGTACGCCGCTAATGACTCGGGCCCGGCTAAGCCCCAGCTGATCCATGACAGCCACCGCTCACGCACACGCCCTCGTTCAGCGAACATTTTAGGAATAGCGGATGGGGCAATCAGATGGTTGATACCAAGGTTGAAGAAGCGCGCGAAACAGGCGAGCATCCGTGGGCGTGACCAACGGACATAGGCGTCGTCGATCGGAATGCCGGCAAGTGCCGCAGCTCGTCGCGTTCCTCCGGCGGCAAAGATGACGCTCGCCGGTGCGTGGGCCACGACGTCAACGGCGGAAGCAGCGAGGAATTCCCCAAGGCTCGGCTGAACCAGATCACTCATCTTCATGCTCCATCAGTAATGTGAGCAGCGCACTAAGTTCAAATGCACGGGCGATCCGGAACGGATGATAGGTTTCTTTGCCGATCCACCGCTTCACGCCTGTGGCAGCAAACGGCCGATACTGATCAAGCAGCCACGCCTTGGCTCGCCCGAGTGCGGCGTCAATCTGCGGCAATTTAAGCTGACGTTGCACATGATGGAGCGCAAGGACCGCGTATGCAGTCTCTTCCGCCGTCGTCCCTTCGATACCCCATCCTCCGTCGAGATGCTGATGGGCCAGCAAGGCATTGACAGCAGGGTGCAATGCGTCCCCGTGGTGCGCCGCGTGCAAGGCAAGCATCACGTGCCCCGTTGTGTACAGCCATGAACTATGCCATTTGTCGCTTGGCCAGCGGCCGTCGGGTCGTTGGCGCTGTAACACATAGCCCTCCACGTGCGGCGGGGTCTCGCCAAAAAGGTTCAGGGCGTGGAGCGCATGTGCAGTGAGGGATAAGGATGGTTGCTGCTCGCCAACATAGGCCGAGAAATGGTCGGCCGTTTCGAATTGCCGCAACACAGCCAGGTCAACCGGATACCCAGCCGCACGTAAGACGGCAATCGCGATGGCCGTATTGTCTCCATCTGGCAGGAAAGAATCGCTCATACCAAGACCGCGGGCACCCAGGGCCTGGGCCAGGTCGTTAAGCTGGACCGACATCTGATCGTGGAGCCGCTTGTCCGTGAGCAGGCCTGCATTGAAGAGGCTAAACAGGGCAAATGCTTGTTCAAATCGAGAAATCGGCCAAACTGTTGGCACGACACCGGGAATGCCAGACTGAGTCGCTGCCGCTGCCGCAATGAGATACCCCTGGGCCATCCTCACTGGTTTCGTCGATGGCCCAGACGGACCCGCCGCGCAGAGCCAGGCTGCCGTTGCAGCCGGACTATTGCCAACACCACCTACTGGATCGACCAGCTGGGGATCGGGATGTGCCCCCCACGCCTCCCATGAATGGATCGCCGGTGTGTTGGCGCGTGGTTGGGCTCGCGCGATCATGGTCCGCCGATGAAGCCCGAAGCGAATGAGCGAGGAGTATGCCTGGAGTGGTAGGGCTAAGCCTACAGTGGTCGCCTCTTCCACTAACCGAGGCAAGAGCAGTTCAACACCGACCGGAATGTCATCGGCCAATGAGTCCGTCCATTGCTCGGCCTGCCGGTGGAGAAACGCAAGCCCAGCGGCTACAGCATCACGAGCTGTTGTGTCATGACCATAGGCGTACAACGCGAGGATCGATGCCAGGGTCGGCACGTCCCGGGCGGACGGTATGGTTGGGTCACCCCATCCCCCGTCGCTTTGACGCTGCTCCAGCAACCATTCAAGCACCGCTTGCGTGCCTCCCGGAGGCGGGTAGAGCCGCAAAACCTGCGCCGTATCATAGACCGAGGGACTGATCAGGCCACCGTCCCTGCCAAGGTCATGCACTACAGTTCGGAGTTCGTTCAAGATTAAGTCGACCAAGTAAGACATGAACTTCTCAGCTGGCTGCACTGCGGCCAATGCATGTTCGCAGGGAATGCAGGCTATGTTGTGACTCGTACGAATGCGCCGGGACTGCTTTCTCAGCCGAATTGACATATGTTGTCGTTGCCGGCCAAGGTAATCGCAGGCAAGGCGGTAGTCAGAGATGTGCCACGTGTAGCGCCTCGCGTTTACCCGCTTTCAAGCAAGGATGCTGTGGGATATTAAGCTGCCAAACCAGGAGCTAAGCACCACGTCATTAACAGGAAGTTTAAAATGAATGGATACAGTATAGCGCGTTGATCATTTTTTGACCATACATTGCGTGGATTCCACAGGGCTAATGCAAAGTCGAAGGTAGCAGGAAAAAGGAGAAGGAACACCAAGATGCTATGATTGCGGCGCCAACCAATAACCGTAGCAATGAGGTGTTCCGCCATGGATGCTATCACATTTACTGTGACCCCGCGCGGCTCAACCCAAAGCCTCACGATTGACCTGACCGCGCTGTTGTCTCGCTTGCAGACTGTCCCGGACCAGCGCAAGCGGCGTGGCGTTCGTTATCCTCTTCCCGTCCTCCTGACTGTCGCCGTGCTTGCCAAGCTGTGTGGCGACAGCCACGTTTACGCTATTGCTGATTGGGCGCAGGCGCGGGCAGCAGAAGTGTCCAAGCAAGTTGTCCAAGCACGTCGGCTTGATGAACACCGCCCCGCCCTTGAACGACTAGACCGTTTCCTCTCTTAGCACGTTCACGAGAATCCTGTGAGGGGTCAACAAGTAATGTGTAACCGTATTGCGTATGAGGTAAGCTAGTACCGCTTCTAACAAATAACCTTTCGTACGTTCTCGGCTTGGCATAATACCGTTTTGCTATGGTGATAGGGCATTA
>JADDQE010000008.1 GCA_016781525.1 bacterium | reverse complement strand
GGCCACGTCGACCATGGCAAGACCACGTTGACGGCCGCAATCACCAAGACCTTGTCGCTGCGCGGCGGCGCCGAGTTCCTGGCCTACGACCAGATCGATAACGCGCCCGAAGAGCGCGCCCGCGGCATTACCATTGCCATTCGGCACGTCGAGTACCAGACCGAGAACCGCCACTACGCGCACGTCGACTGCCCGGGCCACGCCGACTATATCAAGAACATGATCACCGGTGCCGCCCAGATGGACGGCGCGATCCTGGTCGTCTCGGCCCCCGACGGTCCGATGCCCCAGACCCGTGAGCACATCCTCCTGGCCCGCCAGGTCGAGGTGCCCGCGATGGTCGTCTTCCTGAACAAGGTCGACATGATGGACGACGAGGAGCTGCTCGAGCTCGTCGAGCTGGAGCTGCGTGAGCTGCTCAGCCGCTATGGCTTCCCCGGCGACGAGATCCCGATCGTCCGTGGCTCGGCCTTGGCCGCCTTGGAAAGCGCCTCGAAGGACCCGAGCGCGGCCGAGTATCAGCCGATCCTCGAGCTGATGAACGCGGTCGATAGCTACATCCCGACGCCCGAGCGCGACGTGGACAAGCCGTTCCTGATGCCGGTGGAAGACGTTTTCGGCATCAAGGGTCGCGGCACCGTGGTGACCGGCCGGATCGAGCGCGGCCGGATCAAAGTCGGCGAGACGGTGGAGATCATCGGCATGGCCGAGGGCGCACCGCGGACCACGGTGGTGACGGGCGTGGAAATGTTCAAGAAGCTGCTGGACGAGGGTGTGGCGGGCGACAACGTGGGCGCGCTGGTGCGCGGCATCGAGCGCACCGACGTGCAGCGCGGCCAAGTGCTGGCCAAGCCGGGCTCGATCAAGCCGCACCGCAAGGTCAAGGCCGAGGTGTACGTGCTGAAGAAGGAAGAGGGCGGACGGCACACGCCGTTCTTCCCGGGCTATCGGCCGCAGTTCTACATCCGGACGACGGACGTGACGGGCAGCATCAGCCTCCCCGAGGGGATGGAGATGGTGATGCCGGGCGACAACGTGCAGATGGGCGTCGAGCTGATCGTGCCGGTGGCGATCGAGGAAGGGCTGCGCTTCGCCATCCGTGAAGGCGGCCGCACCGTCGGCGCCGGCGTCGTCACCAAGATCGAAGACTAATTGCGCGACTAGGGACCAGGGACTAGGGGCTAGAACAGAAACTTTCTAGTCCCTAGCCTCTAGTCACCAGCCCCTGGAGTATCTATGGCAAAGCAAAAAGTGCGCATTCGGCTCAAGGCCTTTGATCACAAGATCTTGGATCAGTCGGCCCGGCAGATCGTCGAAGCAGCTGAGCGGACCGGAGCGCTTGTCGCCGGCCCAGTGCCGTTGCCGACCAAGATCGAGAAGTTTAGCGTGATCCGCTCTCCGTTTATCGACAAGGACTCGCAAGAGCAGTTCGAGATCCGGACACACAAGCGGCTGATCGACGTGTTGGACCCGAGCCAGCAAACGATTAATGCTCTGATGAAGCTTAATCTGCCGGCCGGTGTGGATATCGAAATCAAGTTGTAAAAAGGCTGTCAGCCGTCAGCCATCAGCAGTCAGCAGGTCAAGAAATAGTTTCTTGTGTTGTAAACAAAGATTGCTGAGATCAAAGAGTGTAAATAGGCTGAAAGCTGACCGCTGATAGCTAAAAGCTAAAATAGCATAGCCAATGCGGCAGGAACACCATAAGTCCGTATGCTATGGAGGTGCAGTGTGGCAATTCATGGATTGCTGGGACGTAAGTTGGGCATGACGACCGTGTTCAGCGAGCGAGGCGAGGCTATTCCCGTTACCGTGATCGAGGCTGGTCCGAATCATGTGTTGAACATCCGGACCAAAGAGCACGACGGATACGAGGCGGTACAGCTCGGCTACGGCGATGTCAACCCCAAGAAGTTGACGAAGCCGGTGCTGGGCCAGATGAAGGGCGCGGGCGTAGCCGTGCGCTATATGCGCGAGATGAGCACCGACAGCGTTGCCGACCACAATGTCGGCGATACACTCGACGTGGACCTGTTCAATGCCGACGACCTGGTCGACGTGACCGGAACGTCCAAGGGTAAGGGCTTCGCCGGTGTGATGAAGCGGCACAACTTCCGCGGCGGCAAGCGCACACACGGTCAGTCTGACCGCGAGCGCGCGCCTGGCTCACTCGGCGCAGGCACGACGCCCGGCAAGGTTTGGAAGGGCAAGCGCATGGCTGGCCGCATGGGCAACGACCGCAAGACGATCCAGCGGCTGCGCGTGGTGCGCGTCGACGGTGAGCGGCACCTGCTGCTGATCAAGGGTTCGGTTCCAGGGGCCAAGAATGGCCTGGTCTACGTTCGCCGGACAGTGAAGCCAAACAAGTAGATAGGCTACAGGTTATAGGCTACAGGTTACAGGGGTTACAGACGGTAACTGCTAAAGCCTGAAACCTGAGACCTCAAGCCTCCAAAGGTGAGACACATGCAAGCAACACTGTATAGTCAGGCCGGCGCGCAGATCGGAACAGTCGAACTCGATGACTACATCTTCGGCATCGAGCCGAATGTGCCGGTAATGCACCAGATGATGGTGCTGCAGCAGGCCAACGGCCGTCAGGGCACGCATAGCACGCGGAACCGCGGCGAGGTCAAGGGCTCGACCCGCAAGCTGTACCGCCAGAAGGGTACCGGGCGCGCCCGTCAAGGCTCGATCCGCGCGCCCCATCACTCGGGCGGTGGCGTGGTCTTCGGTCCCAAGCCGCGCGATTACACGAAGCGGATGCCGCGCAAGATGCGGCGGCTCGCGGTGCGCTCGGCACTTTCGGCCAAGCAGGCAGCTGGCGAACTTCGTTTGGTCGATACATTGGCGCTGGATAGCATTCGCACGAAGGCAATCGTCGAGCTGCTGAACGGCTTCAACCTCGGCAAGCAGAAGACGCTGATCGTCCTGGCCGATAAGAACGAAACGATCATGCGTTCCGCCAATAACCTGCCGTACGTCAAGACGCTGAACGCGATGTATCTCAACATTCGAGACCTGTTGAGCTACGATTACGTGCTCCTGCCGCAGTCAGCGCTGGAGCGGATCAACGCTTGGCTGGGCAACGGCGGCGCTGTGGAAGCAGAGGAGGCCGAATAATGACGAACGCACACAAGATCATTATTCGCCCGGTCATTACCGAGAAGAATACGCGTCTCAACGAGACGAGTAAGTATACGTTCGAGGTCGCCCGCGACACTAACAAGATCGAGGTCAAGAAGGCGATCGAGGAGATCTTTGGCGTTAACGTCAAGGACGTGAATATTGTTAACGTGCGCGGCAAGCTCAAGCGGCGCCGCACGCGGCAGGGCGTTACCGAAGGCTTCACCCGAGACTGGAAAAAGGCCATCGTAACGCTGACCGCCGACAGCAAGCCGATTGAAATCTTCGAAGGGGTCTAACCGATGCCAATTAAACGCTATAAACCAACCTCGCCAGGCCGGCGCGGCATGAGCGTGTCAACCTTCGAGGAAATCACGAAGTTTGAGCCCGAAAAGTCGCTGCTCGAGCCCAAGAAGCGAACTGGCGGTCGAAACAACACCGGCCGGATTACGGCCCGCCACCGCGGCGGCGGCGCGTACCATCACTATCGCATCATTGACTTCAAGCGCAATAAGCCCGGTATGCCGGCGCGGGTGGTCGGCATCGAGTACGATCCGAACCGCTCGGCGCGCATTGCGTTGTTGGAGTACGAAGACGGCGAGAAGCGCTATATCCTGGCACCGCTGGGCCTGAAGGTCGGCGATACCGTCAACTCGGGCCCGAATGCCGATGTCCGGGTTGGTAACGCCTTGCCGCTGCGCAACATTCCCGTCGGCTCGCAGGTGCACAATATCGAGCTGCAGATTGGGCGTGGTGGCCAGATCGTCCGTTCGGCCGGCACGGCGGCTCAGTTGATGGCGAAGGAAGGTGACTACGCCACGCTGCGCCTGCCCTCGGGTGAGATGCGCATGATCCACCTCAACTGCATGGCGACGATTGGCCAGGTCGGGAACCTCGACCATCAGAACATCGTGATCGGCAAGGCTGGACGCTCGCGCTGGCTCGGTCGCCGTCCACACGTGCGCGGCTCGGCGATGAACCCGATTGACCACCCGCATGGTGGTGGCGAGGGTCACGCGCCGCGCGGTATGCCGCCTAAGACCAAGTGGGGCAAGCCGGCACATGGCGTCAAGACGCGCAACAACAAGCGTTCCGACAAGTTTATCGTTCGCCGACGCGGAGAGAAGTAAGGCTGTGATCAAGGGTTAGAGGGGCGCGGTACATGTCGCCGGAGGAGCGGGGCTGATGCTCCACCTCTGCCTTCTCCCCTCGTAGGGATAGTTGCCCAAAAGGAAGGAATGAGATGTCTCGTTCATCGAAAAAAGGACCGTATGTCGACCTGCGCTTGCTCAACCGTGTTGAGACGCTGAACAGGTCCGCTGACAAGCGCGTGCTCAAGACGTGGTCCCGCGACTCGACGATCTTCCCCCAGATGATCGGTCACACGATCGCGGTGCATGATGGTCGCCGCCACGTTCCGGTGTTTATCGCCGAGAATATGGTTGGGCATAAGCTTGGTGAATTCGCCCCAACCCGGTTCTTCCGTGGCCACGGCGGCAAAAAGGCCGACAAGCGCGGCAAGATGAAGTAGGAGCCAAGGATGCAAGCTAAAGCTGTATTGCGCGGCTTCCGCATGTCGCCGCAGAAGGTTCGGCTGGTAGCCGATGTGGTGCGCGGAAAGCGCGTAGAGCAAGCGCTGGCCATTCTGCGGAATATGCCGCAAAAGGCCGCGCACGAGGTTTATCGCACGGTAGCTTCGGCTGCCGCAAACGCCGAGAACAACTTCCAAATGGACCGTGATGGCCTGGTGATCAAGACGATCATGGTCGATGAAGGCCCGGTGATGAAGCGGTTTCTGCCGCGAGCCCGGGGACGCGTCAACACGATGCGCAAGCGGTCGAGCCATATCACAGTGATCGTGGACGACGGTCAGGAGTATTAAATGGGGCGCAAAGTACATCCGATTGGCTTCCGCCTAGGATATATCAAAGACCACCAGTCGAAGTGGTTTGCCGACCGCAATTTTGCCGAGCTGCTGAACGAGGATCGCCAGGTTCGCGAGCTGGTCAGCCGTGAGCTGGCCGGCGCAGCCGTATCTCGCGTCGAGATCGAGCGCGCTGCGAACAAGGTCGAGGTCACGATCTACACGGCGAAGCCGGGCGTAGTGATCGGTAAGCGCGGCACCAACGTCGACGTGCTGCGCGGCAAGCTCGAGAAGCTGTCGGGCAAGAAGATCAAGCTGAACATCAGCGAGATTCACCAGCCCGAGCTTGATGCGCAGCTGGTCGCCGAGAGCGTCGCGGAGCAAATTACCAAGCGCGTTTCCTTCAAGCGTGCCATGAAGCAGGCGACGCAGCGCGCAATGCGCCTGGGCGCCGAGGGCATCATGATTAAGTGCTCCGGTCGACTGGGCGGCGCCGAGATGGCGCGCTACGTTTTCGACCAGCAAGGTCGAATTCCGCGCCACACACTGCGCGCCGACATCGACTACGCCGTGGTTCATGCTCATACGACGTATGGCCGTATCGGCGTCAAGGTGTGGATCTACAAGGGCGAGGTTTTCCCGAAGGCCGACGGGACGCTCGAGCGGGCAACGACGGCTCCGAAGCGCCAAGCTGCCCCGCAGGAAGATACCCGTGGACGAGGGCGTGGCCGTGGTGATGGACGTGGCGGCAACGACGCTGGTGCTGGACGCGGTCGTGGCCGTGGCGCGCCGGGTGGTGGCCGTGGCGGACAGCAGAGCCAGACGACGACGACGACGAGCGACGAGTAACTAACGAGCCATCAGCGTTCAGCTGTCGCCCGTCAGGAGACTGACGCTATGCGACAGCTGATAGCTGATAGGTGATAGCTGATAGCTAAAGGTTTATTGCTATGTTAATGCCAAAGCGGCTTAAGTACCGCAAAGTACACCGCCAGGTGCAGAAGCGCACGAAGCTTTCTGGGCGCGGCACGACGGTGACCTTCGGCGACTTCGGGCTGATGGCGGTAGAGCAGGCGTGGGTCGACAGCCGGCAGATCGAGGCGGCACGCCGCGCGATCACCCACTACGTCAAGCGCGGTGGTAAGGTCTGGATCCGCATCTTCCCTGACAAGCCCATCACGCAAAAGCCGGCCGAGACCCGCATGGGCTCGGGCAAGGGCGCGGTTGAGTACTATGTTGCCGTCGTCAAGCCCGGCCGCATCATGTTTGAGCTCGGCGGCGTTCGTGAAGAGATCGCTACTGCTGCCCTTGAGCGCGCCGCGCAAAAGCTGCCAATCAAGTGCAAGATCGTGGCGAAGGAGACCTTTGGGGAGGTTACGCACAATGAAAGTGAATGAGATTCGGCAGATCGATGCGGGCCGGCTCGCCGAGCGGCTGCGCGAAATCGACCAAGAGCTCTTTAACCTCCGCTTTCAACGAGAAACTGGCCGGCTGACCAATGGCGCACGCTTTGGGCAGCTTAAGCGCGAGTATGCCCGCATCAAGAGCGTTCTACGTGAGCGTGAGCTGGCGGCAGCGGAGAGCGGGAGGTAATTATGGCTCAGGCAAATACAAGCGAGCGGGTAGTGAACCGCAAGCAGAAGGTTGGACGTGTCGTCTCGAACAAGATGGATAAGACGGTTGTGGTTGCAGTGGATTATCTCCGCCCCCACCCGATCTATCGCAAGACGGTGCGCCAGACCCATAAGTTCTATGCCCATGATGAAGATAACACGTGCCAGATCGGCGATACTGTGCGGATCGAGGAAACTCGGCCCCTCAGCAAGCTGAAGCGCTGGCGTGTCGTTGAAGTGCTGGGTAGCAAAGATCAGCCAATTACGCCTGCAGTGCCTGCGGATGTCGTAGCGCCGAGCGGGTCACGGGCTGACGAGGATGAGGTACAGGCGTGATTCAGCCACAGAGTCGATTAAAGGTGGCCGACAACACCGGCGCCAAGGAAATTATGTGCATCCGGGTGTTGGGCGGCTCAAAGATTAGGTCTGGCACAGTCGGCGATATAATTATCGCTTCGGTCAAGGACGCCGCTCCTGGCGGCAACGCCAAGAAGGGTGAGGTTGTTCGGGCGGTAATCGTACGTGTGTCGAAGGAGTACGGCCGCACCGACGGGTCGCACATCCGCTTCGACGACAACGCCGCGGTGCTCATTCGGCAGGACGGCAACCCACGTGGCACTCGTATCTTCGGGCCTGTGGCTCGCGAGCTGCGTGACAAGCAGTTCATGAAGATAGTGTCATTGGCGCCCGAGACGCTGTAACGAACAATCAGCTATCAGGCATCAGCGATCAGCCTTCCTGCTGAAATGCGTGAAAATTGGTACAATATCCTGACGGCTGATGGCTAAGAGCTGATGGCTAAAATAGAGGTTGAACATGCACGTCAAAACTGGTGACGAAGTCCTAGTGATCGCCGGCAAGAACAAGGGCTCGCGTGGCAAGATTACGCGCGCCCTGCCGAGCGAGAATCGGGTCGTCGTCGAAAATGTCAATATTGTCAAAAAGCACATGAAGGCCCGCGGGCCGCGCCAGCGGGGCGGCATCGTCGAAGTCGAAGCGCCGCTGCACGCGTCGAACGTGATGCTGGTATGCCCGAACTGCGGCAAAGCGTCCCGAACGGGCCACCGCATCCTTGATGGCGAGGGCAAGATTAGCCAGCGCAAGGTGCGGTACTGCAAAGTGTGTGACGCGAACATCGACCAGGCGAAGAATGCTTGATGATGCGCAAGCGGTAAGGCGTGATTGGCAGGGCCAAAATCCCCTTACGTGTGCAGATGAGGTTTGAGATGGCTGTACGAATGAAAGAAAAGTATCAGCGCGACATTGTGCCGGCGCTGACGAAAGAATTCAACTATCGCAACCCGATGGAAGTGCCGAAGGTTGAGAAAGTTGTAATCAACATCGGCATGGGCGAAGCGTTGCAGAACGCGAAGTCGATGGATGCCGCACTGTCGGATCTGACGGCGATTGCCGGCCAGAAGCCCGTGGTCACGCGTGCCCGCAAGTCAATCGCGAACTTCAAGCTGCGCCAGGGCCAGCCGATCGGTGCGATGGTGACGTTGCGCGGCGAGAAGATGTACGAGTTTCTGGATCGGCTGATCAGCATCGCGCTGCCGCGTATCCGCGACTTCCGTGGCGTGAGCCGCCGCTCGTTCGACGGCCGCGGTAACTATAGCATCGGCCTCCGCGAGCAGATTGTCTTTCCTGAGATCGACTACGACCGGGTCGACAAGCTCCGAGGGCTCGAGGTCGCGATTGTGACCACCGCCCGTAACGACAATGAAGGTTATGCCCTGCTTAAGAATATGGGTATGCCGTTTCGTGACTAAGATGCACCGGAGCAAGCAACCCGCGGGTTGAGCGGCTACCGTGTGAGGAGGAATCTACTTTGGCTCGTAAAGCACTGATCGTCAAGTCCCAGCAGACTCCGAAGTTCGCCGTTCGGCAGCGGACTCGCTGCAACCGCTGTGGTCGTTCGCGCGCGGTCTACCGGAAGTTCGGCCTGTGCCGTATTTGCTTCCGTGAGCTAGCGCTGCGTGGAATGATTCCGGGTGTGACGAAGTCGAGCTGGTAACTCATGATGTGGAATGTCGAGGCGATTGTACTGAGTTGTATGCCCGACATTGCAGCATCAATAACTTATAAGTGGGGACTTGACCATGAGTTTTAATGATCCTGTTGCCGACATGTTGACGCGCATCCGCAACGCTTGCATGCAGCGTCATGCGACCGTTGCGATGCCGACGTCAAAGTTGAAGGTGGCGATCGCCGAAATCTTGAAGCAAGAAGGCTTTATTCGGGACTACGCGGTGCAGCCGGTAGACGGTAAGGCGTTCCAGAATATTACTTTGACCCTGAAGTACAGCGCCGACCGCGAGCCTGTGATTACCGGACTCAAGCGTGTGAGCCGGCCGGGTCTGCGGATCTACTCGAAGCACGCGGAAATCCCGCGCGTACGTGGCGGCATGGGTCTAACAATCTTGTCCACGCCAAAGGGCGTTATGAGTGGCTACGAGGCCTGGCGGCAAAATGTTGGCGGCGAAGTGCTGGCCTACGTCTGGTAAATCGTAGGACCGAGGGCGACCTCGACCAGCCGTTTGGGGAAAAAGCGCCCGCCTCTTGGGCGGCACTAATCACCTGAGGAGATTAGGAACATGTCACGTATTGGCAAGAAGCCGATTAGCGTGCCGTCCGGTGTGACGGTGACCGTCAACGAGGGCAACCTGGTGACCGTGAAAGGTCCGAAGGGCTCGCTGACCCAGCAGCTGCCGGCCGACATCGAGATTAACCAGGTAGACGGGTCGCTAACCGTGTCACGGCCAAGCGATGAGAAGCGTCACCGCGCCTTGCACGGTCTGACCCGGGCGCTGCTGAACAATATGGTCATTGGTACGAGCGCCGGGTTTCAAAAGGTGCTTGAGATCAATGGCGTCGGCTACCGAGCGCAAAAGACCGGCAAGAACTTGACCATGTCCCTGGGCTTTTCGCACCCGGTAATCGTGGAGGCTCCCGATGGCATCACCCTGGATGTCGGCGAGCGCAACACGGTCATCGTGTCGGGTGCAGATAAGCAGGCAGTCGGCGAAGTTGCGGCCAATATCCGCAGCCTGCGTCCGCCGGAGCCCTACAAGGGTAAGGGTATTAAGTACTCAACCGAGACCATCCGGCGCAAGGCTGGTAAAGCTGGCAAGACCGGTAAGGGCGGTAAAAAGTAAAGGATGAAGGATGAAGGATGAAGGCGGTAAACGCCATTTCATCCTTTCGCCTTCGCCTTTCTGATAGGCAGTGGATATATTCTCTGCCGCATGATAGAGGACGACTGATATGGCAAACATTGATCGACGCGCAGCGCGTGAAAAGCGACGGCGCCGCATTCGGGCGAAGGTCAACGGTACCCCGCAGCGGCCCCGGCTGAACGTTTTCCGCAGCAACCTGCATATCTACGCTCAGGTGATCGACGATGTGCGCAAGCACACCCTCGTAGCGGCCTCGACAGTAGATGCAGGTCTTCGACCGCAGCTGGACGAGAACACCAAAATCGCAGAGGCGAGGCTGGTCGGCCGGCTGATCGCCGAGCGCGCGCAGGCAGCGGGCATCAAGCAGGTCGTGTTTGACCGCGGCGGCTACCTGTATCACGGGCGCATCAAGGCGCTCGCAGATGCAGCGCGCGAAGCCGGGCTAGATTTCTAGAAATGCGGAGCTAAGGACCACAGCGACTGATAGATCGTGGTCCTTGGTTCCACTGTTGCGTTGGAGGAAGTGTGTCGAATTATAATCCGCGATCAAACAGCGACGACATGGAGCTCGAGGAGCGTGTAGTCCAGATCAACCGCGTGGCCAAGGTGGTCAAGGGTGGTCGCACGTTCAAGCTCAGCACCCTCGTTGTGGTTGGCGATGGTAAGGGTCACGTCGGAGTTGGTATGGGTAAGTCGGCGGAAGTGCCGGATGCCATCCGCAAGGGCGTCGAGGCCGCCAAGAAGAACATGATAACGGTGCCGCTCGACGAGCATACCATTCCGCACGAGATCCGCAGCGAGTACAAGACCGCGCAGGTGCTGCTGCTCCCGGCCGCACCCGGCACCGGCGTTATCGCCGGCGGTGGCGTTCGTGCAGTGCTCGAGGCAGCTGGTGTGCGCGACGTGCTCACCAAGTCGCTCGGCTCGAGCAACAAGGTCAACGTGGTTAAGGCCACCTTCGAGGCGCTGCGGCAGCTGCGCTCGCTTGACCAGGAGGCTCGTCGCCGCGATATGACAACCGATGAGCTGCGACGCCGGATGGGTCGTGGCCGCCGCAGTGAGTAATAAATGACGCCATCGCGACGGTCAGCCGCATGGATCTGCGATGCCGCTGAGACCTGCGAGGGCTTGGGAGAGACACATGGCACAGCTTAAGATTACATACACCAAAAGCGTCATCGGTTACAGCAAGGACCAGAAGGCGACGGTGAAGTCGCTTGGCCTGCGGAAGCTGAACCAGAGTGTTGTGCACGCGGACACGCCTGTGATCCGTGGCATGGCCTTTAAGGTCCGGCACCTGGTGACCGTGGAAGAAGTCAACGATGATGCGGGCTCGACACGAGCTGCGCCCGCATACACTGCGCCGGCGCCGAGCGGCACATCTGGAAGCGAGCAGTAAGCGATGAAACTTCATGACCTAAAGCCTGCTGAGGGCTCCAACTATAAGAGTAAGCGCATTGGCCGTGGACACGGCTCGGGTAAGGGCAAGACGTCAGGCCGGGGCATGGGCGGTCAGAAGCAGCGCGAAGGACGGGTAGGACACCGCGCCTTCGAAGGCGGCCAGAACGAGATCACCCGTGGGCTGCCGTTCAAGCGTGGTGTTGGCTTTCATAACCGTTATCGGATTGAGTACACGGTCTTCAATATTGGCGACCTGGCAGAGGCTACACACGACGAAATTACGCCGGATGTGCTGCTACAGGCCCGGCTCGTTAAGAATTTGAAGAAGCCAATCAAAATTCTCGGTGACGGCGAAGTCACCCGCCCGATTCGTATTACGGCCCATCGGTTTTCGGCAAGCGCACGGCAAAAGATTGAAGCCGCCGGTGGCACTGTGACGGAGCTTGGGGCGCCAGTGATCAAGCGCCTGCCGCGCCGCGGTCGGTTCTAATCCAGCTAGCAGCGATCAGCCATCAGCTATCACACGTTATGTAAGCGCGCACCTCGTCGTGGTTGGCAGGCGTTGATGGCTGAATGCTGTTCACTGACCGTTTTTTGTGTTACACTACTAGACACCACAGGGAGGGCAGAGTCCCTCCTTCTTGCTATAAGGCGAATTCTCGACCTCCAGGAGTTAGTTCAACATGCTACAGGCTGTCCAGAGGGCATGGCAGATTCCTGATCTGCGCGCCAAAATCCTGTTCACGCTGGGGATGCTCGCCATCTACCGCGTGATTGCACACGTGCCAGTGCCGTACACGGACCCAACGGTGATGGAGCAGTTGCTCCAGAATAACGCACTGTTGGGTATCCTCAATCTGTTCTCCGGTGGTGCGTTGCAAAACTTTTCGGTTGCTGCGATGGGCGTTTACCCATACATCACGGCGTCGATTATCGTGCAGCTTTTGGTCCCCCTCATCCCGGCGCTGGAGGAGCGAAGCAAGGAAGGCGAGGCCGGCCGTAATTTTATCCAGCGGCTTAGCGCTTACATCACCGTTCCGCTTGCGCTGCTCCAGGCGTATGGCCAGACCTTGACCATCGCGCGCGGCTCGCAGGGTGCCCTCTTCGGTCCGGAGTTCAACTTCAGCATTATCGATAACTTCTTGCCGACCTTTACCATTATTATGACGATGACTGCCGGTACCATGATTCTGGTCTGGATGGCCGAGCTAATCGACGAGCGAGGCGTTGGCAACGGTATTTCGATTCTTATTTTCGGCGGTATTGTAGCCAACTTGGGTGGGTATCTTTACCAATTCTTCCAGGGCGGCGCTGTAGCAAATAATGTCTTTGGTACAATCGCCTTTCTTGTGATCACTTTGTTGACAATCTTTGTGATTGTGATCGTGCAGGAGGGCGTGCGCCGTATTCCGGTCGAGTACCAACGCCGAGTGCGAGGCAACAAGGTGTACGGCGGACAGCGTACGCATATCCCGCTCAAGGTCAACATGGCCGGAATGATCCCGCTGATCTTCGCTCAATCTCTGCTGCTCTTTCCTGGAACGGTCGCCTCGTACTTCTGTGACCTCTCGAACCCCACTGGTGGCGGTATCGGCAACCGGATCGCGTGCGCCTTGGTTAACAACCTGAGTCCGCAGGCTGGTAGCGGCACGCTGATCTACTCGGCGCTGCTATTCCTGATGGTGGTCGGCTTCACTTACTTCTACACGGTGGTGCTCTTTGCCCAGCAAAACCTGCCCGAGTCGCTGAAAAACAATGGCGGGTTTATTCCCGGCATTCGCCCGGGCAAGGCAACCGAAGCCTATCTTGGACGGGTCCTTAACCGCATCACGCTCGCGGGCGCCGTCTTCCTCGGTATCGTAGCCGTACTGCCGTACCTGACGGCCGGGCTTACCGGCGTTGCGAACGTTGGGGTTAGCTCCACAGCGCTCCTGATCGTCGTAGGTGTAGCGGTGGATACTATGCGCCAGCTGGAATCGCAGCTGATGATGCGCAATTATGAAGGCTACCTAACGCGGTAAGTACGGTCGATGCGGCGATACCGCCTGCCGTCGGCTCATTGGCGAGCAACGGAGACGTAGACGATGAATGTGATTCTGGTAGGGCCGCCGGGTGCCGGAAAGGGCACCCAAGCCGCGGTGCTGGAAGAAAAGACGGAGCTCAAACATATCGCGAGCGGTGAGCTCTTTCGCCAGCATCTGCGTGAGGAGACCCAACTGGGGCTGATGGCCCGTAAATATATTGACAAAGGCGATCTTGTTCCTAACGACGTTGTGATCGGGATGATCCTCGATCGCGTCTTTCAGCCGGACTGTGAGAAAGGCGTGATTTTCGACGGTTTTCCACGCACAAAAGAGCAAGCCGATGCGCTTGCCGAGGCGTTGGAGGAGCATCGCCAGCAAATTGATGCGGTTATCTTCCTGAGTGCGCCACGTGAGGTGTTGCTGAAGCGTATCGTTGGCCGTCAGACGTGTCGCAACTGCCAAACGCCCTACAACATCTACTATTCGCCGCCGCGCGAAGAAGGTGTCTGCGACGTTTGTGGTGAGGATCTGTACACCCGCTCGGACGACAACTTGGAGACGGCACGTCACCGGTTGGATGTCTATTTCCAGCAAACGATGCCGCTGATCGAGCACTACCGGGCAATGGGCCTGCTGCACGAGGTTGACGGCTTAGGCGATATTCACGACGTTACGGTGCGGCTGGTCCATGAGCTTGGGATCAAGAACGGGGACTCTGGGGTACACTGACCGATGCCAATCATCTTGAAGGGAACCAAGGAACTGGAAAAAATGCGACGAGCCGGACGGCTCGTCGCAGAATGTCATGCCTTGGTCCGCGAGGCGATAAAACCGGGCGTCACCACTAAGATGCTGGACGACATAGTTGCAGCGCATATTCAACGGAGTGGCGGTACCTCACCCTTTCTTGGATATGCGCCGCCAGGCATGACACCCTATCCGGCTACAATCTGCACATCAGTGAACGAGGTGGTGGTGCATGGTATTCCGGGACCGCGCGTACTTGAGGAAGGGGATGTCATCAGCGTCGATATAGGTGCGACGCTCGATGGCTATGTTGGGGACTCGGCGTGGAGCTATCCTGTCGGCCAGATCGCGCCGACGGCTCGGGCGCTGCTTGAGGTTACCGAGCAATGCTTATGGGATGCACTGGGCCAGGCCCGGGCTGGGAACCGGCTGGGCGACATCGGAGCAGCGATTCAAGCGCGGGCAGAGCAGCAGGGCTTCGGCGTTCTGCGGGAGTTCGGAAGCCATGGTGTCGGACGGCGCATGCATGAAGATCCCCACATTCCAAACTACGGCAAGCCGGGTACGGGCCTACGTTTGCGGGCCGGTATGACGATGGCAATCGAGCCGATGGTGACGGAAGGCGATTACCATGTCGTGGAGCTCGAAGATGGTTGGACAATTGTGACAATTGATGGTAAACTATCTGCGCATTTTGAGCATACCATAGCGATAACGCCAGATGGTGAGCCGGAAATAATGACGCAGCGGGTGGAGTGATAATTTAGGATTTATGCCGCAGTCGAAGAATCTAAAGAAAGATGTGCTTGAAGTTGAAGGCACGGTGATCGAGCCGCTGCCTAACGCTATGTTTCGGGTTCAGCTTGACAACATCGAGCAGCCCATTCTGGCAAGTATTTCCGGCAAGATGCGGATGAACTATATCCGCATTTCCAAAGGCGATCGGGTGGTCGTGGAGCTATCGCTGTACGATCCGACCCGCGGACGAATTACCTACCGCTACAGGTAGTGCTCGATAACAAGTTGCAAGGCTCGTCGCTCCTAACCTTTCGAGGAAGGGGCGGGGAGCTTGTGTGTGTTTGTGAGGAGGTCCAACATGCAGGTTCGCGCATCGGTAAAGCGCCGCTGTGAGGATTGCAAGGTCATCAGGCGGAAGGGTATTGTGCGCATTATTTGCAGCAAGAATCCCAAGCACAAGCAGAAGCAGGGCTAGTTCGGAAGGCGGAAGGTGGAGGGCGGAAGGCAGAAGCTTGTTGCAGAGTAAGCGCCTTTTCATCCTTCGTCCTTTATGCTTCGTCATTTCATTAGTGGAGGACACATGGCTCGTATCAGTGGGGTGGACATTCCCCGCAACAAGACAATTGAGATCGCGCTCACGTACATCTTCGGGATTGGGCTGACGAGCAGCAAGAATATCTTGGGCCGCGTCAACATTGCCGGTGGTACGCGCGTGCGGGATCTGACGGAAGAACAGGTCAACCGTATTCGTTCGATCGTTGACGGCGAGTACAAGACGGAAGGTGACTTGCGCCGCGAGGTGCAGCTTAACATCAAGCGGCTGATGGACATCGGCTGCTACCGTGGCCTTCGCCATCGCCGTGGCCTGCCAGCGCGCGGCCAGCGCACCAAAACCAACGCGCGCACGCGACGTGGCAAGAAGGGCTCGCCGATCGGTATTAAGAAGAAAGCCGCGAAGAAGTAGTTAGGTTCGCAGTTCTCAATTCCCAATCCACAAGTGGAGCACCCTTGAGGAACAAAGAACTGAAGGGCGGGTACAACAATCTATGCTCTGCTCTTTATTGGAGGTTCTGGGCGGGTCGCGACGAGATTTGTGAGTTGTGAATTGCGGGTTGCCCGAGTTTGGGCTTAGGGAGCACGAATGGCAAAGCAGCAACCAACGAGTGGTGCGGCACGTCGGCCGCAGCGCGGACGGCGCCGAGAGCGAAAGAACGTTCCGCGCGGCCAAGCGTATATTCAGGCGACGTTCAACAACATTATTGTGACGATCACCGACCCCCAGGGCAACGTGGTGTCGTGGTCAAGCGCAGGCATGCACGGTTTCCGTGGCTCGCGCAAGAGCACGCCGTACGCGGCCCAGGTAACGGCCGAGAATGCGGCCCGCAAGGCCATGGACAATGGCATGCGACAGGTCGAAGTATTTGTGAAGGGGCCCGGATCAGGCCGCGAGTCGGCGGTCCGCTCGCTCCAGGGTGCGGGATTGACGGTGCTGGCGATTACCGACATCACGCCGATCCCGCACAATGGCTGTCGTCCACCGAAGCGACGCCGCGTCTAATCAATGGGACACACCGATGTGTGTCCCGCAACGCGTGCAGGATGACGCGCCGCGAGGCGTGTAAACTGCCCTGTAATATCTACAGAGGAACATAAGGAAATGGCACGATACAGAGGTCCCGTGTGCAAGCTTTGCCGTCGGGAAGGCGTTAAGTTGATGTTGAAGGGCGAGCGCTGCTTGTCGCCCAAGTGCGCGATTGAACGACGTAATTTTCCTCCTGGGCAGCATGGCCAGGGTTTCCGCCGCCGCCAGGTTTCGGATTTCGGTGTGCGCCAGCGCGAAAAGCAGAAAGTGCGCCGCATCTATGGCGTGCTCGAGAAGCAGTTCCGTCGCTACTATGGCATTGCCTCGCGCACCAAGGGCCAGACCGGCGCGACCCTGCTGCAGCTGATGGAGCGCCGGCTCGACAACGTGGTGTACCGCATGGGCATCGCCGACTCGCGCAAGCAGGCACGGCAGCTCGTACGCCACGGCCACTTCACGGTTAACGGTCGCAAGACCAACGTTCCGTCGTTCGTGGTCAAGACCGGCGACGAGATTACAATTCGCCAGGGCAGCCGCGACCGCACCTACTTCAAGGATCTGGATGCGAGCGGAATTCTGCGCAAGAAGACCACTCCCGAGTGGCTGTCGCTCGATCCAGCGACGATGACGGCGCGGATTCTGCGCATGCCTGATCGCGGCGAGCTTGACCTGTCGATCAACGAGCAACTGATTGTTGAGTTCTACAGCCGCTAATTAAATGGTTAAGGGTCAGCGGTTGCAGGCCAAGCGCCGCACGATAGCGCCGTGGCGATCATTGGTGATTGCTGACCTTTAGCTGTTGACTGGTTTTAGGAGGAAGGCAAATGCTGGATCTGGCGTTGCCAAAGATTGAAGCAGAGCGCGCGGCTGAAAACTACGCACGGTTTCGGATCGAGCCGCTCGAGCCAGGGTACGGACACACAGTCGGCAATGCGCTTCGTCGTGTGCTGCTGTCGTCGATCCCCGGCTCGGCGATTACGAAGATCAAGATCGACGGCGTGTATCACGAGTTCAGCACGCTGCCCGGCGTCCGAGAGGATGTGACCGAGCTGGTCTTGAACATCAAGGGTGTGCGTCTGCGCTCCTACGCCGAGCGGCCGGTCAAGATTCATCTTTCAAAGTATGGACGTGGTGTCGTGCGCGCGAGTGACATCGACGCGCCCAGCAACGTCGAGGTGGTCAATCCGGACCACTATATCGCGACGCTGGACGACGACAATGCGCGCTTGGACATCGAGCTTACGGTCGAACGTCACCGCGGCTACCTGCCAGTAGAGAACCGTGACCCGGTGCCGATCGGCGAGATTCCGGTCGACGCCATCTTCACGCCAATCCCACGCGTCAACTACGTCGTGGAGAATACGCGTATCGGTGGCGTGACCGACTACGACCGTCTGATCCTCGAGATTTGGACGGACGGAACGATCAAGCCGGGTGATGCACTGAGCCACGCGGCCCAAGTGCTAGGACAATATAGCCAGACGATCGCGAACTTCAGTCGGCCCGAGCAGCCGGCAGAGATCGCAGCGGCTGGCAACGGCATGGAGGGCATCACGCCCGAGGTGTACGACATGCCGATCGAAGAGCTAGAGCTTACGACCCGCACGTACAACTGTTTGAAGCGCGCCGACATCACAAAGATCGGCCAGCTGCTTCAGATGGACGAGAAGGATCTTTTGTCGGTGCGGAACCTTGGCTCGAAGTCGATCGACGAAATCAAGGACAAACTGGTCGAACACGGCTATCTGCCTAGCACCGGCGACGGTGCGGCTGCAGCATAGCAATATGCTTAGGTGGTTGAGCAGCTGCGCGTGGGCGCTAGCGCTCAACCACCTGGCTGCGAATTGATAAAGAGGAGGCCATCCGATGCGGCATCGCGTCGCTGGTAAGAAATTAAACCGTCATCCTAAGGATCGCAAGCTGCTCATTCGCTCGCTGCTGATCGCCATCCTTGAGCATCGCAAGATAACGACGACGCTCGCAAAGGCACAGGCAATCCGCCCCGAGATCGAGAAGCTGATCACGATGGCGCGTAAGGTACCGACGTTGCAGCAGATCGAAACGGCAACGGAGACCGATCGTGATGCGCTGCGCCACCGTCGGGCCGAGGTCTTTCGCCGGGGTCTGATGGAGCTGGGCAGCAACAAGAAGGCGGTTCATCGGCTGCTCGAGGTCGCGCCCGACTACGCCGACCGGCCTGGCGGCTACGTCCGCATTACCAAGATTGGAATGCGTAAGGGCGACGCCGCCGAGATGACGGTGCTTGAGCTGGTATAAGGCTGTAGCTCGGTACTCACGGAGTGGATGAGTGACGAGGATGACGCATGGACGCGGAAGCATCTAACGCATCTTCCCACCTTCCATTGCCGACGATGCGCAATATTGCACTGCAGCTTGAGTACGACGGTACCGACCTGGTTGGCTCACAGCTTCAGCTTAACGGACGAACCGTTCAGGGTGAGCTGGAAGTAGCCTGGCAGAAGTTCACGGGCGAGGCACTTCGTTGGAACTTTGCAGGACGGACGGATGCGGGAGTGCACGCGTGGGGCCAGGTAGCCAACGCTCGCACCACGACGGTGCACTCGATTGAGACTGTGCAGCGAGCGCTGAATGCCTTGCTGCCGGAGGATATCACGGTCCGGCGGGTCTGGGAGGTGCCCTACGCCTTCCATGCGCGATATAGCGCGATCCGGAGGGATTATCGCTATCTCCTGCTGCTGGAGCCGTCGCGCTCGGCCTTGATGCGTCGGCGAGCTGTGCATGTGGATCTGCCGCTGGATGTGGCAGCCATGGCTCAAGCGGTGCAGGTCCTGAAGGGAGTGCATGATTTTGCAGCATTTGGTAGCACGCCCGAGGGTTCGACGGTTCGTGAGTGTTTTGTAGCGGAGTGCCGAGAAGAACAAGAAAACGATCTGCGGCTCGTGGCGATCGACCTGGCGGCGACCGGATTTTTGCGCCACATGGTTCGCACTGTTGTTGGAACACTTTTGCAGGTGGGACGCGGCAAGCTAGCGGAAAACGCGATGGCGCGAATCCTGAAGAGTCGCGATCGAACACAAGCCGGGCCAACAGCGCCGGCGCACGGGCTATATCTGATGTCGGTGACGTATCCGGAGCACGTCGGGTAGACGACCGACAGCCCAGCTTAATTGGGCAATGGAGATTATAAACATGACAACGAAAGCGCAAACGTTTCGGACCTGGAGTCCGAAGGCATCGGAGATCGAGCGCTCGTGGCAGCTCGTGGATGCCAATGGACAGATCCTCGGCCGTCTCGCGACCCAGGTCGCGATGCTGCTACGCGGCAAGCATAAGCCAACGTTCGCCCCGCACATCGACAATGGCGATTTTGTCGTGGTGGTGAACGTAGAAAAGATCCAGGTTACGGGCAACAAGCCCCAGCAGAAGATGTACTATCACCACACGGGCTATCCGGGTGGCATCAAGGGTGAGCCGTACCGCCTGCTCTTTCAGCGGCGCCCCGACCGGGTGCTGAAGGCTGCGGTCAAGGGTATGCTGCCTAAGAACCGGCTGGGTCGGAAGCTGTTAAAGAAGCTGCACACCTACTCGGGCCCGCGCCACCCGCACACGGCGCAGCAGCCCAAGCCCTATGTTATTGGAAATGTTAAGAACGTTAAGTACGGGAGCTGAGCATGGCTGAGCAGAAACGCTATTATCAGGGAACCGGTCGCCGCAAGACCGCTGTAGCGCGGGTGCGGCTCTTCCCCGGAACGGGCGAGTTCATTGTCAATGGCCGCTCCGCCCAAGAATTCTTCGGCGCGCGGGAGCTGCTGCATCACACGATCCACAGTCCGCTCGTGTTGACCAATAATCAAGATGCTTTCAACGTACTCGTAAAGGTACGGGGTGGCGCTAACAGTGGCCAAGCACAGGCTGTGCGCCACGGCATCGCCCGAGCGCTGCTTGATGCCGACGAGACGTTGCGGCCAACTTTGAAGAAGGCGGGCTTCCTCACGCGCGATCCGCGTATGAAGGAGCGGAAGAAAGCCGGTCTACGCCGAGCTCGCAAGGCTCCGACGTACACCAAGCGCTAAGCCCTACTCTGGGACACGAGTGGAGGAGCTCTCTCGACGATCGAGAGGGCTCCTCTTATGTTTGCCGGCACAAAGGGCGTGGTATGCTTTGAGCACACGCTCAATCACAGCAGCTGCATGACTGTCGAATAGCACCGTGTCAGGAGGAGGATACGATGATCAACCCAGCTCTGGCGTTGCAGCTTAAGGAAGCCGGCTTGGAGTGGCTCCCGACTAATCGCGACAACTTTATGATCCCGGGCGGCGAGCTCGCCAATGAAGTATTCTCATTGAATGACCAGACAATTCTCGTTCAGAACCTTAAAGGTCAGACGACGGTTACGTTCCACGGCAGCGCCGAGTGGGCACTCGACAACGTGCTGCTCGCCGACGTCGTCTGGCTTCCGACGGAGACGCAGCTGCGTGAGGCGATCGAGCAGCGGCTCGGCGGCGATACTCCAAGCGTAATACTGCAATGGGCCGAAGACGGGTATCGCTGTATCCTCAACCACTACGATCAGCAGCAGGAGTTCGTCGCTGCCGAGGCTGAGGACGCGTACGGTGGTGCCCTGCTGTTCTTGCTCCGGCGCGAGCAGCAATCGCGGGGACGGCGTTGGGTCAATACTGCCTGACCGAATGGCAGGGCCTACGATTGCGGTTGTTTTCGGCGAGCAGCGAGCCAAGCGAGGGCGGTAGGTGCTCGCTTGACTCGCTCGTGCCAGCGCTCATACTGGCAGCGCCAGAAAATATCTTCCTTGGGTCAGGTTTCCTTTCCGGAGTACGTGCGACAGACCACCCGCCAAGCCAGAGAGATCGAATACCGCTGCCCTACCACCAAGTTTCTTGGCAAGCGTTTTCGCCACATCCCGTATCACCAGCACCGCAATACGATGATCATGCCCACTAGTCCGTTCAAACGTTCGGTCTGTGGCGCGGCAGATATCGAGGTGGTGCGTCCACGTAGCGCGGCTGTGAATAACCCACATCAAATGGCCTATGAACAGTATGCCAGGAACCGGTTGAGAGCACCTGTGCGAGTTTGCACGTGTCCAAGAGCACAGCGGCTTATCTCTCGCAGGTTTCCTGTTTGTCCCTCGTCTAGTACCTGCGTGCGCCAGGGCACAGTGCAAGGGAGGACTTGCCGTTCTTGTTGCGTGACGGGCGTACTTCTATACTGCACGTAGCATCATACCCTCCCGTCCCATCCCAGGAGCTTCCATGCTAGCCAAAGTGTACAGCTGTGCCGTGCTGGGCCTCGAAGGCGCCCTTGTCGAAGTTGAAGTTGATATCGCGCGTGGCCTGCCGGCCTTTAATTTGGTTGGGATATAACACCATCAGCGCCCCCTGTCGGTACTGTTGCGTCGATCCTCCACTCGCGCCCGTTGACCGTGACCAGCGCCGCCAGCGCTTCCAGTGCGAGTCGCTGCTCCTCGAAGCCGAAGCTATCAAGATTCCGTTGGACGCGCTCACAATAGGTCGATAACGCTTCCAGGCGGTCAATAAGCTGCTGCTGCGCTCCTAGCCGCCCCTCCAATTCCGTGATCATGGTTTCTAGCTCGGCTTTCTCTCGATCCATCTTGGCGATCTCAGTCCGCAGCAAATCCCATAGCGTTGGATCGTCCGCCGCATCCCGCAGCCGTGCGCCGAGGCCCGCCTGCTGCTTCTCGATCTTGGCGATCTTCCGGCGTGCAGTTGCAAGGTCACTGGACATGACCGGATCGGGGCCTTCGTTTTGGCGGCGGCGTACCTCGTCCGCGATGATCTGTGGGTTCTTGAGAATATTGGCGATCTTCTCCCATACCTGCACTTCTATCCAGTTGGCAATAACGCTCGATCCACCGCACTTCCCCTCCGGTGAACGCCGCGAGCTACAGCGATACACCCGAATGTCCCGATTCGGTTCCGGGTACATCGGTCGGCCACAGGCGGCACAAACGATCAGTCCACGGAGGAGGTATTGCCGGGCTTTGCTCATGTTGCGCGTCCATTCCCCGCGATTCGTATCAAGGCGCTGCTGGACGACGTTCCAGAGGTCAGGCGTGATGATGGCCGGAGTCGTGTGATCCGGCAGCCGAATCCATTCCTCGCGCGGACGTGGCGTTCCGCCCACGGCTCGGCCCTTGTCCCGCCTGACCTTATAGCGCCATGCGTACGCTTCGCCAACGTACGCGCTTTGACGGATGATCCGGCCAAGGGTGCCGGTTCCCCAGCGCGCGACTCGTTCGCCGTCGCTGAATCGCACCTTACCTTTGGACGGTGGCGCGATCCCCCGTTCATTGAGGCGGCGGACGACCGCACTAATGCCTAGGCCCTCGATACCAATCCATCTGAAAATGTCGCGGATCACGGTCGCCTCGGGTTCGCAGATCGTCCGAATCCCCGCCTCGTTGTCACGGCGGTAGCCGTAGAGATCGAATCCCGCGCCGGGCACTTTGCCGTCAAGCACGCGCTTCCTCCTCCCGCGCATAACGCGCTCACGGTGCTTTTCCCGCTCGATCTTGGCCGCGATGCCCCGGATTGCCTGAATAATCTGCCCTTCAAGAGATGAATCCAGCGGCTCCAGCACGAACTGTAGCTCCACCCCTGCCCGGTCGCACTCCTCAACGATCACCCCCAAATGAATATGATCACGCGTGAGCCGGTCAATACCGTGGACAATGAGCGCCTGAAACTTTCCGGCCTTGAGATCGGCCCGATCTTGGGCTAGCTTTGGACGATCCCACAATTCGTTGCCGGGGTAGATCTCGCGGGTGACGCGCCCGACTGCGTACCCGTGGTCCGCTGCATAGGCGCGGCACGCATCCTCCTGACTATCGAGCGAGGTGCCTTCTTCCTCCTGACGCGGGCTGGATACTCGGCAGTAGATGATCGCCTGCCGTGTGGTGTCCTGTATCTTGGTTTTCATAATGTTGCTCCCTTTGTTAGACCAGTCCGGCGATGATTGTGCGAAGTTCGGCGGCGGCGCGGGCGTACTTGTCGCCGTCGGTCGTGGTGATGCCCCAAAGTTCCCTCAGAATGTCCTTCGTGGGCGTTTCGGCCTTGACCAGCTCGCGGACTCGTGCCGCGCGTGCGTCTAGGACTTTGTGATGCCCTCGGAGTGGCGTAGACGCCGCTTCGAGGGCCGCTTCGTCCGCCACTTCGGAAGCCGCGACGGGCAACGCGGGCGGTAGGTCAATCGTCATGGGCTGCTGACGTGGCGAGAGCAGCGCCGCGACGTGGCGTACATCGTCCGCCGTACAAAGCGGCATCTGCACCCGTACAAGTTCGCCTGACGTTCGGTAGAGCCATGCGCTGCCGGTTGGGAGGTCATGCGTCTGCGGCGTGTCACCGCCCAACCCCAAGACCTTCATCGCCTCGGCTCTCCTGATCCGATGGATGTAGGCCGATGCCAGCGCGTTACGGAGCGGCGAACCGCCCGACCGCTCCACGCCCCAGGTCTGTCCACCCAGGCAGGCGAATAGCTGCACCTTGCGTCCCTCCGTGGCGAGTCGTTCAAGGAGCATGGCAAGCTCCGTTGCTACGGCAGGCGTCCGCATGGTCTGGGTGAACTCGTCCACGACGAAGATGATCGCCGTGCGGTCTTGCTTGCCTTTCAGCCGTGCGTCAAGATGCGAGGTCATGAGACGGACGCTATCGAGGATGTCAGCCGGTTCGGATACAGGCGCGCACAACATGCGGTGATGCAGCGGGGCAAGCGAGGCCGCTAGGGAATCATTAGGCGATGCCTGCATATGCGGATCGACCACAACAAACCGCCCACCTTGGAGAGCGGCTTGACAGGCCAGGAAGCGCATCGTGACGCTTTTCCCGCTGCCCTGCACCCCGGCGACGGCGTTGCTGTAAAGGTCTTTCCACGAGCCGCGCAACGGTTGACCGTCAACGAACCCCAGGATCAGCGGCCCGCCCCGCTCAATCAGTCCAGTGTCCAGCATGGATCGGAACGTGGGGGTGGGCAGTGGGTTATCCTCAATCTGTCCACTATCTGTACACAATGCGGGCACCGCCGGGCGGGCCGGGGTGCTGATCGTCACGTTCATCCGGTCGATCTGTTGCCGCTGGGCCGCGGCGAGCTGGGCGGCGTGCCACGCGTCCATGGCGCGGATCATGGCGGCCTCTAGCTGCTGCTGCTGGAAACGGACGGCGGTGATCGAGTCGCGCGGGATCGGCAGCGCACCGCGTTCATCCGGGCTGATCAAGGGCCGTGCCCGGCGGCGGTACACGTCAAGCCCTACGGCAAGCACGATCAGCGGGGCGGCGGCGGCAGCGATCAGCCACGCGGCGGCGGCCCCGGTACGCAGCGGTTCAAGCGCCTGGGCGCGTTGCTCGGCACGCTGGGCGTCCAGCTGCTGCTGCTGTAGCTCTAGCTGCTGCTTGCTATAGGCGAACGGATCAGCGCGTCCGCACGCGGCCAGCAGGATCAGCAGCGCCAGGGCAGCGATCCGGGCGCGGGCGGCAGTTCTTGGTCGTGCTAAGATAGCCATGTCGATTGTCCTAATTCGGTACACACGAAACGGGGGATCGGCAGCTTCGGGGTTGGGTGTAGGCGTGCGAAACTTGCGCCCAACTCCTGCTACTCCCTTGCCTTGTCTACGCGATGACTGCTGGAGTCGGAGTCATCGCGTCGCTTTTTGGGCGGCCTCCTGGTTGCCGAGGCCGGGCTGCCCACTCGTCAAGTTCAGCACGGGTGAACACGTAAACAAACCCACCCCGCACGCCAATCGCGGGGTGTCTCCTTCCGATCTCGCCGCGTTGGGCTGCCCCGGCGATTGCCTGGCGGGTCAAGCCGAGGTACGCCGCGGCCTGCGTTACGGTTAGAACCTCCTCATCTGTCATTGTCGAACCCCTGATAGCTATCAAAACCTGCGCAGCTAGTCTAGCACCATGGCGCGGTATTGTCAATTATCAAAACCGGTGCCCATATTGGTCGCGCTAGGTATTGACAGCTATCAAAACCTATGCTAGAATAAGGCATCAGGAACACACAAAGCCCGATCCGGTGGTCAGACCGAATCGGGCGCAACCACCGGAAAGGATCGGTTTCCAATGGCAGCAGCGAGTTTACCACAGGTGGCAGGGCGGAAGGCAGACAGGACGGCGGCGGCGCGGATCGCCAAGGCGGGCGACGTGATCGAGCTGGCAGCCCAGCCGGGCACGTTCGTCGTGGTGGATCGCGCATCGGGCAGTGGGCGGGCGCACATCGTTACACCGGACGGCTCCTGTACCTGCAAGGACTTCGAGTACCGCGGGCGCGTGCGAGCGTGCAAGCACATTCGGGCGGTACGGGCGAACCTGGGGATCGTCACCTGCCCGACGTGTCGCGCGTACACCACGCCACAGCAGCACTACGTTGCGGGCGCGTACGTCTGGTTTGCAATCTGCCGCCAAGACCGCACGCACCCCGCCCAACCCGTTGCCGACTAGCCCGCCAACGCACCAGGGCGGCCCCAGCGCCGCCCGCTAGCCCACAGAGGATAGATATGACCCAGCACGATCAGACCCCGCCCGCCGCGTCCTATGCGTTCGTGGTGACGGTCGATCTCGACGGAACGCGCGGCCCACTCACGATCGCCGCCGAATCGGTCAATGAGCTTCGCAAGGCGGTGCGGAATCTTGTCGCCGCCGGGATGATCGCCGAGGCACCCGCCGCCGCTGCATCGCCGAGCGGCACAGCCCGGTGCCCGATCCACGGGCGCGAGCTGAAGCCCAGCCAGCGGCGCGGCATGCTGTACTGCCCGGCGCGGGACGACGATGGTAGCTACTGCAAGCACAAAGCGCGGGTGTAGCCGCGCCTATACAGAGGAGGTCACGATGTCGGAGCTGAAAGAAAACCAGTGGTATCGGTTTCCGGGCGGGGAATGGGGCCGCGCATCACGCACGAATCAGCCAGCGGGGATCGATCCCGACCCCAATCCCGATCCGTGGAGTTTCGAGGTTTGGGAAGTGATTGACGGACGGTGGCAGCAGGTCATTCGTGAGATCGACTCGATCATGCTGCTGGCGTTTGCGTTCTTTCCATCAGCAGATTGGACGGTTGCCGACTTGCACGAAGCCACACCCGATGAAGCCGAGGAGATGACGTATCGCTGCTTATTGGGACGATAGGGGCACAGGAGGAGGGCGGATCGAGCGCGCCCCCCAGCGCCGCCGCCGCCGATCTGATAGACAGTCTACCGCACGACGCGGCCCCGGTGACATTGTGGATCACCGAGGCCGCGCTGGGGCTGTCAACCATCGAGCCGCAGCTCGAAGTGGGATTGTCCCACGTGAGGATCATACCACGCCGCGCCCCGGCAGGGCACCCCTGCAATATGCCGCCTGCACCTCCTCGGCAACGCCCCCCTGCAATCGAGGACCAGCGCAATCTGCCCGCGAGCGGTGCGGGGAGCGTTCGGGCTCGATCCGGCAACGGATCGTATTCCCGTTTATGCCTCCGATCTACACGCCCCCATCCGCCCTGCGATCATGTGTGTTGATGGGGGACGATCTGGCAGGGGGCACGCGCCGAGCCGTCGGGCGTCGCCTAGCATGATACTGCTAGGGCGTATCCGCAAACCCTTCGGTATACTTCCTTGTATGAATAGAGGAGACTTATCTGACACACAATGGGCACGCCTTCAGCCTTTGCTGCCACCTCAACGCCGCGGCAAGGGGACGAAAGGCGGACGGCCGCGCAACGACGATCGTCAGACGATCAACGGGATCCTGTGGATCTTGCGCACTGGTGCACCATGGGATGACTTGCCAGAACGCTACGGCAAGTGTTCCACTGTTTCCACCCGCTACTACCGCTGGATCGAGCAAGGCATCTGGAACCGTATCTATGATGAGGTCAAGGCTCAAGCCGATGCCAGGGGAGAGCTGGACTGGGAGGTCCATCATGTTGATGCCACCGTCGTTCGTGCCCACCAGCACGCGGCGGGGGCAAAAAAGGGGACCCACAAACTGAGGCGTTGGGACGCAGCCAAGGGGGCTTCGGCACCAAGGTTCATCTGAGAGTGGAGGACAGCGGCAAGCCGATGACCATTCTGCTCACACCAGGTCAGCAACATGAAAGCGCCGTCTTTGAGCAGTTGATGGAGCAGGGAGCGGTCAAGCGACACCAGCGCGGTCGTCCGAAGCTGCGTCCCAAGCGTGTGGTAGGCGACAAGGGCTACAGTAGCGGGAAAACTCGCAGATATCTGAGGCGGCGTGGCATCCGATATACGATCCCGCGCAAGAAGAATGAGCAGCGGACAGGACCGTTTGACCGTGCAATCTATCGAGAGCGCAATCGGGTGGAGCGGTTGATCAACCGCCTCAAGCAGTTCCGTCGGCTGGCGACGCGTTATGAGA
>JADDQE010000173.1 GCA_016781525.1 bacterium | reverse complement strand
TGCTCCTACCGTGCTAACGTGGCAACCCATTGCGCGTACCACGGAGCGCCAAAGACCCACAGGATCGCAATCACAAACATCGCGCCCGCAATCCAGTTGCGAGCGTTGCTGATTTTCACGTTGGTTTGATTGATCTTGTCGTCAATGGGGTCGAGCCGCTCTTCTTGCATCCGGGTAAGGCGGCCCATCACGTCCTCTTTGAGTTTCTGCACATCGAGGGTTACGTGATCCATCTGAATTTTCCGTTCCGTCATCAGGTGATCAAGATGCAAGAGGCGGTTCTCGTGGCGGTCTACCAGCGTCTTGACCATGCTCAAGTCTTTCTGCATGTCCGTTTGCGAGGCGCGCAGCTCGCGCACACCGGCAGCAATATGATCGGCGCGGGCCAGGAGGAGGACCAGCATATCGCGGTCATCTTTAACCCGGAACTCAGGCATATTGGATTGGTCAGCCATGGGCGGGCTCTTCATTCGCTGAATGGCGGCCGGTACGGCAGTCATAGGCTCTACTCGGTACAACGATCAAACACAGATGTTCGATAGCTCAAGTGTGACAGAAGTTGTCACAGATTGCAAGCATCAAAAAAAGGTGTGACACAAACTGTCACACCTGTGCTATACTCACGATATCTCCTTTTCGTCGCACCGCACAGCCACGAACCCCGATCGAAAACGATCGGGGTTCGTGGTATCTCTTCGATTGTTGATTGCGGCTACGCTGGGATGGGCTCCGGTCGCGCAATCTCCTCGGGAAGCGGCTCGCGGTCGCGGATCGCTTGAAGTCCTGCTGATTTATCCTTGCCGAGCAGCAATGTGACAGCTGTGCGTGTCAAGGGTTTTTTGGTGCGCTCGGCCTCAAGAAACAAATCAATGCCTTTGAGCTGGCCCGCGGTTATGTCATGCAGTTGGTTTTGGAGGCGCTGGTTTTCGGTTTTGAGTTTTGCCAGTTCCGGGTTTTCCGTATGTCGTTTCCGGGCTAAGCGTTCCATGCGATAGCGATGCTCCGCCTGACGAATGGCAGCGCGACGTAATGGAACCGGCGGAGATGGTGGCGTCGGAGGCTCCACAGGCTCTGAAATAGTTGACACCGGCGCGAAGCGGCTGGCGCGCGCCATGACCGTCACGAGGATCGCCACGAAGAACAAGAAGACCACAAGCCCCATATCCATGCTTACCTCCCGCGCACGTAGCGCCGAATCGCCACCAGGTGGTCGACCAGCTGGGGCTCGGGCGCAATCGCAATGCCTTCCGCCAAGACGGTCACCGCTCCGAGCAGCACGAAGCCGTCAAGCGGCACGCCCCATGCGGCAAACAGGCTGAGCAGCCCAAACGCCGAAGTGTAGACATCCAGTGTCCCGACGGCGATGACCAGCGGATAGGCCGAGCGACGCCGACTGCGCCACAAATGTTGCTCAATCAGCGAGATCACCAGGTGCGCCAGGCAGCCCCACCACCAGGCGATGCCGAGTGCCGACAGGAAGCTCACGGTGAAATAGCCGTTGGCCAGCCACAGCGCAGCCCACAGCGTCGCAGCGGCGAGCTCAGCGCCAGCCTGGGCCGCGTGGTAGTAGCGAGTTGTCGGTGAAACAGATGCGGACATACGGTGCTCCTGCTACGTGTGGAGCAGTATACGGCATCAGGAGCGGGTATACAAGTCTTGGCCTGTGTAGTAACGTGTTATCTTGACGAGATTGTGAAATTAGATTACATTAAGGGCACTTCGGTGAAGCCGTGTACAAGAGTGAGCGTTTGCTCCCGGTCCATAGGACCGCCCTCGGGTGACGTAGGGTCTTAAGGCGCGGCTTCACCTTTTTCTTCATCCCGTACGTACCACATAACTCGTCTGTTTAGTGGGAATTTTACAATCCCGTATCCCTGAATGCGTTTGCCTGGACCCATCCGAAATTTATGCCCGAGTCGCGCGAACCATTCATACGTGGGTAGTGTATCAACCGTTAGCGACTCCCATGCATCACCATGATCCTTGAACTGCCGGTAGATATTGTACGCAACAACATCCGCAACCTGAATAGGGTGCGACAAGGCGGAGTTCAGAAACTTTATGTCGCCCGCTAGCGCACCACAATGAATTGTGCCATGCAGTCGAGAACCAAACTGCTTGAGACGAGCATGATGTTTCTTGAGGTTTTCCTTGTACTGGTTGCCAGCCGGCGTTGCGCCCGTCATATCATCGATAACAACCGACACACAGTTTGGCTCAGTGAGCTCGGTTACAACCCGCTGGATGAGAAGCTCATAGGCAATTGCGGGCGCATACCATGGGGCCGGATACTTCTCTTGAACATGAACCTTGTCAATGACCGCTGCAACTAGCTTTAGGTCAGATGATGCAATAATTTCATAGTATTCTTCGACAAACTGGCGTAGCTGGTCAGAGCTCAGCCCGTAATATGTCAGGTAGCGTTTTTCACGTTCCTTTGGGATTCTCAGCCAGTTCGATTTAATCTCAACAGAGTCGGTACCAAAATATCTCTTCTTTGCAGTGCGGATGCGTTCTACCATCCGACCCGACTCGTCGGTAGTTAACAGGACACCGCCAAAAACAAAATAACGTGAATTTCCAGTCGCGTCGTAACGCTCCGGCCTGTCTGCGTATTCTTTTGTTCCAGAATCATCAATATAGAGAACGTGTGACGGCATCCCGATAGCCTATCTCAATTACATCACAGAACGACCCACCCTCGTACTCCCGCCCTACCGCCACCACCACGCGCGCCGCCGCGCGGCCGTCGGCATCTTCTCTAGCCGCGCAGGCTCCGCAGCGGAATAGACATGCTTCCTTCGCCGGAGCCTCAATGGCCACGGGAGGTTCGAGACCCAGCGCTTGATTGCGTCACGCTTCAACAGACATACCTCCACGGCTCCATGAGCCAGAGATTACGAGGAGACCGAGACTACCGTCGTCTGACCGCCCACACCACAAGCCCGATCGGGAGTAACAACCCAACAAGCCACCACATGACGGACAAAATAGCAGGGTAATCGAGCATGAATTCCATACAATACGTCCTTCGCTAGTGGCTTACGGGCCACCCCACCCCGTACACCCTTACTTCGTCTTCTTTGCGTCCTGTATCGCTCGCGTCATCTTTTGAATATCCCACTCCGCCTTGCAGACACGGCTATGGAACGGCTGCCCCGTGCGTTTCGGAACGAAGAGCTTGCCACAGCCCCGGCAGGTTTGTCGCTCAGCCGTGTTCTGTTTTGTTGTATTCGCCATACTCCGCCCCGCCCCCTCTCCCTCTACTACTCCCGCAGCTCCTTAAGAATGCGGTCCTCAATTTGCTTAAGCACGAAACCAAGCGATTGTATTTCGTCGTCGGTGAGTGCGAATTCCGCTTCGAACTTACCGGACCCGATGGCGACGATCCCGAACACCTTCATTTCTGTCAGCTCCGCGTACCCTTGCTCCTGTCTAATCTCAATCTGCTCCACGGTAAACGATGCCATGCAGCACCTCCTTATAAAAGAACATGTAGGGTCTATGTAGCGCTACCCGCCACCCCGTCCGTCCTCACTCGTCCGTAGGACGCTTCCGTCGCTGCGGCGCTCCCCGCCGCTCCTGTGCGCTCCACCGATTGAAGCAGCGCATCCCGCAGAATTGCTGCGCAGGACGCCGCGGCACAAATCGTTGTTTGCAGCCCTTACAGGGTCGGGTCTCAGACGTACTCATGTATCCCCATCAATTCCCAGTCCGAGCTGGTCACCGCTCAGCACATAACTAATCACTGGCTGTCACCCTAGTTTCTGGCGCTACCGTTCGCTGCTGCGCCGCCCGCTCCAGGTTCAGGGCAAGCAGCCGCGCCAGGATTTCGTCATCACTGATGTCGTGCGGCCAGCCGTAGGCGTCGAGCACGGCCTGGTCGAGCTTCTTGTGCGCCAGGTCGAGCCACGTCGGCCGCTCGTTGTAGAGCTTGGTCAGGGTACGCTGCTTGAGCTCAGCTCCGCTCGCACGTTCGGGGTTGAGCCAGCGGTCACGCTTCTCGACGAGCTCACGGGCTGCCTGCGCGATGGCTTCGACGGCCGGATCATCTTTCGGTTCATGGCCTGGGCGCCAGGGGAAGGGAAAGGTTTCGAAACAGGTGGTTGGCGTGTAACGTGGGCGGTCTTCCAACGACGTCCCCTTACGCAGTGCCCACATTTCATGCAGTTTGGAATGCAATACACCGAAAAAGTAGTCATCCTCGCGAGCGAACACCAATGTTGCCTGATTACACAACACAGTTGGGTCGACCCAAACAAACAGGCGATGTTTTGAGTGCGCAGGTGTAGCAATGTACCGAGTTAGTTTAGCAAGCGCCTTTCTCATTCCCGGTCTGGCCTCAGCATATTGCCACCACTTAATAGCATATGCCGCACGCCGATTTTGTGAACGGACGGGATACACGTACTTGGTTACATATTGGAATGGTAGTTCGTACTCAGCGGCTTGTTCAAGCGGCATGAGTGCAAAATCAATTGTCCATTTATGTATTCCGGTGCGAACAAGTTCCAATGCGCCCGCAACGGGACGAACAACATCTGAGTTTGGCCGATTGTTGATGTTGACGGGAGCTGAAAGCATTTTCTTTGCAGTGTCCGCATCGATATCAAATGAGGCCTTTGCTGAAGGCCCTTGAAAACAGATTCGTTCATTTTCCACCAGTTGCCTAGCTGATGCTAAGTTCACTGCTCCTGTCAAATCAGCATTGATCGATGCAACAGGTTTACCATCAAGGAGCCGTATTTCTGCTTGCCCATTATCAAAGCCTACCATCGAAACGCGTACGGACGCTCCGTCCAGAACCCATGGGCGATCACACCAAGCCATTATGATGTCACCGCTGCTCTTGATGCGTTCCAGCACCTTGCGATTGGCCCCGCCCCGAATCGAATTTGTTGCTAACAATCCGGCTCGCTGTACGGAATTACCCTCGACGAGTGCTCGCGCTCGTTCAAACCAGTAGCAGACAAGATCAGCAAAGGCAGGCAGACGGTTTTCGTAAAGCCTGAAGAGGGCGTCCACGTACTGATCGCCGAGCTCCTTACGGATACGATTTCCTCCCAAGAACGGCGGATTCCCAATGATCACATCCGCTTCTGGCCACCGCGGCTCAACCGGCTTCCCATTCACATCAAAGGCCAACACCGCATCCATCTGGACAATGGTATCGAGCGGCTTGAGGATCGGCACCGAGGGCTCCCCAAAGCCGTTGTCGCGCAGCCACTGAATGTAGCCAATCCAGACGGTAATCTGTGCCAGCTCGTGCGCGTACTCATTAACCTCAATGCCGCGGAGTTGCTCTGGTGATACCGACGGGAAGAAGAGGCCGACCTGCAGATCGCCGGCCGCGGTGATGACTTCCTTCTCCAGGTCGAGGAGTTGCTTCAGCGCCACGTACAGGAAGTTGCCCGAGCCGCACGCCGGGTCGAGCACCTTGACACTCGCAATCTCGTGCGCAAAGCCCGTGAGCAGCGACCGGATCTCGTTGTCGATGCGCGTTCGTTGTGCTGGCGCAACACCCTCACGGCGGCCCGCAAGCGCCTCAGCTCGTACCTTGACCTCGCCCCATTGCCGACGCAGTGGTGCCATCAAGACTGGTTCGACGATTAGCAGGATATCGTCCTTGCTGGTGTAGTGCGCCCCAAGCTGTGAGCGCTTGCCAGGGTCGAGCGAGCGCTCGAACAGGGTGCCCAGGATCGATGGCTCAATGCTGGACCAGTCGAGCCGGCTGACCCGCGACAAGATGTCCATGCCTTCACTGTCCATCTCAAGCACCACGTCGTCGTTGAATAAGCCACCGTTGAAGTAGAGGATTTCGTACTCGCCGAACCAGCCACCTTTCGCCATCGCCGAGAACAGGTGACGGAGTTGCTGCGCGAAGGCCTGCGGCCGCATGTGTGTCCGCTCAATAAGGCGCGTGAGGAGCCCGCTCGGTAACAGGCCGATATCCTCCGCAAAGAGGCAAAAGAGTAAGCGAATCAGAAAGTGCGCCGCCTTGTCAGGTGCTTCGCCCCAGCGTCGCAGCAAATCGGCAAGCCGGGCAAACTCCTTAGCAGCGTCCTGCGTTACTTCGGCCGTCGTTTGCCGAGCTTTGAAGGCGTCTGGCGCATAGAAGATGTTGCGGAGCTGCAGCTGACCCGCCGGCGTGAGGAGGTCATCCAGGGTAAGCGTGGTGACCTGTTTGACCGTGTTCGTGAAGTTCGTGTGAATAACGATCCGGTCGAGGTCCGAGACCACCAGGAGCGGTGGGTTCTGCAACGCTTCCCGATACTGGAGCAGCTGCTGGTAGGCTTTGTCCAGGTCCGCGTCGTTCCCTTTGTATTCCCAGGCGAAGTGGCCCTGCTTCCACACATCGGCCCAGCCGCTGCCGCCCTTTTGCTTACTGGCGCCGGCCTCGAAGTCGTAAGTATCTGCCGAACCCGCCTCGCCTGGGGTCGGGTGGCCGACCAGGCGGCAGAGGTCGATGAAATGCTCTTGGGCGGCTGAGCGTTCTTTTCGAGTATTACTGCGCCACTTAGCAACAAAGTGCTGCGGAGTGAGCTGCGGGGCCACGCGGGGAGCCTTTCTACGAGGGGAGAACGTAAGGGAGTACGAACACAGAGGTGTGACAGCTACCGACACACGGTGGCCAAATTGTCATCGAGGTTTAAGGTTTTCATCCCTGGTAGTACAATAGATGGTGTGGTACCGTTAGAACAAAAGAGCTAAAAGAAAGGTTTAGTATGCCCCCGCGTAGTGATGACGAAGCGGTTCGCCTTATTCCTCAAGTCGTTGCGCTGCATCGTGCAATATATCCTGCATCGCCAGGCGCAGTGCCCGACGAAACTCAGGCGGAAACTGGCGCCACCGCTCCATACGTGCCTCATGCGTCGGAAGAGACGCAATTTCGTACAGTTCCGCAAGAGGATCAAGGCGATCTGCCGGCGGAACCAGGCCCAGCAACTCATATGACCGCTGACGACTAATGCCAAGCACCCGTTCTAGACCCTCAAGGGTCGCATCACTGGGTCGCTTCGTTTCGCCACGTTCAATATCCCCAACTGCAACACGTGACAAACCGATACGCTCGGCAAGGTCTTCCTGACTGAGCTCACGGGCCTGTCGAGCGCGGCGTACTTCTTCGCCAAAGATAACCGCTGGTTTCTTCATGCGATAATCATAGCCTTGCATATTGTGCTATTCTAGAAAGCTCGACCGACATGTTTCAGACAACTCACACTTGACATACATATGTCGCTATGCTACACTGTCAACAACAGGAGGCGCATATGAGCGAAGCGACAGGGGCCGCTAAAAAGAGAACTACGTTATATTTGCCAACTTGGTTACATCGCGCGATCAAAACAGAAGCGGCGCAAACAGATCGCGACATGACCGAGATTATCGTTGAGCTCCTGATGCCGCGCTATACCGAGCAAAACAGCCCCTTTTTTTCGCCTGAAATGAAAGCGCAACTTATCGGAAATATGTCGGCATCACCTAACAAGCCAGAAGTATCAACCCAACAAGAAGCCGCCCCGCTGAATCAGAGCGAGACGGCCTAGCCACCAGGAATGGAGTTTCCGATGGCCACCACCCATTCTACCACCTGTGACCGCT
>JADDQE010000099.1 GCA_016781525.1 bacterium | reverse complement strand
ACCCGAGATCTTTTATTGACCGAGATATGCGATAATAGATATATCTCTTCGATTGATTTTTGCACTTGTTGTTGTGGAGGGCGGGCGCGATGGTGCCATTACGTATTCTTATCGCTGAGGATGATCCGCTGGTCGCGGTCACGCTCAACGATCAGCTAGCTGAGCTGGGACACGATGTCGTAGCTGTTGCCAGTGACGGCGTGGAGGCGGTAGAAATGGCTGCCGAGGTGCGGCCAGACATCGCGCTCTTGGATATCAAGATGCCTAACCGGGATGGTATCAGCGCTGCAGAAGAAATCTCACATGACTTGGATTTGCCCATCATTATGCTGACCGCTTACAGCGAGCGAGCCCTTGTGCTGCGCGCGGCCGAGGCGGGTGCCCTTGCGTATCTCCTCAAGCCGGTCGCAGTTGAGGAGCTGTCCGCTTCAATTAGCCTAGCCCTCGCACGACACAGGGAAAAAGAAGCTCTGCGCGCCGAGGTTGTCAGGCTTGAAGAGTCGTTGCACGAGCGCGAAACGATTGACAAGGCAAAATCAATCTTGATGCAGCGCGTCGGTCTCAGCGAGAATGAGGCGTATTCCCGCATGCGCCAACGTGCCCGTGAAAAGCGCGTCAAAATGGTCCAAGTGGCACAAACCATTATTGCTGCCGAGGAGTTCTTGGCCAGCTAGCCGGCGCCTGGTCCATCAAATCAAGCCGATCGCGAGCCGCAGGTGCCGACCCTGCGGCTCGTCGGCGTTTAGTGGCGAGAACGCAGCCTCGGGGCGCAGGAGTTAAGCGCTGCGCGTCCGGTCAGGCTCGCTTGGTCCAGGTGGATGAGCCGCTATATACTCTTGGAGAAAGTCCCGAAAGGCGCGGGTTGCAGCAGGTAAGTACCTCTCGGCGTGCCAGACCGCCTCAACGGTCCATGTTGGGGCAGACCGTAGCGGTACGATCACGGGTCGGAGCCGGCCCCACTCGTGGAGGGCAAGGCCGGGTAAGAGCGATACGCCAAGTCCAGCTGCGACAAGTCCGCGTACGGTTGCGAGGTCAGCACCTTCCACGGCGACATGCGGCAGAAATCCAACTTGCTGACAGGCCGCCTCGATGACTTTCCGCAGTCCCGACCCCCCACCTACCAGCACAAAGGGGTCGCTTGCAAGCTCACGCAGATCGAGCTTGTCCTGCGCGGCGCAGCGATGATCTGGAGGGAGTGCCGCGTAAAGCTCTTCGACCAAAAGCGGCGTGCTGGCGAGCGCGGCTTCGGCACGACCGTATGGCAAGGCCGTGGCGATGCACAGTTCAACTTCGCCGGCTAGCAGCCAGCGCAACGTTTCCAGCGTGGTACTTTGTCGGAGTGTAAATTGTACGTCCGGGTAGCGCCCGCGGAACGCGGCGAGCGCCTCCGGCAGCAAGTCGGAGCCAACCGCCGGCAAGAAGGCCATGCGGATATGCCCGTGGTCTGGCCCGAGCAAATCACGCACTGCTTGGCGTCCCGCCTCGAATTGCCCAAAGCCCCGCTCGACATACTGCAGGAATGTTTCACCGACCGCTGTCAGGCGCATGCCGCGCTTGGAGCGATCAAATAGCGGCGCTCCCAGCTCGTCTTCAAGCTTTTGAATTTGGCGGCTCAACGATGGCTGAGCGGTGTAGAGCCGCTTAGCCGCCCGCGTCACGTTGCCTTCCTGCGCTACTACCAGAAAGTATTCGAGCTGGCGAAGTTCCACGAGCTTCCCTTTCGACACATTTGGTCCACGTGATTATAGCGCAGCCCGGCACTCGCGGTCGCGTGGGTGAAATCCAATAACGAAGCGTGCTATAATATTTCGAGAACTTGAAATGGGCGTGTGGAAGGGCATTAAATGGCAGCACAACAAGGCGCATACCGTCCCTGGGACGAGCTCGAGCGACGTGGCATCACGCGGCGCTTCGTTAAGGGTGGCACGATTTATGTGCCTGACGAGCCCGCGTCCGAGCTGTATTTAATTAAGGACGGCCGGGTTGGCCTCAATTTGCTGTCGCCTGAGGGGCGGACGCTGACGGTCCGTGTCGTCAAAACGGGCGACATTTTCGGCCACGCGGCCCTGCTGAGTGATGGGGCATTTGATACGTTTGCCCAAGCACTCCGCCCCACCACTGTCGCCGCCGTCCGACGCAGTGAGCTGGAAGCGTTGATGATTGCACGGCCCGCACTCGCGCTGGCCCTTATGGATGACCTTGGCCGTCACTCACAGGCGCTAAGCCGCCGCCTTGAAAATGTTGCGTTTAAGTCTGTGCCGGCTCGGTTAGCGGCATTGCTGCTTGAGCTGGCGCAGCCAACCGTTCGTGAGGAGCCGGCGACAACCGGCCGCTGGACCCATCAAGAGCTGGCCGACATGATCAATGCCTATCGTGAGACGACAACCAAGGTTTTGAATCAATTTCGTGAAGCCCACTTGATCGACGTAGACCGTGGCGGTGTGACATTGCTCGACGTGTCGGGCCTACGTGAGGTCGCGCAGCACTAAGTTCGTCCACTTTAGTAGGAGCCCCAACGACGGGACGGGCGTTGCTCGTCCCGTCGTTATTGTTAGCACATGAGCATGAGTGGACAATCGATGCGGGTCTATGTGTGCCATGGACCTAATTGCGCGTCACGTGTCGGGCCCGTCTGGCAGGCGCTGACGCTAGCGGTTCAGCAGAGCGGCACAGCAGAGCGCTGCGAGCTGATCGTTAGCGGATGCCAAGGCCGGTGTGAGGACGGGCCAAACATAAATATTTATCCAAACCTCACCAGGTATGCAAGGGTTACGCCGGACGATGCGCGGCGCATCGTTAGCGAGCATATCGTCGAGGGCCGGCCCGTCGCTGAGCTTGTCTTTCTTCCTGATTACTGAGTGTAAAGGTGCCTATCGCGAGGAGGGCTTGTGGGTGTAGGCAGCGTCATGCTGATCGTCTTCGGGAGTGCGGTTGTAACAACGGCTGCGCTCACGCCGTGGATCCGCAGCCTATCGTTGCGGCGAGGCTTGTACGATCCAATCGACCCACGTAAGCTGCATACACGGCCAATGTCGCGTCTCGGCGGGGTCGCGATCTTCGCCGGCTTCTCGCTCGCGCTCCTGCTCTCCTTCCTCCTCACAAGAGGTAGCTATGGCCTGGTCCGTGACAGCTACGAAAATCTGCGGCTTGTATTGCTGCTGGTAGGCGCGACAATGCTCTGGGTTGTGTCACTGCTCGACGATGTGTACGACCTGCCGGCGCTGCCTCGCCTCATCTGGCAGTTTATCTGCGCGCTCGTGGCGGTTGGCCCGTACCTGTGGGAGCAGACACTGCACCAGCCCGCCGACCAAGCTCGCGGAATCATTTTTACTGCGTTCAACAACCCAATTGGTGGAGGCCAAATCAATTTTCACGAGCAGAGCCCGTGGCTTGCGATCGTTGTGACAGTGCTCTGGATCGTCGGCATGGTCAACACCGTTAATTGGATCGATGGTCTTGACGGCCTGGCAGCAGGAGTCACACTGATCGCCGCGGCCATCCTTGCAATTCATACCTGGACGCTTGGACAACATACGGTGGTGCTGCTGCCGCTGGCCCTAGCCGGCGCCTGCGTTGGGTTTCTTCCCTACAACTTTCATCCGGCACGTATCTTCATGGGTGATTCGGGTGCCATGGTGCTGGGTTATCTCCTTGCCATTGTCGCTATTATCGGCGGCGCGAAGCTGGCTAGCGCGCTGCTGGTGCTTGGTATTCCCATTCTCGACGGTGTTTGGATGGTCTTATACCGGCGCTACAGTGGTGGTAGGGCATCCGCAGCGGATCGTCGGCATCTTCACCACCGCTTGCTCGACCTCGGCCTGTCGCAGCGTCAGGTTGTGCTTTTCTACTACACTGTAAGCGCGCTCTTTGGAGCGATTGCGCTGCTTGTGCCGGCTGGGTACCGGCTGCTTAAGCTCGGTGCGTTCGGGGTTTTGGTGCTGCTGCTCGCAGGAGTATTATTTTATGCTACCCGTCGAGGACCACAACGGATCGGGGCTGGACGCTGAGGCCCGGCGGCTTGAGGAGACGTTGCGTCAGCTGGTATTGATGAAGGAGACTGGTCCCAAGAGCGCCGCGTGGCACCGTGCGCGGGTTCAAATGATCTGGCGGCTCCATCGCAAGCTAGCACGCAGCCAAGATGCGCGCGGCCAGTCCGTTGGTTTGCGCGCCGACGCTGGGCCCCCGGAGCCATCGGCGGGCTAGCCCAGCGCATCCCGAACGGTTACACGTACTGTCTGCCGCGTGCTGCGGTGCGTCCAGTCGGGCCTTAATCGTCGGTGGGAGAATCCGCGCCAAAGAGACGCATCCACTCGTCGACTTCGGCAGGCGTCAGCCTATGCTCAGGAGGGCGCCTCAGTGGGGCTGCGCGTCGAGCGGATGATTGGGGCGCCTCCAGCTCCATGCTAAAGCTTCTCGAGTCCTGTACTCGCATCCCACGCGCAATTGCTTCGGCTGCGACCAAACGATCCGACGTAACGAGACAAAAACGACGAGGATCATCAACGGCTTTGATCAAGTGGATCAGCCGTGCGTCCGCGTCCTGTGGTGAACGGGCGAAAAGCACCCGCACATGTGGCCGGCTGAGGTTCTGTGGGTGACCGTACACCCCTCCATCAAATACGACCGTCAAGCTCATTTGCTTATGGCGTAGTGCCCAGCGGTGCAGCAGCGTCACCAGCTTGGCTTCGTCATCGGGATCGCCCAAACTAATGCTGCGGCTCTGTCCGATCAGGTTATGGCCGTCGACGAGGTAGTGCATTGCTTAACCTTGGCTCAGATTCCACGAGGCGATTGTCCTCCCGCGCCCGACTGTCATTCGTTCGTCATCATCAACCCTACAATCCAGCTTGGTGATCATGCACAATAGGTTGATGATGCTATGTCGAGGACGTCGTGACATCACAATACTCCATCCTGGTTGCGGACGATGATCCGAGCATGCGACGACTGCTGGTTCGAATTGCCCAATTTGTAGACCCCAACATTTTAGTCGTGGAGGCGTCCAATGGCACTGAGGCGCTGTCGGCTCTGCAGGGTCGGTCGTTCACTGTCGTGATTACAGATTACCATATGCCAGGCATTAGTGGGCTCGACGTGGTCATGGCTGCCCATGCCCAAGCCCCGGCGCGGCCGGTAATCGTGGTCTCGGCAGAGGAGGAGGTCGAGCCGGCAGTGCTGGCGGCTGGAGCAAGCGTATTTATTGCTAAGCCTTTTGCCGTTGAACGCTTTGCCGCCATCCTAAGGGGATTTCTAACAGCCTCTTGACATACGCAGCGTCGCGTTGGCTTCGGTGTACAAAGTGCGGACCACCTGATGGCCCGCGATTTGATGTGTCTGCTACACTCAAGTGCAGAGCGGTAATCCGTCGGGCTGCATGCGGTAGGCAATTTCTTTAGTGGGCGCTCCTCGTGGGCGCCTGTTGAGTTTTATGACACGTCTAACAATTCTCGGACTCGGTCCCGGTGCGGCCGATCATATGACCGCCGAAGCGCTGGCACATCTCCAGGCGATTGATTCACTTGTGTTGCGAACGCGCGTCCATCCCACGGTTGCTCTTTTGCCCGGCCATCTACGGGTTACCTCCTTTGACGACCTGTATGAGACGGCCCTGGATTTTTCCTCGATTTACCAACGTATCGCTGCGGAGCTTATCGAGCAGGTTGTGCAGGGCCAGGACGTAACATACGCCGTTCCCGGGCATCCACTGATCGCCGAGGCAACCACCCGCCATATCCGGCGGATGGCGGATGAGCGCGGTGTCGCTGTACGGATCATCGCAGGACTTTCGTTTGTGGAGCCGGTCTGTGAAGTGCTTGGGCTGGATCCCTTCGAGCGTGGGCTCCAATTGCTCGACGCTCTGGAGCTAGGGCAGCAGGCCGCCTTTCCAGCTGCCTCTGAGCCACAGACGCGTGCATGGTCGGAGCTTCAGGGCGTTGGCCCGTACGCTCCGCCGTTGCTGCCCTTCCCGCTGGTGACGACGCAGCCCGCCCTGATCGCGCAGCTCTACAATCGTCGGGCAGCATCGGAGGTTAAGCTCGCCCTGTTGACGCGGTATCCGGCCCAGCATCCGATAACGATTGTCTCCGCTGCTGGTATATTGGGACATACTCGCGCGCGCACGCTACCGCTCCATGAGCTTGACCACCAGCAGGAGCTCGACCACCTCACCGTGGGCTATGTGCCGCCGCTTGCGGTGCATGACGATGTGCGCGGCATTGAAGGTATCCAGTGGGTTGTCGCCCGCTTGCTTGGGCCGCAAGGCTGCCCGTGGGACCGCGAGCAAACTCACCTCTCGTTGCGTCCGTACCTGTTGGAAGAGGCGCACGAGGTGCTCGAGGCGCTCGACGCGAACGATCCGGAGGCGGCTAGCGAAGAGCTCGGTGATCTGCTGCTCCAGATTCTCATGCATAGCGAGATGGCGCGCCAGGCCGGTGCCTATGACTTTGGCGACGTCACGGGGCAGATCGCGACAAAGCTGATTCGTCGCCACCCACATGTCTTTGGCGATCTCGCAGTGAGCGGGAGCGCAGAGGTACTCCGAAACTGGGAATCGATCAAGGCGCAGGAGCACGCGGAGAAGGGCAAATCACGTACAAGCCTGCTAGACGGTATTCCCGTGGGCTTACCGGCTCTCGCCGCCGCCCAAAAGCTTGGTCAGAAGGCCGCGAAGGTCGGTTTTGATTGGCCCGATGTTGCCGGAGTGTGGGCGAAAGTGCGCGAGGAGCTTCATGAGATCGAGACGGCAGAGCCGGCTCAGCGCAGTGAGGAGTTCGGTGACTTGCTCTTTGTTGTTGCGCGGCTCGCCTCATGGCTCGGCGTTGACGCCGAGACAGCGCTGCGCGAGGCGAACGCCAAGTTTCGCCGGCGCTTCGCCGCGTGTGAGCGACTTGCGGACGGCCGGGATTTGAAGCAGCTTAGCCCGCAGGAGCTCGACAATCTGTGGAACGCGGCTAAGCGCGAGGAGCGCGGTAATGGTGCCAGTTAGGCCAAAGATAGGGCCGAGCACCTCGCAATGGACGATGATGTCGTCCATTACCAACGGTGCGTCAGAGACCGCACGGTTCCTTGGTAGGCTCAACTATGCCTCAACCACTTGATCTCGCTGTGGGTGACGTTGTGCAAATGCGGAAGCAGCATCCTTGTGGTGGTGACACCTGGCGTATCGTCCGCATAGGTGCAGACATTGGTATTCGATGCCTGACGTGCGACCGTAAGGTGCTGCTCCCGCGCTCGGAATGTGAGCGGCGGATCAAGCGCATGGTTGCGCGGGCAAGTGAAACTGGAGCAGGGTCGCCCGAGGAGCCACCGAATCACGGCGTTACATAAACGCATCTAGGGTGCAACCGGTGCGTCGAAACAGCGTACACTTAAGCATGATGAGTTATTTTCAGCGGCTGCTCGGCGTAATTCTCCTCTGGTACCTGGTTGCGTTGTCGGTTTCGGTCACAGCTCAGGTGCCTCGTCCCGTGTATTACGTGACCGTGGAGCATGGTCTGACCGAGCCGGCAGCTGGACTGGTCCGGAGGGCGCTCCGCGCGGCCGAGGCTGCCGATGCGACGGCGCTTATCATCGAGCTGCGAGGAGCAGGTTCCCTCAGGACAGCTTGGCCGCTCGCCCGTGAAGTTGCGAATGCAGATGTTCCCGTCGTCGCCTATATTGCGCCGAGGGGTGCCCAGAGTGGCCCTGTGGGAACACTGCTCATTTCCGCGGCCCATGTTGCCGCAATGGCACCTGGTACTTCGGTCGGGTTTGAAGCGCCGCTCGTCGACATGCCTGCTCATTTCTCGGCGGCAACCCAGCAGCTGCTCGTCGACGACGCCGTCAAGCAGCTGACGAGTTGGGCACGTGCGCGCGAGCGTAACGCCGAGTGGGTGGAGCAAGCCGCACGTAATGGGGCGATCATCGACGCCGAGCGTGCTCAGCAGGACACTCCTTCGGTGATCGACCTAGTGGCAGCTGAGGATGAGCTGCTGACGAGTCTTCAAGGTCGCCAGGTATCGCTCGCGGATGGGACCCAGCGCAGCATTGGTACCCTCGGCGCGCGCGTCGTGCGCGTCGCTCCGACGGCGTGGGAACAGCTGCTGCAGCTACTGGCGGTGCCAACGGTTGCCTTTCTGCTATTTGTTGTCGGTGGCATAGCAATCTACCTGGAGTTTGCCACTCCTGGCATCGGTGTCCCCGGCGTAACCGGCGCCCTGCTGGTGTTTGCAGCACTTGGCGGCTTTATGCTGGGCGAAGTCCGACCTCTAGCGGTGCTTTTGCTTGCGGGAGGGCTGGTGCTGGTCGGCTTGGAGCACGTCGTCATGTCGCACGGCGGGCTCACGGTTGCCGGTCTGGTCCTGCTTGTGCTTGGTGCTCTTTATCTGGTCGATCCCGCGCGGTCACCAGGCCTCGACGTCTCCTATCTGGCGATTGGGGCTGTGGCGGTGATGCTGGGAACAGCAGCCTTGGCGCTCGTGACGATCGCGATGCGGGTTCGAGCGAATGGTCCGGTAACGGGCCAGGAGGCTCTGATTGGGCAGATTGCGGAGGTGCGGCGGGTGATCGCTCCAGAGGGTATGGTCTTCGTCAACGGTGCGCTCTGGTCGGCGTGGAGCGACCAAGGCCCCTTTGGGATCGGCGAGTTTGTGCGGATTGCTGGGGTCGAAGGACTACGCCTGTATGTCCAACGCTTTGAGGCAGAGTAGGAACAGCCGCCCGTTTCACCGAAAGAATTAGAAAGGGAACAACAATGGATCTTGTCAGCGGTGCTAGCGCTTTTCTTTGCGTCGGCGCAATCTTCTTTGTTGGCCTGATGTACTTGTTTTCTGCGGTCCGCGTGATTCCCGAATATGAGCGCGGTGTGATCTTTCGCCTCGGGCGGCTCGTCGGCGCTCGAGGACCCGGGCTCTTCTTCGTGTGGCCGCCGGTTGAACGGATGGTACGGGTTGATACCCGGGTCATCACGATGGACGTTCCGGCGCAAGAGGTCATCACGCTCGATAACGTCACCATCAAAGTCAATGCCGTGCTCTACTTCATGGTTGTCGATCCCAACAAGGCTGTTGTTAACGTGCTCGACTATATCCGTGCGACGATGCAAATCGCGCAGACAACTGTGCGCAGCGTGATGGGCCAAGTTGAGCTAGATACGCTACTGGCTGACCGCGCCCGGCTCAACGCCGAGATTCAGCAGATCATCGACGAGCAGACCGAGCCCTGGGGGGTCAAGGTAACAATCGTCGAGGTCAAAGATGTCGAGCTGCCACAGGTGATGCAGCGCGCCATGGCGCGCCAAGCAGAGGCCGAGCGCGAAAAACGGGCCAAGATTATTCATGCCGAAGGCGAGTTCCAAGCATCGAAGCAGCTCGCGGCGGCGGCCGATATCATAGCGCACGAGCCAGTCACGCTCCAACTGCGTTACCTGCAAACGCTGACGGAAATAGCAACCGAGAAAAACTCGACAATTTTATTTCCTTTTCCGATCGACATCGTACGACCATTTCTCGGTATGCTGGGCACGTCCGAGGAGTTGGAGCTGAAGAAAACCGCGATCGCCCAGGCAGTAGGAGCGAAGATCCAACCGCGAGCTCCTGCGCAGTTAGGCGCAGATGCATCCGCGCCCGTCACTGCAACGATCCCCGCACCCGTTACTCCGACGAATGAAAGGCTTGGGGACGATGATGGGGCAGCTCCTGGTGGACCTGCCCCGCGCTAACAGCATAGCTGTGGCGCTGCCCAAAGCGGCAGCGCCACAGCTATAATAAATATTGATAGGTCCGTTATTTGGTTGGCGTTCCGCTCTGCTCGGCTCGAAGCCCCGTGTAACGACCGCGGAGGTCATTCCAGCGTACGCGTAGGACATCCCCAAAGTTACGCCACGAGTCACGTAGTGGGTCTACTTTCGTCTCGACGCCGTACCGCCACAGCACCGGAACTTCCTTAATTCTGTACCCGAACTTCCGCGCGAGAAACAACACTTCGACGTCGAACGCCGTAACGGCCGCGCCTTGGACCAGCTTTGCATTCGCTCCGTACAGCTGAACTCCCCGGAAAATGTGCTGGCATACATCCCGGCGGAATGCCTTGAAGCCGCACTGCGTGTCCTGGATGCCGCCGAGTGCGACCAGCTGAACAACTCGATTGAATATCCGTCCCATTGCATGCCGATACCAGGGCTCGCCCAGCCGTTGTGCTCCGATACCCTCGCGTGACCCGATCACTACGTCGTAGCCGGCGCTCAAAAATTGGTGTAGTTTATGCCACTCTTCGATTGGAACAGCAAGGTCCGCATCACAGAACAGGACATGTGCACCCCCGGCAGCTAGAGCGCCCATCCGCACGGCGTAACCCTTCCCGCGGTGATCCAGTTTTAGCAACTTAAGATTGGGGTGCTCTGCCATGAGGTCTTCGACGACGACTGCAGTTCCGTCGGTGCTTCCATCGTCAACGACCGTTACGTCCGCCTCGAAGGTTTGTGTTTCCAGGAACGTAAGAATTGTTTGTAGCGTTGCTGGCAGGCGACGTTCCTCGTTGTATGCTGGAATGATAATTGACAAGTGCGGCACCGCGTTATCCTCTATTTGCTCAGCAGCGCAAGAAACTGACCGTCCTGCACTTTCTGCTGCTGCCGTATCGCCCGCCTCTTGCGTAAAAATCGAGGAAGTGCCAATAGACCTGCCAGCTGTCCACGCAACCGTGCCCTAGCTGCCGTACCTCGAATATGACGGAGTGCGGCAAGGGTTATCACGAGCTGCTGCTTGAGGAACGGAACGAGGCACCGTCGAACTACCAAGCCGGGCATATTCTTGGTCCATACCAGAATGAAGTTGCGGCCACAATAGTAGCTTGCAAGCGTTCCGCCCCCCGTCGCACTCAACATATGATATACAATCGCATCGGGAACGTAGAGCGTACGTAAACCGGCGAGACGCGCTCGAATGTTGAGATCAACATCTTCGCAGTACATAACAAGATCTTCGTCGAAGACTTGTCCTGCAACTGTTATGGCGTCAAGCGACCTCCGCCGATACGCGGCGGCACCGGCGCAGGGGCCGAAAACGTCGCGCACACTGTCGTACTGCCCGTGGTCCACTTCCCACACCCCCCGGCTAAAGGGTAATCCGTCGGCCCGGTAACCATCACCGGCCGAGTGCAATACCTCGCGCCAGTCATAAAGGCGCAGTTTGCTTGCTGCAAAGTCGTACTCTGGATGCGCCTCGAGCGCCCCTACGAGGGCCGCGAGCCAGCCAGATTCGGCCTCGGTATCGTTGTTTAGCAGGACGACGAAGGGGTTGGACGTGGCAGCGATCGCCCTGTTCGCCGCTTTGGCAAAGCCAGCATTTTCGTCGAGGGCGACCAGGTTCACTTCAGGATAGTTTGCCCGCAGCAGGTCGACCGAATTGTCGGTCGAACAATCGTCGACGACGGTGATTTGAAAATCGCGCCGCGTTTGGCGCTGTAGTGCTCCGAGGCATACGGGGAGCAGCGCAGCACCATTATAATTAGGAATAATAACGTCAATCATCGAGCTGAGCCGCTCTGGATCTCCTCGAGAAAAACCTGTAACGCATCCTGCCAGGGTCGCAAGCGAATGCCAAGATCTGTCGCACCGACGAAGTTGCGCAGAACCCCATACCGCGGCGGCGTACTATCTCGCTGATAGTCTGCAAGCTTGATCGGATCGACCACAATGCGAGTGAGACCGGATCTTTGGAAAATTTCACGGGCAAAGTCGTAGCGCGAGCAATACCCCTCGTTGACAAAATGGTAGACACCATATGCCGGGTGCTTGATCAGCTGGCGTATGGCAGCCGCGATATCGGGTGCATACGTCGGGTTGCCGAGCTCATCGTCAACAACTGCAAGCTCCTGCCGTTCTTGCCCCAGACGCAGCATTGTTCGTACGAAGTTTCGCGACCCGCCAAAAACCCACGCGACACGGACGATGTAAAAGCTCGATACCAGCTGCTGAACCACCTGCTCTCCAACCCATTTTGAGTACGCGTAGGGGTTGATCGGGCGGGTTACATCGAACTCGAGGTAGGGCCGCTGGGCCTCGCCGTCGAAAACCTCATTTGTGCTGATGTAGACCATCGGGATGCCGAGGCGATGACAGGCAAGCGCAACATGCTTCGTACCAAGTCCATTGATCAGTAGAGCGCGGTCGGGCTCGCGTGCGCATGCATCCACGTTCGTAAACGCCGCAGCATGAATCACAAGATCCGGCTTGAGCTCAATGATCTGCTGAGTCGCTCCCGTGTTTCCGATGTCGATTGTGCTGCGATCTGGAGCGACGATTGAGTGCTGGGATTGTAGCTCCGCAACCAGCGCCTGCCCGACCTGACCATGCCCGCCAGTGATTAGGATCCGCACAATATCATCCTTACCAATCCTTCCGACGAGGCATGGTAGTGTATCGAACGAGCCTTGTCAAACAAAAAAACCACTGGACAGAGCGCGTCGTCCGCCGACCACGTGGCTCATCCGCACCACTTGGAAGGCTTGCACTAGATAGGGCCGCGGCTGATAGTCGATCAACCGGCTACCGATCCCCAGTACCCGCTCGTCGAGCCGCCCATGCGCTTGCTCGACTGTACGCACCGTGACGAAATTATCCGAGATCGAATCAGATGTGCTGGAGGTGCTGATGTTGGAGGCGCATCAATTGGTCGATACCAAGCTCCGCCATGTCGAGCAGTTGGTTCAGCTCGGACCGTGAAAAACTTACACCTTCCGCAGTGCTCTGGATTTCCACGAACGCACCGCCGCCTGTACGTACGACGTTGCAATCGACGTCAGCCGCGCTGTCTTCGGTATACGCGAGGTCCAACATAGCTACGCCGCCGACTAGCCCAACGCTGATTGCGGCAATCTGCGTGATTATTGGTGATGTCGCAAGTGTGCCTCCACGCACCAGCGCTGCGATTGCTCGCTCGAGTGCAACATAGCTGCCAGTGATCGCCGCGGTTCGCGTACCGCCATCTGCCTGCAGAACATCACAGTCCACGGTAATTGTGCGCTCGCCGAGCGCCTTGAGATCGACGGCCGCTCGTAACGACCGGCCGATCAGTCGCTGAATCTCCTGCGTCCGCCCACTCGCGCCGTTACGTTCGCGCCGAGTTCGTGTATGGGTCGCACGGGGTAGCAGCGAATATTCGGCTGTCAACCACCCTTGGCTCTTACCCTTAAGCCATCCGGGGACGCCATTCTCGACGCTGACACTACACACAACGTGTGTGTTGCCCATCTTAATCAAGACTGATCCTTCGGCGTAGCGCTGTACGTCAAGGATCAATTCCACCGGCCGAAGCTGATTTGGCCGTCGACCATCTATGCGCTGCATACGTCGTCCTCCATTGACTACCATATTCTATCAGTATCGGCCCAGCGGCAAGTGCTCGCTTGTCAGTCAATGCGGGGCTGCCCTCCACTGTTCGACGCTTCGTCGAAACGATGCCTGCTTAAGCGTCCTTGCCGCTTCAGCCTCGACTCGGTACTATTGATCACAGAGCGGACCAATGATATACTTTCGGTCGTACAAGTGTTCGCGTCGCCGCTTATCTGCAACTCCTGCCGACGTAAGGATGAGCTGCGGCTTTTTTGTTGCCTCAATCACCACGTCTGCGGTCTCGAGCGCGAGCAGCTGCCGATTATGACATAGAGGCTGGGGGATCGACCACATGGCTAAAGACAAGATCGTAATCAAGGGCGCACGCGAGCATAATCTCAAGAACATCGACCTCGAGATGCCTCGTGACAAGCTTGTAGTGCTTACAGGTGTGTCCGGTTCTGGTAAATCGTCACTCGCCTTCGATACGCTCTATGCAGAGGGTCAGCGACGGTACGTTGAGTCGTTATCTTCATACGCCCGCCAGTTCCTTGGGCAGATGGAAAAGCCAAAGGTCGACTACATTGGCGGTCTCTCCCCTGCGATTGCGATTGAGCAGAAGTCAGCCTCCAAAAATCCGCGCTCCACGGTTGGTACCGTTACCGAAATCTACGACTATCTACGTGTGCTATTCGCGCGCATTGGCGTGCCGCATTGTCACCAATGCGGCCGTGAGATTGGTTCGCAAACCGCGGAGCAAATGGTCGATCGGGTGCGTCAGCTTGAGCCTGGGACGCGTTTCATGGTCTTGGCTCCGATGGTCTCGACTCGCAAGGGTGAGTACAAAGATATTTTTGCCGAGGCCCGTGCCGAAGGCTTTAGCCGTGTACGTGTCGACGGCGAGGTTCGTGATCTGCAGGAGGAGATTAAGCTTAATCGAAAGGTCAAGCACTCGATCGAGATTGTTGTCGACCGTCTTGCCATCCCTGGCAGCGTTACTCCTTCCCGCGCCGATGATCAACCTGAGTTGGTTGGTTTAGCTGAGACGAAGGCTGCTTACGACCCCAGTACGCCCTGGCAGGCCCACGACGATCCGCACGCCGACTTTGTAATGCGCTTGACCGATTCGATTGAAACTGCCCTGCGACTGGGCGACGGCAAGGTTATCATCAGCGTCCAGGGCGCCCGACGTGATGTCGCAGTCGACGACCAGCCGCGCACCGCGCTTACCCTGCGCGGCGCCGATAATCCTGACGAATGGACGATGAGCGAGAACTTCGCCTGTGCGAACTGTGGCATCTCCTTTGCAGAGCTCACGCCGCAGATGTTCTCGTTCAATGCACCACAGGGAGCATGCCCCGTCTGTGCTGGTTTGGGCACTCGGCTTGAGGTTGACCCTGAGCTGATCGTTCCTAATCCAGCACTAACGTTGCACGAGGGCGCCGTGCTATATTGGGGTGAGCTCCGTAAAAAACAGGATAGCTGGGGCTACCGCGCGTTGCGTAGCATCGCTCGTCACTATGGCTTCGATCTTGACACGCCCTGGCAGGATTTACCGGAGCGCGCCCGCCAGGTCTTGATCAACGGCTCGGGCAAAGAGCGTATTCGCTTCAGCTGGGACAGCGACCATGGAAGTGGCAACTATGCCCGACCATGGGAAGGTTTATCGAGCGAGATCACACGTCGCTTTCATCAAACGGGCTCCGATGGTGCTCGCGATTACTATCAGGCGTATATGAGCGAGCAGCCCTGTCAATCCTGCCATGGCGCGAAGCTGCGTCCCGAAAGCATCGCCGTAACCATCGCCGATCTGTCGATCAAGGATATGACCGCGCTAACTATCGACCAAGCGTATGCCTGCGCCTGCAAGCTTTCGGGTGAAACTGACCGGTGGTACGGACAGCTCGATGACGACACGATCCTGCCCGCTATTGCCAAAACCCAGCGCTTGGGCGACTATGAGCTGGCCGTCGCAGGTGAGGTGCTCAAAGAAGTACGTGAGCGGCTTGGCTTCCTGTTGAACGTCGGCCTCCATTACCTGACCCTCGATCGCTCGGCTCCCTCCCTCTCCGGCGGCGAGACCCAACGCATCCGGCTCGCTTCTCAGATCGGCTCCGGCTTGGTTGGAGTGATGTACATTCTCGACGAGCCAAGCATCGGGCTGCACCAGCGTGACAACCACAAGCTGATTGACACGTTGATCAAGCTGCGCGACCTGGGCAATACGGTGTTGGTGGTCGAGCACGACGAAGAGACGATGCAGACAGCCGACTGGATTATCGACTTTGGTCCGCGCGCGGGCGTGAACGGCGGGCAGGTCGTGGCGGCAGGAACTCCGGAGCAGGTCGCTGCCGCCGACTCGCTGACCGGAGCCTATCTGGCAGGCAAGGTCCAGATCGCAACACCGACGCAGCGTCGGAAACCGCAGGGCTGGATCGAGTTGCGCGGAGCGCAACAAAACAATCTTCGGGACGTGGACATCAACATGCCGCTCGGCGTCCTTACCGCAGTGACGGGAGTATCTGGCTCCGGGAAATCCTCGCTGATTACCGAGACACTCTACCCTGCCCTGGCCGCCCGCCTCAATCGGGCTCAAGTGCGGCCCGGCAAACATCGCTCACTGCAAGGCCTCGATCAGCTTGATAAAGTGATCGACATTGACCAGCAGCCAATCGGACGCACGCCGCGCTCCAATCCGGCCACGTACGTCAAGCTCTTTGATCTGATCCGTGACGTCTTTGCGCAATCGCCCGAGGCAAAGCTGCGAGGTTATGGTCCCGGTCGCTTCTCCTTCAACGTCAAGGGCGGCCGCTGCGAAGCATGCGAGGGCAACGGTGAGAAGAAGATTGAGATGCACTTCCTCGCCGATGTGTGGGTTACCTGCGATGTCTGCAAGGGCAAGCGCTACAATCGCGAGACGCTCCAGGTAAAGTACAAAGGCAAATCGATCGCGGATGTGCTCGATATGGATGTGCAAACGGCACTCGGGTTTTTTGAGAACGTCCCGCGCATTCGCCGCATCATGCAGACGCTCCATGATGTCGGGCTGGACTACATTAAGCTGGGCCAGTCGGCGACTACACTATCAGGGGGCGAGGCCCAGCGTGTCAAGCTCGCCAAGGAGCTCTGCCGTGTCGCGACTGGGCGTACTGTTTATATCCTCGACGAGCCGACGACGGGCTTACACTTCGCCGATGTTCAGCATTTACTGGAAGTGTTGCACAAGCTGGTGGATGCGGGCAATACCGTGATCGTGATCGAACACAATCTCGACGTCATCAAGACCGCAGATTGGATCGTCGATATGGGGCCCGAGGGTGGTGCCGGCGGCGGTCTCGTGATCGCGGAAGGTACGCCCGAGCAAGTATCCAAGGTCGAGCTATCCCACACCGGCCGCTTCGTTGCTGAGCTACTTGCAAAAAGCCTCAAGGCAGAAGTACAGCTCGACGTCCTGCATGGCGATGTTCCTTCGGTGGAAGCAGGCTGGTGCGCCGTTGATATCCCGGAAGTCGCAGGCGAGACGCCCTCTCCAACTGCTGCGGACCGATCCGCTTCGACGTCGCGACGAAAGGGCCGCCCACGAAAGATCGACGTGGCGGCCTAAGCTTGGCCAATCCTTCATCTGTTACGCCTCCTGTGCCTCGCGCTTTTCCAAAGGCGACACGGGAGGTGTATCTTTTGCGCGCCGTAAGCTGGTGTCCTTAATCGACATACTCGTCTCGGACCATCGTTGTGGCTATTGACGCCGTTGGCCGGCGCGGCTATAGTGCCATCCGATCAGGAGTAGCCATGGGCCGTGGAACCTTCGAGCATAACTACCAGGCGTTGAATTTGCCGGAGCTCCGGGCTGCTGAGCCGGATGCTCGGCCGGTGCTGCTGCAGCTTGGGGAGGGGGATCAAGCTGCGCGAGTGCAGGTCGACGTATTCTGTGGTGATAACCTAGCCGTAGGCGGCTGGCTGCTCGACCAAGCGGCCCGCTTTCGGCTCATCTATATCGATCCGCCCTTCGCCAGCGGTAAGACCTACGCAGCCCGTGTCAATGGCGCAAAGGGTGCACAGTCGGAAGTTATTCATGCCTATACCGACGACGCCCAATTCGACGAGTACCTCCGTTGGTTAGAAGCGCGCCTCACGCTAGCCCGTGACCTACTGACGAGTGACGGGACGCTGTATGTACACCTCGACTGGCACGCGGTCCACTATGCCAAGGTGCTGTTGGATCGGCTGTTTGGCCGGGAGCGCTTCCTTAACGAAATCATCTGGTGCTACCACGGCCCGTCGCCGATCACCTCGGCCTTCAAGCGCAAGCATGACACCATCCTGGTCTACACCAAAGGGCGAGACTACTACTTCGACGCCGACGCGGTGCGAGTACCCTACGACGAGGCCACTGTACGGACCTTTCAGAGCAGCCCGAAGGCCGGTTTCGGTAAGGTGCCTGATTTGGCTCGCGGCAAGGTGCCTGAAGACTGGTGGTATTTCCCGGTTGTCGCTCGGCTGCATGGCGAGCGTGTCGGTTACGAGACGCAAAAGCCAGAAGCGCTATTACAGCGGATCGTACTTGCGTCGAGTGCGCCCGGCGATCGCGTCCTCGACTTTTGCTGTGGCTCGGGTACCACCGGGGTGGTGAGTGCTCGGGCAGGCCGCAACCCCACTTTGTGTGACGCTAACCCTGTGGCGATCGAGAAGAGCCTTTTACGGCTCCGACGCCTCACACCTCTTCCGAAGCTCCGAGTATGGCGCTATGCGACGATGATCCCCGAGTGATGTAGAGGGAGAGCAAGCCAACGATGCTGCAGGGGTTGAAAGCGGTTGTCAAGTGGGTTCTCGTGCGCCTGCTGTCGCGGTATGTCATCGCGAAATACCGGCTGCTGAGGGGTGACCGAATTACCTTCGGCCCTGGCTTCCAGGCCAATCGTAAGCTCGTGATCCGCGGTCCGGGCCGTGTTATATTCGGTGCCAACGTCAACGCTTGGGCGCACGAAGAGCGCAATGTTATCCTGACCTTCAACCCTGATGTTACGATTTCAATCGGCTCGAACGTGCGCTTGAACGGCGTCGGCCTGATGGCCAAGCGTGGTATCACAATCGGTGACAATTGTATCCTCGGCTCGACGCTGCTTGTAGACACCGACTTCCATAGCCTCCGGCGTGATCGGGCGATCAATCCCCATGCGCCGGTTCTCAGTGCACCCATTACAGTCTCCGAAAATGTCTGGCTAGCCGGGCAGACCGTCGTGCTCAAAGGCGTCACCATCGGCGCCAACTCGGTCGTCGGCTTTCGCGCCGTGGTCACCCGCGACGTTCCACCCGATGTCGTGGTTGCTGGCAATCCTGCCCGGGTGGTGCGGCGCCTGGATTACGCAGACGACGAGCTCTAGCCACGCCTTCCTTCGCCTCCGGCTCCAGCTTCAATGGGGAAAGTTGCGACCACCCAGCACACTCCGCGTAACCCCGCTCAGCGGCGTCTAAAGGTCCCTTTGGCCTACTCCGACCTAGTGGCCTGGTAAGCTTTCCGGTAAGGTGCAGCCACTACACTAAGCCTAACGATAAAGGCAAACCCATCGTGAGGTGGGGACGCAAAGCCACGGGTCCAGGTACAGCTGATCTGGATAGCCGGGCTGCCGAACCAGAGATTCTGGGATTCTGCAGCCTGGCTCCATTGGGGCCAGGCTTTTTGTGTCTCGCTACTCTTCAAGGCAATCTTTATCCGTAACGTGGTCACGCTTGTCAAGGGCAAACCCGTCGAAAGGCGGGGACGCAAAGCCACGGGCCTACAGCAGTTTTGCAATGGTAGCCGGGCCGCCGTGCGTGAAAGCTTCCGCATCCCCTACGTTTCACACGTTGCAGGAGGTTTTCATGTCTGGTTCATCGTTTGTAGGTTCAACTTCTTTGCACTGGTTCAAGCGCATTAGTCGAACCATCGTTCCGTCGGTCCTAACGCTGGCCCTCGTCTCCTGGCCTGCGATGGGCGCAACCCCACTTGACCCATATGCCGATGAGGTGGACCCGAAGACCCACACATCGGTGTCGACCCCAGCAAATGCGACGGGTGCGCCGAATCGAACATACGCAGAGCTTCCCAAGACGACAGGTGTCGACCTGGTGCTCGATATGGGCGAGGGTGAAGAAGGTACGGGAGACTTAGCTATCCACTACTTGCGTGCCACCTCTGGTGCAAATGGTTACGTGTCGCTCATCGACAAAACCGGGAGGGTCATCACAAGCAAGTTCATTACCTTTGTCGGAAGCCGCGCTGGGGCTAACGTGGCCTTAATCAGGTACAACGACCCGAGCCGGCCCTATCGCTGGGTACAGTTCTCGTCGGACAAGAATGCTGCCTATTCCATCGACGCTGTGGTTGCAATGATGTATGGCAACGACGTAGATAAAGATGGACTGCCCGATGACTGGGAAACTCTGTATGGGCTCGATCCAAATGACGCTACGGGCGACAATGGTGCGAACGGAGATCCCGACAAGGATGGCCTAACCAACCTGCATGAGCTCGAGCAGGGCACTAACCCGATGAAATGGGACACTGACGGTGATGGCCTAAGTGACGGTACTGAGCTCTCGGGAACAACCGATCCCCTGCTTGCCGACACCGATGGGGATGGCGTGAATGACAGCCTGGACCCCTTCCCGGCTGACAGTACCGAATCAGGGGATGCCGACGGTGATGGGATCGGCAACAATGCCGACACGGATGACGATAACGACGGAACGGCTGACAACGTAGACGCCTTCCCGCTTGATAAGAACGAAAGCATCGACACGGATGGCGATGGGACCGGCAACAATGCCGACACGGATGACGATAACGACGGAACGCCCGACAACGTCGATGCCTTCCCGCTCGATAAGAACGAAAGCGTCGACACGGATAGCGACGGAATCGGCAACAACGCCGACACCGACGACGACAACGACGGGGTGAGCGACGGCCAGGATCCGCTCCCGACCGACCCCAATGAGAGCATCGATACGGATGGTGACGGCACCGGCAACAACGCGGACACGGACGACGACAACGACGGAACGCCGGATAGCGTGGATGCGTTCCCGCTCGATCCGACGGAGATGACGGATACCGACAAGGATGGCATTGGCAACAACACCGACCTGGACGACGATAACGACGGCGTGCCGGACAAGCAGGAAGAGCTTAATAACACCGATCCGACCAATCCGGACACGGATGGCGATGGCGTGAATGACGGCACTGAGGACGTAATCGGCACCGGGCCAACCAATCCAGACACCGATGGTGATGGATTGCCGGATGGCTGGGAGGTTGATAACGGTCTTGATCCGCGCGACGGAACTGGCGATAACGGAAGTGGCGGGGATCCCGACGGCGACGGAGTTAGCAACGGTGACGAGTACGGCGCGGGCACCGATCCACGAACCACCCCGAAACCGCAGCCAAACGCAGGCCCATCGCCAATTTACCTGCCCATCATTTCCCGATAATTGCTGGAAGTTCAGCTACAGCGTGCCGTTACCTTACGTAACGGCACGCCCACCGCTACGACACCATGGCCTGCTTCGACCCAGATGGTGCACCCCCGGCTCCTGTCGGAGCGTTTAGCGTTGACCATTCACACAGCAAAGAGAGCACATCATGCTTCGTTTTCGCCCTCGTCCTACACAAGATATGCCGCCTACCTTAGCCGACGTCACACCGCTTCCATCTCAGTCCGTTATCGCTCGGTTAACGCCTAGGCCCGAAGTCGAGGTTGTGTCTGAGGATCATCACGTGCTGGTTGCTCGCGCCGTTGAGCGAATTGCGCGTCAGATGGGACCACAATTTGAGCGTGAGGTACGCGATGCCGCCCGCCTGCGCGTTCTCGTCGCTGGCACAATTGCAGCCCTGCTTGACGAAGACCAGACGACGCTTTCAGAAAATGAGCTGGAGCGTGTGCAGCGTATGGTTCAGGCCGAGGTTGCTGGCCTTGGCCCGCTCGAGGAGCTGTTATTGGACGACACAATCAGTGAAATCATGGTCAATGGACCCAAGCTTGTCTTTGTCGAGCGTAAGGGGCGGCTGCAGCGCGCTGCTGTTCAGTTCAACGATGACGCTCATGTTCGTCGGATTATCGACCGGATCGTATCACCACTGGGCCGCCGGGTGAACGAGTCTTCGCCGATGGTCGATGCTCGGCTCCCAGATGGCTCTCGCGTCAACGTCATTGTTCCTCCGCTGGTCCTCAACGGTCCGAGCCTTACCATCCGCAAGTTCGCCGAGACGCCGCTTACTCCCGAGGACCTGGTGCGTTTTGGGTCGCTGAGCGCAGAGGCGATGGAGTTTTTGCGAGCGTGCGTACTTGGCCGCGCCAACGTCGTGGTAACAGGTGGCACGGGCACAGGCAAGACGACCTTGCTCAATGTTCTCTCGAGCTTCATTCCCGACGATGAGCGGATCATCACGATCGAAAATGCAGCGGAATTACAGCTGCGACAGGAGCACGTCCTAACCCTTGAGTCGCGTCCGGCAAATATCGAGGGCAAGAACGAGATTACAATCCGCGACCTAGTCATCAATGCTCTTCGTATGCGTCCAAACCGGATCGTGGTGGGTGAATGCCGCAGCGGCGAAACGCTGGACATGCTTCAGGCGATGAATACCGGTCATGACGGATCGATGACGACAATCCATGCGAACAATCCACGTGACGCCGTTGGACGCCTCGAGACTATGGTGCTGATGTCAGGGATGCAGCTGCCCGTTAAGGCGATTCGCGAACAGATCGCTGCCGCGATTCAGATTGTGGTGCACGTTGATCGCTTTACCGACGGCTCGCGCCGTGTTAGCAAAATCTGCGAGATCACCGGCATGGAAGGCGACGTGATTACCATGTCCGATATCTTTGTCTTCCGGCAGGATGGTGTTCAGGATGGACGAGTCGTCGGTCGGCTCCATCCCACCGGCATTCGCCCGCGACTCCTTGCCCAGCTTGCACGTCAAGACATTACAGTGCCAAGCTCAACATTTGGCTTCGGAGCAGGACGCTGATACCGACCTCCACACGCGACGTGGGCCAGGCAACCATGCCTGGCCCACGTCGCGCTGACCCATGTTTTACGTCTGCTTCTAGCTCGGTTCCGGCAGTGGCGTCACCCCTCCTGCTCCCTCGTCTATGCCTCGCACTCACCTCTCCGCCCTGTGTGTCCAACTCCCTCCAGCGGATGAGCCAGTTCGATATCCAGGCCGTCGTGACCAGCTCCTGCTCGAGGGCTATATAGTGTGGCCCGCGGGTCGGCCTCTCGTTGGGATTAATCTTGCCCCTCAGCACAGTCGCTCTCCTCGCTCCAGCGCTATGGACCATAGGTCCAACCTTCGGCATTGCGCATCCGAATCAGGGAAAATTCCATGGTCGAGGCAATAATGGCAAGGCCTATGGGTACAAGTGAGTGACACAGGCGTAGTTCAACCCGCGCACGAAAGAGCGCAGCGAGCAGATCGCCGACTGGCTCAACTCGTAGCGGGGAAATTGTCACTTCGCTGACGTATGTCCCCACTTCGCCAAGTACGGGCGTGAAGCTAGCGCCCGGTAGAACATAACGATAGAGCTGAGTGGTGCGAAGACGATCAAACCAGCCGACTTCGACTGCCGCAACCATCCGCGCGTCGACATACGCGAAGAAGCGCTGATAATCTTGTGTGGTAGTTGTTGGAGCGGGCCAGAAGCAGACACGCGGGCAATCGCGCGGAAAGCAATACTTCGGGGCAGTCCATGCTTCGATGGCCCAAACTTGTGGTGGGACGTCGGGCCGATGCACCGGAGTATGAGGCACAAACCGATCGATCGTTGGGTCCTCGCTATAATGGTACAGCATACGGGTTGCCCACTCCAGCGCATCACAGCGCCCTTGACAACCATCAAGCGGCAATCGCCGCCTCCACGCGACACGGCCAGTCGTTCATCACGCAAGAGTGGGAATATCCTCGGCATGAGTACGTGCAGCACGGGCAAAGTCGTATGTCAACAGAGCGGCACGAGGTCAGCTGCAAGTTCACGCTTACTTTGGGGGCGTGACGAGTCCTAGCGAACGAGATCTGCTCCCTGCCACTCGCGTGGATTGTCGGAGACGGGCCGCAGAATGACATAGCTGATAACCACGAGCGACAGAAGCACCAGGACACCAACGCCTTGACCTACTCGCGGCTGCAGCCCGAAAAGCTGGATCGTGATGTAGGTGACAATCGCCCATAGAACTGGTCCCATAATTTGAGCGAAGCGGCCAACCATACCGTACAGTCCGTAAAACTCGCCGATTCGGGCAGGTGGCGTTAACCGCAGCATAAAGGGTCGGTCCGCCGCCCACACACCTCCAAGCGAAAAGCCTGCCGATGCTGCGACGACATAGAGTGCCCAAAGCGGAAGTCCGAGTAGACCTACAAGCGCAGCGCCGACAAAAATAGCCATCCATGCGCGCAGGACCATATTGAGTGTCCGTTTCGGTCCGAGCCTGTCGGTGAGCCAGCCCCAGAAGAAACCACCAAGGACAGCAAATGTAATCGCTGCCATTAGGATCAGGTTAGCTTGCGCCTGGCCTTGTGCCTCGGTCAACCCGGTGCTCACGGCAACGTTTACCGTGTAGAGCGCCATCATCGAGATAACGGTATTGATTGAGTCGGTATAGAAGACGCGTCCGACCAAGAAACGCAGCAGCCCAGGGTACGCGCTCCCGGAGCGCAGCGTTCGGATCGTCTCCCGCACCGACTGGCGAACCATTGCCGCATCGATACGCCGTGGGTGTGGATTGCCCCGTTCGCGAACAAACAGAAAGCAGGGAATGGAAAAGAGTAAGAAGGCAACCGCGATTATGGTGAAGAGCAGAGGCTTATCGCTGGTCCCAAGTAATAAACCAATACCAACCGCGATATAGGAGCCGAGGTACCCAATGCCGACGCCAAGTCCACTAATCTTTCCGCGATTTGCTTCATTGCTGACTTCTGGTAGGAGCGCGTCGTAAAACTGTAGGCCTGCCTGGTAGGCAATATTGGCAATGATGAAGCAGACGGCAGTGACGTAGAAGCCGGCACGGCCTAGCAAAAGGGTGAATCCAACACATATAAGCGTACTGACGATCAAAAATGGCATTCTGCGGGGGGCACGATCTGTCATGGCCCCTAGCAGCGGTGAAGCGACGAAAATAATCGTCATGGAGATAGCGGTGATCAGGGCGTACGTAGTATCTGCACGCTCCGCTCCGACAGCATCACGGACCCAGAGTGAGAAAAAGAGTGAGATGACGCCCATCGAGAAGATAGTGTTGGCGAGGTCGTACAAGACCCAGCCGGCGACGGCGCGTCGGGTGACGATGTGTGAACGTCGAGCGGGAGCAGCGGAGGCAGACGGTGCAACGGGCGAATCGATCATGGCTCTATCCTTTGGTCACGCAAATAAATGACTTGCCGCCGTGCCCGCGCAAGTCCGGCATACTGCTGCGGCAAGGAGTAGTCCGTCGCACAGGCGCGACACGCCACGGTGAGCGCAGCTAAAACATAGCTTTACGGCGCGCTTCCTCTAAAAGGAAATGTACGGGTTCCAAGCTGGTTAAAACAGGCCCACTGCTGTACAGAACTGTACAAATTGCTAATTAATGTGGGGCCGGCCGTGCTATGACACCTCGTTCGATCAGTAATGCCCTTTCAACTGGCGGAGCGTCCTTTGCCCTCAATGGTGCGGTCGATATCACGGCACAGCGACGGCCTTACGCCTCAAGCTGTGGGCTACGTTTATGCCCGGTCAGCTCTGCTGCCACCGACAGGGCGGCCTCGAACATGGGATCGCGGTCGATCATGTTCAGCTCCGCGCTCATGCTTTGCTCGAGCGGCTGGGTGGTGAAGCGCGTAATGCGATTGATATCCGCAGTGTCCGGTAGTGTGATCTCCGTTCTTAAACAACCCGTATCAGGCTGATCCACTAGTGTGAACGTGGCACCCTCGCCGTGAAGCGTAATCCTTTGGATGACACGGTCACCCGTAGCTGCGCTGAGGTGAACGGTAACAGTGCCGACGGAAGCGTTAAAGGTTCGAGCGGGGCCGGCGTCAGCACGATAGTGCCAGCCTAAACAACTAGCTAGCCACCCGATTAGGAGCAGTGCCGCGACGTGTCCAGCCTCACCCGCTCCATAGGTGATGTGGACCTCGGAGAGACGCGCGAGATAAGGTTGGGCGGCGGGAACGTCGAAGCACTGTGCTGTTTGACGGCGCCACGGCGTTAGCGCGGTCCACTGTAGGTCCGTGAAAGCAATGTAGGAGTGCTGTGCGACGGCGCCAGCAAGCGAGATGAGCTCAACTAAAGGCTCGTGCCATGTTCGGGAATCGACCAGAACCCGATCGACGGTGTCGACAAAGCTGTGAAAAATTTCGCTGGCAAAGGGTGGGTCGCCGACCCACCAGAGGAACGTTGGAACTCCGGCCAGCTGCAAGGACGCGGCGATGCTGGGCAAGGGCGCCCCGCCGTCACCGCAGGTAATTGTAACCTGCTCACCACACAGGTGCTTCCCGTCGTCGCCGAAACGGCAGGCAATTGCAACCTGCGCCCGAGGTGGCTGCGCGTCCGGCGCCACAACCATGGTAATAATTCGGCCAGGGTGCTGTACCGCAATCGCGTCGATCGCGCGAAAAAGTCCCGCATGTGCGAGTGCCTGCGGGATGATAACCAGCAGGTTGAGCGTTCGCACCTGGATCACGGATGCCTCTGCGTCCTCGCCAACTGAGTCGCGCCAGAGCGTTTCCAATACGCGAGAAATTTCGCCAGGCGGCACACTAGATGTATCGGCCTGGGTTAGCGTCACATTCGCCTGGTTCATGGTCGCCTCCAGCGGCGCCCTTCGTTTTCGAGCAGGCGATCGGCAGCCTCTGGGCCCCACGAACCGGCCTCATAGTTCGGCAAGTCATTCGGCTGCTCAGAGGCCCATGTGTCAAGGATTGGCGCTACCAGAGTCCAGGCTGCCTCGACCTCGTCACGGCGGGCGAAGAGCGTGCTATCGCCAAGCATCACGTCGAGTAATAAGCGTTGGTATGCTTCGGCTGGGGCGCTGGCGAACGCTGTCCCGTAACGAAAATCCATCGTGACCGGGCGATGACGCGGGGTCGGTCCGGGCACTTTGGCTTCGAACTGTAGTGCAATGCCTTCGTCGGGCTGAATCCGCATCGCTAAGACATTTGGCGCGGTAGGCCCGAACAGAAGGTGCGGCACCGGCTTGAACTGAATCGCAATTTCCGTAACGCGCTTGGGCATGCGCTTTCCGGACCGTAAATAAAACGGCACGCCCTGCCAGCGCCAGGTGTCGATATAGAAGGCGCCGGCTACATACGTTGCCATTGGCGAGTTGGGGGCAACTTTCTGCTCATCACGGTAGCCTGGCACGCGCGCACCCGCAATCCAACCAGCACCATACTGCCCACGTATGACATCGGTCCGCACTCGCTCGCCATCGAATGGCCGCGTCCCTCTGAGGACCTTTACCTTTTCGTCGCGGACGGCATCGGCGTCGAATGACACAGGTGGCTCCATGGCGGTCAGGGTGAGGAGCTGAAGCATGTGATTTTCCAGCATATCCCGCACGACACCCGCTTCCTCATAGTAGCCGCCGCGTGTTCCCACGCCTAAATCTTCGGCCACCGTGATCTGGACATGGTCGACATAGCGGCGATTCCAGATCGGCTCCCAAATCGCGTTGGCGAAGCGGAAGTGTAGGATATTCTGCACCGTCTCCTTGCCGAGGTAATGGTCGATGCGATAGACCTGGGCCTCATCGAAGACGCTGTGCACGACACGATTGAGCTCGCGAGCGGTCGCGAGGTCGCGGCCAAACGGCTTCTCGATCACGATGCGCGTCCAGCCTGCCGCGGCCGCGGCGTCACTAACCAGTCCGGCTTGGCCGAGCTGCTCGGTAATCACCGGAAAGAACGACGGCGGGGTGGCGAGATAGTACATGCGATTGCCGCCGGTGCCTCGCTCACGGTCAATCCGCTCCAAGACGCCTTTAAGCTTTTCATAGGCGGAAGGCTGGTCGAAGGTGCCGGAGACATAGAACAGGCCCTGCAGGAAGGTGTCGAGCATGGCCGGGTCGACGGTTTGGTCATGGGTGATGGAGTCTCGCAGCTGCTGCCGAAATTCATCGTGACTAAGCTCGCTACGGGCTACACCAATAATCGAAAAGCCGGGCGGGAGCTGCTGTGCTTCGTTAAGCGCCCACAGCGCAGGTAACAGCTTGCGCTTGGCAAGGTCGCCAGATGCGCCAAAAATGACCATCACACAGGGCGATGGCGAGCGCTCGAGGCGCAGCCCCTTGCGGAGCGGATTGTTCATTACGGTTGACGACGGCGGAGCTATGGTATCGACACTCATGCGCTGTTACCCTTGCCGGTGCGTTGGTTGTTGCTAAAGATACACGATACTGCAAGCGACGCTTCGCGACAAGGGGCTACCGCGCCAGCCGCAGGATCCGATGTTACGAGTCGGCACGGTCCAGG
>JADDQE010000166.1 GCA_016781525.1 bacterium | reverse complement strand
GGGTAGTTGGCGTAACGAGGCCCATTCGTTATAATGATCGGTTGTATTCGCCCAAGAGCCGCCGCATGCACATTCTCTCGTTGGTACGTGGAGCTACTCTGATTTTGACCTGCCGTTCCTCATATTCGTCTCACCATCGGCCAGCTACGCTTTGCCACGCAGCTCATCCATAACCAAACCAGCAGCGAAGCTGTGTCAGGGGGACGCGTCGAACGCCATTAGAAGGTGCCACTGGACTGCCATTGCATTAAGCTCTCGACGATTAATTTGAGCAGAGAGGGAAGAAGGACCTAGACATGAATCCCACGACAGCGCGGCCGGTGGTGATTACCGGAGGAGCAGGTTTCATTGGCTGCAATTTGGCAGACCGACTGGTACACGGCGGCCACGAAGTCGTTATCTTCGACAACCTTTCGCGGTGGGGCTCAGAGCATAATCTTGCATGGCTGCGTGAGCGGCATGGACAACGTTTCACCTTTATTCAAGGGGATATTCGGGATGCTGCTGTGGTCGACAGCGCAGTGGAAGCGGCCGGGATTGTATATCACCTGGCTTCGCAGACAGCAGTTACCACCTCCGTTGTTGATCCGCGCAGCGACTTCGAAACCAACGTCCAGGGAACGTTCAACATTCTTGAAGGGGCGCGAAAGCGCAGCAACCCGCCGATCGTCGTGTATGCATCGACGAACAAAGTCTATGGCGGCATGGAGCAGGTGCCCCTCGTCGAGTTACCGACGCGTTACCAGTACCGCGACTTGCCGCGCGGCGTGCCAGAAACGCATCCGCTCGACTTTCACTCGCCGTACGGCTGCTCAAAGGGAGCAGCAGACCAATATGTGCGGGATTATTTCCGAATTTACGGCGTCCCAACCGTCGTGCTGCGCCAATCCTGTATCTTTGGGCCACGCCAAATGGGGGTCGAGGACCAGGGTTGGATTGCCTGGTTCATTATCGCGCTGATCACCGGAAATCCCATTACAATCTATGGCAACGGCAAGCAGGTACGGGACCTGTTGTATGTCGATGACCTCGTCGACGTCTATGAGTTGGTCGCGCGCCACATCGACATCGCCGCCGGCCAGATCTATAACATAGGCGGTGGACCCGAAAATACACTTTCGGTCTGGCTAGAGCTCAAGCCGATACTTCAAGAAGCGCTCGGCCGGACCGTACCGGAGCCGCGCTTCATGCCGCAGCGGCCAGGCGATCAGCCTATTTTTGTTGCCGATACCGCAAAAGCCGAACGCGAGCTAGGCTGGAGCCCACGGGTCGACGTACGCGACGGCATTATGCGACTGGCGGCCTGGGTCTCCGAGCATCCGGCGCTCTTTAAGGATATGCGGTCCTGATGAAGATTCTGTTAGCGCTCACCTATTATCGGCCGCATGTTAGCGGCCTAACTATTTATGTAGAACGGCTTGCACACGAGCTGGCGCGGCGCGGGCACACCGTCACGATCTTAACTTCGCAGTACGCCAAGGAGCTGCCGCGAGAAGAGTTTGACGGCGGCGTCCGCATCGTGCGGGTGCCGGTTGCAATGCGGGTCAGCAAAGGCGTGCTGATGCCCACAATCGGATACTGGGCCACTCGCCTCACATGGGAACATGACGTCGTGAGCATTCACCTACCACAGTTCGACGCGGCGGGACTTGCGACCCGTGGACGGCTTTTACGCAAGCCGGCGATCCTGACCTACCATTGTGATTTGCAGCTTCCGCCGGGCCGCTTCAATCGAATCGTCGATCAGGTTGTATTCGCGGCCAACTATGTCGCCGCCAAAGCTGCGGACCGGATCGTGGCCTATACGCAGGACTACGCCAACCATTCAAGGCTCCTCTCCGGCTTCAAGCACAAAATCGTGGTTATTCCACCTCCGGTCATCATGCCATCGCCAACAGCAGCCGAGGTCGAGGCCTTCAAGCAGGCCCATGGGCTTGATGGCGAACCGACAATCGGCTTTGCGGCCCGCTTTGCTGCGGAAAAAGGGATTGAGTACCTGGTAGAGGCAATGCCTGCACTGCTGCGCGAGTTCCCCAATCTCAAAGTGCTCTTTGCCGGCCCCTATAAAGATGTGCTTGGTGAAGCCGAATACTGGCAGCGTCTCGCGCCTGCGATCGAACGGCTCGGGGACCATTGGACATTTTTAGGCACGTTAGAGCCAGCGCGCTTACCGGCATTCTTCGGCGCATTGGACTCCCTACTGGTGACCAGTGTCAACTCGACCGAGTCATTCGGGCTGGTACAGGTCGAGGCGATGCTCTGTGGAACGCCAGTCGTGTCGAGTGATTTGCCGGGCGTGCGCCAGCCGGTCAGCATTACCAAGATGGGCGAAGTCGTACCGGTTGCAGATAGTGTGGCGCTGGCGGAAGCCGTTGGACGCGTGTTGCGCAACCGTGCCGCGTACGTTCGGCCGCGCGCAGAAATCGAAGCCATCTTTGATCTTAACGCAACGGTTTCGGCCTACGAAGCATTATTTGAAAACGAGATCAGCCGGAAGGGCAGGAGAACATAGTGCAGGGCACGCAAGATTACTTCAGCCGTCACCTACAAGATATGGCGCCGCATCGTGCTATTTTGCGCTCCGTTGAATGTAAGTTCATGGGCCGTATTCCACTCGTGCCGCCGGTCCTCGACATCGGCTGCGGCGATGGACACTTTGCGTCGGTTGCCTACAACACGCCCATTGACGTCGGCATCGACGTGATGCGGCGGGACCTCCTCGAAGCAGCGGAGCGACAGCCCAGCCCGTACAAGCAGGTGATGTTTGCCGACGCGACCGCACTACCATTTCCTGATGCGTCCTTCGGCACGGTCGTCAGCAACTGCGTGATCGAGCATATCCCCGATCTCGACGCGGTACTCCAAGAGATCAGCCGCGTTCTGCGACCGGGCGGAACATTTGCTACGACGCTGCCAAGCGAGCATTATCCGGAATATTTGTTTGGGGCTACTGCGCTGCGTCGCTTGGGCTTACCAGGCTTGGCCCAGGTCTACGGCGATTTTTTCAACACCATCTCGCACCACTACCATGTGTATCCGCCCTCTATGTGGCGGGAGCGACTCGCCGCGGCCGGGCTGGAGCTCGTCGAGCATGCCTACTACTTCTCACCAGCCGCGCATCGTGCGTTCGACCTTTCGCACTACCTAGGCGTGCCGAACCTGGCAACAAAACGGTTGCTGGGCCGATGGGTTCTGCACCCGGCCCAGATGCGACCCTTTGACTGGTGGCTACGCCCGTTCTACGACGAACCCCTACCAGAACAGGGCGCCTATCAATTTGTGCGGTGCGTGAAACGATAGAGCCCACCCCAACCCAACGTCCGTCGTGCCTCAAAAGCAGGGGCACGGCGGCTAGGGCCTTTCCAGCTAGGTAAAAGGCGTGTGTGCGATTATCGGTGAGAAACCGGGCAGCCTGCTATAATACCCCGCGCAAAGACCAACCATTGACCCAGGATTATCCCACGGCATGGATAGACGTAAGCCGCCATTCGCGACGGGTCCCATATCCAAACGCCCCTATCGCTCTTGGCTCATAACCTGTGTGCTCCTGATCGGTATCGTGCTGGTAGGCGCGTACTTCCGTACGGTTAACTTAAGCGACTGGGATGGCAAGACTGGGCATCATCCCGACGAGCGCTTCATTCACCATACCGTAGCTGGCTTACGCGTGCCGCAGGATTGGCGAACCTATTTCGTCAGCAACTGCCCGTCCCCGATGCCCGCGCCGCGGAACCCGTCCAGCCCGCCGCAGGATTGGGAGCCAAGCGGGCAAAGCGGCTGCTCAACCTTGAATCCGCGAAACTTCGGCTGGTCGCGTGGCTTTGTTTATGGCACCTTGCCGACCACAATCGCGCGAATCGTTGCGGAAGCCACCGGCCGCACCGATGTCGACGGCGTTTTGCTCGTCGGTCGCTCCTTGAGCGCGGCTGCCGACGTCGTTACACTCGTCACGCTCTTTTTCCTCGGCGTGCTGGTTTTTGGCCGGCGCATTGCTCTGATCGCGGCCGCACTGTATGCCGGCGCGGTGATGCCACTGCAGCAGTCGCACTTTTTCACGGTCGACAACTTTGCGGTCTGTTTTGGGACGCTCACCCTCTTGTTCGCCACACGCCTCGGCCTACGTGGACGCGTACACGATGCCCTGTTGGCAGGCTTGTTTCTCGGGGCGGCGGTTGCAAGCAAAGTCAATATGGCGGCGCTGGCCGCTATCATCGGCCTAGCCGCTGCGCAAGCGGTGTGGCGCGCCATCAGCAGCCGAGTTGAGCAGCCGAGCCGCAGATGGAGCGTTCGCTCGGGTGCCGGCCCGCTGCTGTGGGGGCTATTGCTGCTGGTGCTTGCCGGCGGGACCTCACTCGTCGCCTTCCGCATTTTTCAACCCGATGCCTTTACCGGCCCCAATATCTGGAACATCGGGTTGGAGCCCCGTTTTGTGGAGCGGCTCCAAGACGCGCGCTTGACCTCCAACGGCACCGTCGATATGCCCCCGAGCCTGCAATGGACCCGACGTACACCATACCTCTTTCCACTCCAGAACATGATCATCTGGGGCATGGGCATTCCGCTTGGCGTTGCAGCCTGGGCAGGCTTCGCATTCACGGGGTGGTTATTCTTACAACAGCGAAAACACACCGGCACGATCGGGCGTTACCTGATCCCGTGGCTTTGGATCGCGCTCTATTTCGGGTGGCAGGGCCAAGGCTTCAACCCCTCGATGCGCTACTTTCTCCCGATTTACCCGCCGCTGATCCTCTTCGCGGCTTGGGCATTGGTCAAGGGGGTCGAGGCGCGGGGGTGGGGGCTGACGGAGGGACTAGGGGCTAGGAGCCGGGGGCCAGGAGCGGCAGAAGAGCCAAAACAACGCTCAGGCTTGCGCCTCGGGACGTCTGCCTTACTCGCACTCGGCGTCCTGGCAGCGACCTGGATCTGGGCGTGGGGCTATACCCGGATCTATACGCGGCCCTACACGCGAGTAGCGGCGACAGAGTGGCTGGACCGTCAAGCGCCCAACGCATTAACAACGTGGGAGCTTTGGGATGATCCGCTACCCCGCGCAGGTAACCGGCAGCTTACTACCTTTCCGTACGCCGAAGAGGAGCTGACGAAGTACACCGGCATCCCGTTAGCCACCCCGGGCGATGAAGCCGGAGTAGGACTGCTTCAACAGCTAGCGCGTACCGATTATGTCGTACTGACATCGCCGCGGGTGTACGCCTCGGTCTCACGTGTGCCGCAGCGTTTCCCGGCCACGCTGCGCTATTACCAGGCGCTCTTTGACGGCTCGCTCGGCTTCGAGCTCGCGGCGGATATCAGCTCGTTTCCGACGATCCTTGGCCTCCCGATTAACGATCAGAGCGCCGAGGAAGCGTTCTTCGTATATGACCACCCGCGAGTGCTGATTTTCCGACGGACCGAAGCCTTTTCGATTGAGCGAGCTCGCCAGCTGATTATCGACGACATTGCCTGGGACGAAGTTTATCGTGGCTTGCGACCAGCCCAGCTTAAGGGGGCGCCAACCGCGCTTCAGCTTACCGTGCGAGCCTGGCAACAGCTTCAAACCATTGACACAGCCTATCTGTTTCAGCGCCCGTTTGGACCCGTTCTATCGTTGGTAGCCTGGCTCGTAGCGCTCGAGGCCTTAAGCTGGGCCGCCTTTGGGATTATGTGGCGGGTGAAGCTTCCGCTGGCGGATAGGGGTTTCAGCGTCGCACCCATGGTCGGCCTGCTGCTCTTAGCGGCACCGGCACTGCTTGGTGCAGCTGTACAGGTCCCAATTGTTCGCCTGCTGTTGCTCGGGTGGACGCTTCTGCTCCTGCTCGTTGGTGGCGGCGGGCTGTGGCGTGAGCGGCGCTCCTGGCCAGCATTTGTAATGGCCCACGGCGGCGCGCTCCTCATCTCCAAGCTTGTGTACCTCCTCGTATTCGTTGCCGGGTTCGCGCTGTACACGCTTACCTCGACGCCAGCACCGCAGACCCTCGCTCGCTGGACAGCACTTATTCGGAGCCCAAGCCTACCGCCATACGACCCATTCTTCGCAGGGGGCCTCGACCCGCTACCCTATGCGGCCCGGGTACCGTTCGCGCTCTTTGAGCGTTTGCTTGGCCTCGAGCCCGTGACTGCGCTTGCGTTGGCGCTGCCGACTGCGCTGGCCTTGGCAGCACTTGGCGTCTGGGGCGCGGTGTACAACATCGTCCCGCCCCGCGACGGACAGGGATACCGCAGGCAGGCGCTGCTAGCCGTGGCCGGCGTTTTTCTCCTGCTTGGCCCTGGATTGCCGCTCGACCTCGGTGTCTGGCGCGCGCTCACGACTGCCAATCTCGATATCCTTGGGCTGGCGGCGCTCGTGTCGACAACGCTTGCCCTCGGCACTTTATTTCTGCGCTCGTCGCGATGGTCCCGATGGGCTTCGGCAGTGCTCACCGCACTTCCGCTCGTCTTTCTCCGTGGCTATGGAGCATTTTTCGTGGTGTCCGTATGGCTCGTACTGGCGGCACTAGCCTGGGTCGGGGAGCGCGGCAGGCGGCGCCAGTGGGCGCTACGCTGCGTGCCCACGCTCCTAATCGCGCTGGTGATTGGACACCCGCTCGCCTGGAGTGTCGCCCTGCCAGCGCCACAAGACCCCGCATTCAATCTTGGAACCGAAAGCCTGTTGCTCGGGCTACTCTTGCCGCTGGTAGCGGTGATAGCGTGGCTGGTGGTAGTGTCTAGGTCCCTGGCTGACCGGGTAACACTGCAGGTTGTAGCTACGGCAGTCCTTGGCTCGACCCTCCTCGGGGTGTTGCTCCGTTGGCCACTTGTGCTGCTCTTCGTGCCCGCGCTGATGACGGTTACCTGGCTCATGGTTCAGGCCTGGCTGCCCGGCGCGGCGAATGGTACACCCCGCCGCTATTGGAGGACTGGGCTCATCCCGGCGACGACCCTGCCTGTGCTGGTAACGCTGACAATGGCCACGCTAGCCATGGCCGGCTACACGCGAGGCGACGTTGGGCAGCTATTCATGGTTGGCTTTGTATTGCTTGCCTGTACTGCGGGCTGGGCCCTCTCGCTTCTGCTGCGGAGCCAAGGTCGGATGCCGGTGATGCAGCCGGCGGCCTCTACGCTCCGCCTCGCGGGTGGCTTCGTCGCGATCCTGCTGGTTGGGACGGCGATTGCCGCGATCCTTCGGGTGGCCGCGCAGGAGCCGACACACGTACAGCAAGCGGCGCCGCCGGAGGTCGTGGAGGCAGCGCGTTGGCTTGCCACGTCGAGCCGGGATGGTGCTGTTGTCGTTACCGCCCCTTCCGCCACACCCTCGCCGGTCACAACCCTTGCGGCGCTTCCGACGCTGATTAGCGCGGTTGACGATCAGCAGTGGCTACGTGACGCGGTTCAGCCGTCCGTGAACAGCGTCATTGATGGCCGACTGCGAGCAGTGGACGCAATCTACGGCGGCGATGCCGCGACGGCGGAGCAGGCCCTGCGTACATATCAGATTCGTTATGTGCTGCTAGGGCCAGCCGAGCGAGCCGCGTTTGGCGAGAGTGCAGGCGCGGCCCTCGACGTCCTCACACAAAGTGACGATGTCAGGCTGGCTTACGATCGCAGTGGTGTGCGAGTGTATCAAGCCACTCCACCCGAGGAAAGTCCGCAGTATGTGGCGCAGAGCGTACGCCTAACGCCGCCGCGAGCAGAGCCGGTCCTTGGCCAACCAGTCAACACGCTGCCCATTGTCGACGAGTATGGCTGGAACAAGCTGGCTGCGCGCTATCCCGCCCTGGGCATTGCGCTGTGGCTCGTGCTGCTCGAGCTGCTCGGACTGCTGGCGTTTCCGCTTGCCAACCGCATCTTTGGGCGCTGGCACGACAGCGGATGGGGCTTCAGCAAGCTCATCGGGCTGCTGATCTGGGGCTACGCCGTCTGGTTGCCAGTCAACTTGGGGTGGTGGCTTTTTTCCTGGCGCTCGCTGCTCTTTGGCGCCGTCATCCTGGCACTTCCTGCTCTGGGATTCGCAGTCACTGCCCTTCGAACACGCGGTAGCGATGCACGCTCAGCGCCACCGATTGGCCCGGTGCTCAAACGCTGGGTGGGTACAGAAGTATTGTTCCTCGTAGCATTTGCACTGTGGGCACTGGTCCGGGCGGCAAACCCTGATGTGTGGCATCCGTACTTTGGCGGCGAGAAGCCATTTGAGTTTGGCTTCCTGAACGCAATCTTACGTTCACCCGTGCTGCCACCGTACGACCCATTCTTTAGCGACGGAATCATCAATTATTACTACTACGGTCTGTACCTAGTGGCGCTTCCCATGAAAGCCACGGGCATCGATTCCGCGATTGGCTTCAATCTGGCGATCGCTACGCTGTTTGCCTTTGCGTTCAGCGGGGCCTATGGGCTTGGCCGCGAGCTGACTGGTCGGCGACGGTACGGGCTGCTGGCAGTTGTCCTGCTCGTCGGGATGGGAACGTTAGCAACCGCCGTCAAAGTAAATGAGGCACAGGGTCTCGCGCCGGTCGTAGCAGCGCTCCGCGAAGGCTTCGGAGGCTTCGGCGGGCGCCTCGGGGCCTGGTTCTGGGGGCCCAGCCGCGTCATCCCCTACACCATCAATGAATTCCCGCTCTTTGGCTTCTTGTTCGCCGACCTGCACCCGCACCTGATCGCGCTGCCAATTACGCTTCTCGCGATGGCCTGTGCGATCGAGCTGCTCCAGCCGCGGCGGAGCAACTCTACTCTGGCGCTGGGTGCGCTGGTCATTGGCACGTTGGCCGCGGCCAACTCATGGGACGCGCCTACATATGCACTGGTGATCGGCGGGGCGCTGGTAGGCGGCGCGTGGCGTACCTACCGGGGGCAGGCGCGCGTAGGGCGAACCATCCTCAAACTAGGGCAGGCGACTTTGACGGCGATTGGGCTACCGCTGGCGGGGCTCGTGCTCTACGCGCCGTTTTTCATGCATTACCAGGCAATGGTTGGTGGAATCGGCATCGTGCAGCGCGGCGATACACTGCTGCAGTATGGCCTGGTCTACGGCCCCCTGCTGTTTCTCGTGATTAGCCTGGTCGGGAGCATCACCTGGCTCGTCACGCAGCGGGCCGCGTCCCATTGGACGGTTGTGACGCGCACCGGGGCGATCGGGCTACCACTGCTGATCCTCGTGCTGCTGCTCACCGGCGCGGCGCTCCAATCAGAGGTGACGATTCCTTCGCCCTGGCCGCTCCGCATGGTGCTGGGATTCCTGGCGCTGCTCGCGTTCGGCCTCGCGGTCATAGCGCAGCTGCGCGACTATGAATGGTTTAGCCTGTGGCTTGTGACTGTGGGTCTGCTCGTCGGCCTTGGGATGCAAGTCGTGTTTGTACGCGATCACCTGGCCGGTAGCGACTGGCAGCGCATGAACACAGTCTTCAAGTTTGGGCTCCAGGTGTGGGCACTCTGGGCAATTGCCGGAGCAGCTGCCGTACCACTGATCTTTAAGCAGATCCGGCGCTACGAGGTTGTAACGGGCGTTTGGCTCGGCTTGTTGATTATGCTGCTGGTACCCGGCCTGCTTTATCCGCTCGTCGCGCTTCCAAGCCGGCTTAGCACGCGCTTCGACACTTCCCTCCCACTCACATTGGATGGCCTCGCCTTTATGTCGCGCGCCAAATATACGATCTCGGTTGACGAACAGCGCGGCGCGGCCAAGGAATCGGTCGTCAAAGAGATCGATCTAGGCCCAGACGCCAAGGCGATTGCTTGGCTCAAACAAAACATTGCTGGAACACCGATCGTCGCAACATCGGAAGCGGAGTTCTACCGTACGTACGGCGTGCGCGTGGCGGCCAATACTGGCTTACCAACGATATTGGGCCGGCTCCATGCGGACGAGCAACGGTCGCCAGCCGACGTGTACCGGCGGGAGCAGGACGTCAAGGAGCTGTTCAACACGCCCGATCCGGCGACTGCGGCCGAGCTGCTGGCCAAGTATCACGTCGACTACGTGTATATTGGCCCGGTTGAGCGCGCGGTCTACGATCTTGCGGGGATTGCAAAGTTTGAGGCCATGCGTGACGTGCTCCTCGACGTGGCACATGAAAATGAAGGGGTCCGGATCTACCAAGTGAGGACCGAAGCCCTTCCGGAGGTTGCTACGGGCCAGATCGCCCCAATTGCCATGGAAGATGCGCAGGTTGCGCTGTTGCGCGCGCAGGCGGATGCCAATCCGCACGACAGCGCGCTCGCCTTTGGGCTCGGGCAGCGGCTTGCCGCGCTCAACCAGCCAGAAGAGGCGGTTGAGGTGCTTAAGCGAGCGGCCGCGGCTCATCCGGAAGATGTCCCGCTCCATCATCTGCTAGGCGACATTTTGGCGCAGGTCGGCCGAGACGACGACGCGATCAAAGCCTGGCAGCACACCGCGGATATCGAGCCGACAGCATCGAATATCAACAAGCTTGGCCAGGGCCTCATACAGCTTGGACGGTGGGATGAGGCTGAACAAGCGCTGAAGCGCGCACTAGCAACTGACCCGACGCTTCCCGATCCGTATTTCTACCTTGGCGAGCTGTACCGTGGACGGGGCGCTGCCGGCGACGAGGCCCAGGCTCGGGCCGCCTACCGGAAGTACCTCGAAATAGCACCAAGCGATGGAGCCTGGCGGTCCCCAGCTGAGACCCAACTACAGGAGCTCGGCGATTAATGTCACGCACGGCCCAAAGAGCGCTACAATTGATTCCACCAGGCTCAAGCACCAGCCCATGCAACACTGCATAACTCTTAGTAGGATCTGACATTGCTGACTGATATTTTGCGCTGGTGGCTCGTCGTCGAAGCGCTCGGGTTGCTCGCCCTTCCGCTGACAATTTGGTTTTTCCGCGGTCTGCCGGATCGGGGCTATAGCTTCGCCAAGTCGCTTGGCATCTTGCTCACGGGCTATGGCGCCTGGCTCCTTTCGATGCTCGGACTCGGCGCACTCGGCCCGCTGCAGCTTGGCCTTACGGCTGCCCTTGTAGGGCTCGGCGGTCTCGTGCTCACCGGCAGGAATTGGAGACACCAAGGAGCTGAGCTGCTTAGGCAGCAGGCCGGCTGGATTGCCTTTCAAGAGGTGCTCTTCGCAGCGGCCCTGGGCCTTGGCATTTGGCTCCGTTGGCATCAGTTCTGGGGTTTTGGCGCCGGCATCCAGACCACCGAGCAGCCCATGGATCTGACGCTGCTAAGCGGCATTCTAGCCAGCTCACAGTTCCCGCCTCAAGACCCCTGGTTCGCGCCCTACCCCATCAACTACTACTATCTCGGGTACCTGCTGATCGCGTCCGTTATTCGGCTCGCAGGAGTATCAGCTGGTGTTGGATACACGCTTGGCCTCGCGCTCATTTTTGCGCTCACAGCCGTAAGCGTCGCCGGCATCGTACGAAATCTTATCGAACTGACGGAGGAACGAGAGCAGATAGCAGACAGCAGACAGCAACTAGCAGACAGCCGAGACATCGCGGCCGAACGCCCAGAAGAGACCGCCCAGCACCCAGAGCAAGGAGCGGCGGTGCGACGCCGTCCGCAGTCGGCAGGGCTCAAACTTGGACGGTGGGTGTTTCCCCTGCTCGGTGCGGTCTTTGTGCTAATCTGTGCGAACCAGGCAGGAGCATTGGCGGTGTTGGCCGGCAGCGAAAAAGTGGTCGCGCTGGAACCCGTTGAGCTGGCACAGGCGCTGAGCAACGGCTTGGGTGCGCGCGAGCCAATCGAGCTGCCGCCGTCATTTCCGGCGGGCGACTTCGGAGGTGAGACGCGGCTTGATCCCAACCGGCCGCTGATCGACGCAAGCTTTGCCTGGTGGCCTTCGCGCGCGCTATGGGATACGCGGGTAGCACCCGATGGCTCGACCCAGCGTGTCTACAACATCACCGAGTTTCCCTTCTTCTCGTTCCTGCTGGGCGACCTCCACCCGCACGTACAGTCACTGCCATGGGCGCTGCTAGCGGTTGGCCTCGGCCTGAATATTCTGACAGGCCGCCGCGCCCCCGACTTCCGGAGCCGCGCCGATCTCGCGCGGCTGGTAGTCACAGGCATTGTGCTGGGTGGCTTGTACGCGATTAATAGCTGGGATTTGCCGACCTACCTGCTGCTCTATCTTGGTGCCCTTGCACTCTTGTATTTGAAGCTGGCGAGCTCACCCCGCAACTTCTTCTGGCCACACTTCATCCAGCAGGCTGGTGCGGTGATCCTAGTAAGCTACCTGGTGTACATTCCGTTCCACCTGACCTTTGTCGCGCCTACGGAGGGATTTCCGCTGGCGATATCGCCTGCGCGCACCGGCCTGGTCGAGTTCATTGTGATCTTTGGCCTCTTTTTCGTCCCGCTGTTGGCCTACGTGGCGCACACTGCAGGAGAGGTTGCACAACGTGACGACGCAGTGTCCAGGCAAGCACGCTTTTCGGGCGCGCTCCTGCTTGGCGGCTTTACCGCAATGCTGCTCGTGGGCGTGATGATTGGTTGGCCGCTGGCCGGCCTCTTGTTCCTAGCACTGTGGGCAAGCTACCAGGCGTTCGAGCAACGTGAGCAACCGGCGCACGCCTTCGCGCTCTGGCTCTTCGCATTGGGAGCTCTGGTTATGTGGGGCGTTGACGTCGTCTATCTCCGCGACATCTACGGCACCCGCATGAATACCATCTTCAAGTTCTTCTACCAGGTCTGGCTGCTATGGGGCACGCTAGCGGCCTACGCGCTTTGGACACTCTCTCGTAAAATCCGGTGGAGCACAGCGGTCTGGCTTGTGCCAGTCGTAGTCTTGTTCGCGGGGTCGCTGGTCTACCCACTGCGGGCTCCCGCCGACGATGCACTGAACCGTACCATCGACGGCCTTGCATATCTCCGCAACGACGTTCCGGACGAAGCGGCTGCCATTGATTGGATCCGTACGAACACCCCGACCAACGCCGTCGTGCTTCAAGCGCCGGGCAAGGCCTATAACGCCGGTACGGCACGAATTGCCAGCGTTACCGGTCGTCCGACGGTGATCGGCTGGACCCAGCACGAGCGTTTGTGGCGTGGCGGACAGCCTGGTCTCGTCGAGGAAGTCGAGCAGCGCGAGCAAGACGTCCAGCTGATCTACACGTCGCCAGACCCGGCGCTGGCGCAATCGCTCCTGGCCCGCTACGACGTGGACTATGTCGTAGTTGGGCCGAATGAACAAGCGCTAGTTAGCGAAGCGAACGCTCCCGCGGAAGCACTCACCAAGTTCGACAGCTGGCTGCAGCCCGTCTTTCGGCAAGGCAGCTATACTATCTACGGCCAGCCCTAGCGCCACTGTAATCGTTATCGCTTTCCACTCTACCTCCTAACAATCGGGCTCCGCGGCACCTTCTTTGCTCCATATCTATCGGAGGAGACCGAAGAGCAATCACCTCGCGAGCGCATCATCCCCGCCTCTGCGCTTCTTATGGAGAAAGGCTCATAGACGTGGTTGTAGATGTTCAGCCGCAACTGTTAAGCGGTGCTGAGCAGGACTCAGCTACACCGGGCGGGAAGGCCGATACTACGTGCTGTATTGTTGGTGGTGGACCAGCGGGTGCCGTGCTCGCGCTGCTGTTGGCACGGCAAGGGATCGATGTAACGCTGCTGGAGGCACATACCGACTGGAGGCGCGAGTTTCGTGGCAATACGCTAAACCCAGCCGTGGTGCAGATCATGGCGGAGTTGGGATTAGCGGATCGGCTGCTGCAGCTCCCGCACGCCAAGATCCGCGCCTTTACCGTACAAACCGGCTCCGGCCCGCTCACCTTTGCCGACTTCGCACGCCTCAAAACCGCATTTCCATACATCGTGATGCTGCCGCAGGCACGTTTCCTTCCATTCATTGTCGACGAAGCGCGCCGCTATCCAAACTTTCGCGTTCTGATGGGGGCCCGCGTGGAAGAGCTGATTCAAGAGGCGGATGTGACCTGTGGTGTACGCTACCGATTGGATGGCCAACGCCACGAGCTGCGGGCACTGCTAACGGTCGGCGCCGATGGCCGCTTTTCGCGGGTCCGCCGCCTTGCGCAGCTCACGCCGGTCGCGACGGCTAGCCCAATGGACGTGCTGTGGTTCAATCTGCCGCGGCACGTCGACGATCCAGCCGACGCAGGTGCGCTGTTCCGCTTTGGTGAACGCAGTCTGGTAGTGCTCATGGACCACGGCGAATATTGGCAGGTGGGCTATATCATCGCGAAGGGCAGCTACCCACGGCTAAAAGCGGAAGGGCTAGACGCGCTGCGTCGGCGTCTAGCACAGCTGCTGCCCGAGCTCGGCAACCGTGTCGAGCACCTCCACGACTGGCGGCAAGGCACGCTGCTTTCGGTCGAGTCGAGCTGTCTTAAGCGGTGGTACAGGCCGGGCCTCCTGCTAATTGGCGATGCCGCGCATGTGATGTCGCCGGTCGGCGGCGTCGGCATCAACCATGCGATCCAGGACGCCGTTGTAGCGGCGAATGTGCTTACCACGCCCTTAAAGCAAGGACGGATCGAGCTGCGCCATCTGGCGGTGGTGCAGCGGAAACGGCGGGAGCCCACCCGGATCATTCAGCTCTTTCAGCGCTTTCTGCATCGCTGGGGCGTCGACGGTGCGCTCCAGTCGAGCCAGCCGTTCACGCTGCCGGTTGTGTTACGGCTTGGGGCACGCCTACCGTTAGTACGGGCGCTTGCCAGCTGGCTGATCGCCTTTGGCGCCTGGCCGGTCCATCTGAAGTAATAGTCGGCTGCGGCGGCCAAAGAGACCGCTTGACCCCATATATCCCCGGGTGTATATTTTGATTGACCAATCAATCAAGAAAGTACAGCAGCAACGCTATGCCATCACGCGACGAGCAGGACTGGGAACGCAAGCGGCAACAGATTATCGACAGCGCACTTGAGGTTTTTTCGAGCAAGGGCTTTGAAAAGGCCACGAATAAAGATATTGCCGACGCGGCGGGAGTTAAGTCGCCGGGGCTGATCTACCACTACTTCAAGGATAAGGGCGATCTATTTCGTCAAGTGCTGGAGCGACACACCGCTACGCTACAACTCTTGAGCCATACGGACGAGCTCATGGAGCGGCCTCCGCGCGACGTGCTGATGCTGATGGGCAACGCATTCATCACAACACTGGGCAACGGGACGACGGTTCCGTTGTTTAAGCTGATGCTCGGCGAATCATTACGGAGGCCGGCTGTTGCGCAGATGGTTAACACGGTTGGGCCAATGCGTGGCTTCCAGTTCCTGACCCGTTATCTGGAGCTCCAGATGGACAAGGGAGTGCTGCGCCGGATGGATGCGCGCGCAGCGGCACGCTGTTTTATTGGTTCGCTTATCGGCTATGTCCTAGCGCGCGAAGTCTTCCGCCAGCCTGACTCCGCCACGCTTAGCCCAGAGACAATGGTTGTAACGGCAGTAGATATTTTTCTTGAGGGAATGTTGGTTGGCAGCCGGGAGCACGCGGAGTAGTTTTTTTTGCACTTCTGATTGATTGGCTGGTCAATCAATCAGGCAGGGAGGGCGGGTATGATACCGCAAAGCGTCAGGGCTACGGCGACCTCAGTGAAAGCAGATTCGGAAGCTTCACACGTAGAGCACACCACGTGTATTGTCGTGGGTGGCGGTCCGGGTGGAGCAGTGCTGGCGCTCCTGCTCGCTCGTAGAGGCATTCCCGTTACACTACTCGAGGCCCACACCGACTTTGATCGGGACTTTCGTGGTGACACGATCCACCCGTCGGTCATGGAGCTTTTTGCCGAGCTTGGCCTAGCTGAGGGGCTGCTCCAGCTGCGACACACCAAGCTCAGCAGCGTCACCTTACCGACGCCGCAGGGGCCGCTCACACTCGCACCATTTCGCCGCCTCAAGACACAATATCCGTACATCACGATGTTGCCCCAAGCCGACTTCTTACAATTTGTGGTGAACGAGGCGCTGCGCTACCCGCACTTCCGGCTAGTCATGGGCGCGCGCGTTGAGCAGCTCGTGGAAGAAGAGGGAATGGTTCGCGGTGTCCGTTATCACTTGACCGATGGATGGCACGAGATTCGTGCGACGTTAACGGTAGGAGCGGACGGTCGCTTTTCCCGGGTGCGGAAGCTGGCGGGCATGCAGGCAGTCAAAGCAGCGCCGCCAATCGACGTGCTGTGGTTTCGGTTACCACGCAAAGCTAGCGACTCAGAAGATATCATGGGGCGCTTCGGCCAGGGGCACATACTGCTCCTACTCAACCGGCAGGATACGTGGCAGGCAGCGTATGTTATTCCAAAAGGAGCCTATGCGCAGCTTCACGCGGCAGGTCTCGCAGCGTTACGCCACGCGATCGTCGAGCTTATACCCGAGCTTGCAGATCGGGTCGAGCAGCTACAGAGCTGGAAGCAGGTGTCGCTGCTTTCGGTCGAGGCGGATCGGCTGCGGAAGTGGTACCGGCCGGGCCTCCTGCTCATTGGCGACGCGGCACATGTGATGTCACCGGTGGGCGGTGTTGGCATCAACTACGCAATTCAAGACGCGACCATCGCGGCGAACGTACTTGCAGAGCCGCTCCTGGCTGGCAGCCTGACGGTGAAGCATTTGCGCTCCATCCAACGCCGACGCGAATGGCCGGTACGTATTGTCCAGGCAATGCAAGCATTTGGGCAGCGCCAGCTTGCCGCTATAGCGCTCGACGCCCGCAAGAACTTCCGTGGCCCAGGCTTTTTGCACGTTGTCAGCCGTATTCCATTTGTGCGCGATATCCCCGGACGGTTTTTGGCCTTTGGGGTGTGGCCGGTACATTTGAAGGGGTAAAAAATATAACCGCAGTTCGGAACGACCGTCATCGACCGTAGCTGGCCTCGTCAATCGAGTAGCAGCCGGCAGGTGGTAATCACCAGATTCCGGAGGGCGGACCAGAGCTCAGCTACACCATCATTCGGCTTCGCTGTGCGCGTGAAGCCACCGAAAGATTTCCGGCCACACCTCGCGGTGCGCACGCTCCCCGACCAGCAGCCCTACGTGTTGCAGGGCTACACCGGTATCCCCCCCGTGTACCATAGCACCTGTGTATCAACGCTCCCAGCAGCAGCATGAAACGGCAGGACTGACTTAGATAGCTGGCAAGTGCGCATGAAGGAAGCCGTCGCGCTGACGCTGTAGAGCCGAGGTATCACGCCTCTGCAGCAGTATTATCACCCGCCCGCATTCGTTGCCGTAGTGCAACGTGAACTCGCGCCCACTCTTCCATTGTCAATGTTTCTGCGCGGCGTGCGGGATCCACTCCAGCCATAGCCAGCACTTGTAGCGCCGCATCCTTCTCAATGGTAATGCCCATCCCGGCGAGGCCGTTCGGCAGGGCATTACTAAGCTTCTTACGGGCCTGCAGGAAGCCCGCCTTGATCGTTCGAAAGAACGCATCGACGTCGTCGACCTGTACCAGCGGCTGTGGACGCCGCACTAGCCGCAGCACGGCCGAGTCGACCTTGGGAGCCGGCACAAACGAATCGGCCGGCACACGCGCGACAATGCTCGGCTCGGCATAGTACTGTACGGAGTGGGCCAGGACGCTCATGTTCGGCGGCTTCGCGACGATTCGCTCCGCAACTTCCCACTGCACCATGATCACCAGCACTTGTGGCGTTGGCGTCACCTCGAGGAAATGGCGAATAATTGCCGAGGTGATCTGGTAGGGCAGATTCGCGACAACCTTATATGACTTTTCGCCAACCAGCTCGCCGATATTCACACGAAGCACATCGCCTTGCACCACGGTCAAATTATCGGCCCATGGAAATTCACCCGGCAGCCGAGCCGCGAGGCGCTTATCTAGCTCAATCGCAATGACTTGGCCGGCGTGCCGTAGCAGCTCGTAGGTCAGCACGCCGAGCCCTGGCCCGATTTCGACCACGGTGTCGTCTGAGCTCAGTTCTGCCGCGGACACGATCTCCTGCAATGCCCCTGGATCTACCAGAAAATTTTGGCCGAGCTCGCGACTCGGGCGTAAATCAAGGGCGTTGAGCGCGGCTCGTACCCGGCCGGGCGTGATATACGGATTTTCCATCAGTTACCAATCGCGAATGGCCGACCACGGTGCTGCGTCTCGATTTCGCGAGCTCGCAGATCGTAGCTGGTCATGCTGTTACGACACGGTGCGCCGAACGAATATGCAGCACGACGTGCGCCAAGGTCGAAAACTCCCGCCCACAGTGTCGCACCGAACTCACGGTGGCTGCACACACCGCTCTCGTGGTCGCTCACGGCGTCGACCGTGACGTTCCAGCCTTCGCCCCAGCGCTCGCCGATCGCCTCGAGCGCCTCCATTCGCCGACGCGAGTCCGCGGTGGGGCGCTGGCCTTGCAGCGGCGCAAGCTCCGGCGACGTGTAGTGGTTGGTGACCGCAATGACATCGCGGCCATCACGCCGATAGACCGGCTGGCCGGGATAGCATTCGAGCGCGATCAACGCGCCGCTTGGGTCGGCGAGTGTGTAATTGAAGCTCGACAAATGCGGCAGCCGCACGAGCAGATCAGCCGCCTCGTTGGCCGTTCGACACGTTTGCAGAACTAGCCGTAGCAGCAAGTGATACGGCACCCCAGGCTCATACGTGGAGGGGCGGTGCGCCATTACCTTATGGAGCGCCACAAAAACACCATGCTCGTTCAGTCCATCGTAGCGACCTCCGACGAGGCCGCCGTTCATCCCGACGTGAGCGTAGCCGTCGTCGGGCTGGGTGATTAACAGATGGCGGGTGCGCATGCGTGTATAAAAATCGTAGGTGCGGCCCGCCAGCACCCGCCCGTCGTGCGACCACCAGGCCACCGCCGAGCAGCCGTGAGGCAGGCTACCAGCGCGGACGAACAGGCCCTGCTCCGGCGGCAGCCCGATCCCGCTCGCGAAGGCCGTCAACTCCTGCCACAGCCACGGCGCTACATCATGCACAAGAGCACCGCACGCATGAAGGAATGCCGAATCTTCTTCCCACGGCCACTTACGGAACGGCGACGGCACGCGCTGCAGGATCGCAGCCATTTGCCGACCAATCTCAACGCCGGAGCCCCGCAGATGAACGACGCGATAATCCGCTTGGCGCTCGTGAGCATGATCCAGCGGCAGTGTCAATGAGCTCGCCGACATCTACAAGACCGTCAGAATTTCCGGGCCGTTTTCGGTCACCGCAATGGTATGCTCGAACTGCGCCGATTTCGAGCCATCGGCAGTGCGCACGGTCCAGTGGTCGCTCATGAGGCGGGTTCCGGGCTTGCCCGCGTTGATCATTGGCTCAATCGTAAAGACCATACCAGCCTTGAGCTTGATCCCAGTGCCGGCCGCGCCGTAATGCAGCACCGTCGGCTCTTCGTGCAAGGCCTTGCCGACACCGTGGCCTGTGTACTCGCGCACCACGGAAAACCCCTGAGCTTCGGCGTATCGCTGAATTGCGGCACCGATGTCGCCAAGCTGCTTGCCTACCTGAGCCTGCTCGATGCCAAGCTCAAGGCATCGCCGGGTCGCGACGACAAGCTTCTGGGTTTTGTCGTCGGGCTTGCCGATGGTGAACGTGTAGCAGGCGTCGCCGACCCAGCCGTTGAGGAGCACGCCAATGTCAATCCCGATGATATCACCGTCCCGCAGGCGCTCCTTCGGGCTAGGCATGCCGTGACAAATAACATCGTTTGTCGCCACACAGATGGTTGCGGGGAACGCTGGGCGCGCAATCTGACCGTTCCGGCCGCGCATCTCACCGTAACCTTTATACACTGGGAGCGCACCTTGACCACGGATGAACTCCTCGGCAATCCGGTCGAGCTCGGCGGTGGTGACACCCGGGACGATCTGCTCCCGCAGCACTTCGTAGGTCTCGGCCACAAGCCGCCCTGCTTCCCGGAGCTGTGCGATCTGTTGGCGCGACTTAAGAGTTATAGCCATTGGTCTCGTTCCAAACACTCTGGCCCGCGGCTCATCGCGGGCGACGTCATTATTTTAGCAGAATCACCCCGCTACCGCTGTCTGGTCGACGTTCAGTCGACCAGCTAAGCGTACGCTAAGAATCGCGCAGCTCGTCTGTTGACCAGACTGAAGCTATGCTACAGTACGGGGACGGCTATGCCACACCCCAGTGTCTGTGCTCCAGGCCGCCGTTCCCAGTAACAACAACGAGAAGGACGGTTGATTTCATGGTTCGCCGAGTACTGCTGCTTGGATTAATATTGGTAGGTGGACTTGTGAGCTGTGCGGCACCTGTGCAGCCAATCGCGGCTCCACCGGAAACCGCCGCCGGGGCGAGCTCGACAGACACTAGCACGGCGCAGTCGACGCCAGTAGCCAGCGCGCCTCCGTCCGCTAGCTTCAGCCCGGCAGCCACCGCCACGGCTGAGGGAAACGACCTCGGTGCCAGCGGGGTTACGCTGATTAGTGCGCTCAGGCTAGAGCCTGAGGGCTCTATGGCGCACGCCGACCTTGCTGCATATGAGAATCTGGTCTTTGTGGGCAAGCAAGTTCGCCTCTGCCCTGAAGTGGGAGTGGATATTATCGATATCTCGGACCCCACTGCGCCGACCAAGCTCGCCAACGCGCCGTTCTATCCCCAAACTGCAGGCGAGGATATGCAAGCACTTCGCATAGGGTCGCGTGACGTGCTCGTGGTTGGGCTGCAAGCCTGTGATGAGACAGGCAAGCACGGTATCGATCTGATCGACATCACCGACCCGCGACACCCTCAGCGTCTGAGCCTATTTACGACTGAAGACGGCGTGCACGAGCTTAACGTGACGGTTACCCCTGATGGCCAGACGCTCGCACTGCTTGCGCTGCCGTTCCTCGAGCCCCGCGACGTATCCCCCGACGGGACAGGCGGGACGGGAGACCTCATCATCGTGGACATCAGCGATCCCACCAACCCAGTCGCGGTCAGCGAATGGGGCGTGCTTGACGAGCCGGAGCTTGGCCCCGACGTTTTTGCCAACGTCCAGCGGGGCTCCTATCCGGTTGCACTGCTCCACAGCGTAAGAGCGAACAGGGCCGGGACGCTGCTCTACCTTTCATACTGGGACGCGGGCGTGATAATGCTGGACATTAGCGATCCCGAAGACCCAAAGTATGTGGGGCGCACGACCTACTCGTCCGCTGCCGAAGGCAACGCCCACTCGGTAGCGACAACAGCGGATGAAAAGCTGCTGGTACAGGCCGACGAAGATTTTAGTCCCACAAAGCTGCTGCTGACCAGCAGTGCTTTTGAAGGCGCCTGGAACATCCGCGACGTCCCGTACGCCCAACGCATCACCGAGCTTGACAATGAGACCATGACGGGAGAGGTCGTGTATATTGGCCGCGGCTGTCCGGACAATGCCGGCCAGGCGAGCTCGGGCGAAGATGTGTATGTCGCCGATCCACGGGGCAAGCTCGCCCTGATTGAGCGGGGCGGGTGCCGGTTCGATCAAAAGATCGCCCGGGCGCAGGACGCTGGCGCGACCGGGGTGATCCTGTATGGCGTGGCGATTACGCAAAGCGAGCGCGCACTCAGCCAAGGAAGCGCGACCGTCGAGCTCCCCGACGGCAAAACGGTAACGCTTGAGATCCCGGCCGTGGTTGTAACCCCTGATGTCGGGCAGGCACTCCGGGCCGAGCAGCGAGCCACAGTCGCCGTCAAGAGCGAGTTCCAGGGCTGGGGCTATCTACGCTTCTTTGACATCAGCGACCCCACGCTGCCAATGGAGCTCAGCACCTACCGGACGCCGCATAGCGTGGATCCCGAGCCGCCGGAAGGCGGCATGTACAGCGTGCATAACCCGGAGGTCGTGGGCAACCTCGTGTATGCCTCGTGGTACAACGACGGCGTACGCGTCATCGACATTTCCGACCCCACGGCACCACGTGAGGTGGGCTTCTGGGATGGAGCAGATGCTCCCGATGACGCTCCGCAGCCACTGATCTGGAGTGTCGTCCCACATAACGGGCTGCTCCTAGCCAGCGATATGAACTACGGCCTCTACATCCTCGCCTACACGCCTTAAAGGCAGCAGAACGCAGAACCTCCCGAAGCCGCACCCTCTGGTGTCAGACTTCGGGAGGCTCGCCCGCCGTCATCCAAGGGCGGCGACGACCATGCTCCAGCTACATCAGTACGACGGCACGGTCAGCTGATCGTCTGGCGTAGCGTGCTCATGCTCACCCCGCAGCTCGCGGAACCGCGCACGATCATACGTCAAGATGGGCTTGCGCGCGGCGCCCACCTCGTCAAGACGGCGGACAGGCGCAGTTGTCGGAGCATTCTTGAGAATATTGATATCCTCGGCGGCCTCTTGCGCGATCTTGAGCATCGCATCACAGAACGCGTCGAGGTTACGCTTGGACTCCGTTTCCGTAGGCTCGATCATCAACGCCTCGGGAACCGAGATCGGGAAGTAGACCGTCGGCGGATGGAAGCCATAGTCGATCAACCGCTTCGCAATGTCGAGCGTGCGTGCCTGCGGCGCTTCTTTGAGCTGTCCCTTGAGCACGACCTCATGCATACAGGTGCGATCGTAGGCGACCGGATACACGTGCTGCAGCCGGACACGAATGTAATTGGCGTTGAGCACCGCGTTGTCGCTCACCTCTTTGAGGCCGGCCGCACCGAGTGTCCGGATATAGGCCCACGCCCGCACCAGCATCCCAAAGTTACCCCAGAATGACTTGACGCGGCCGATAGACTTCTCGGGCGTCCGGAAATAATATCGATCGCCATCTTTATCTGCGACCGGCGCGGGCATATACGGCGCCAGCTCTTTGGTGCAGCCAACGGCGCCCGAGCCGGGACCTCCGCCACCATGCGGCGTTGTAAAGGTCTTATGCAGGTTATAGTGCATGAAGTCGAAGCCAACATCGCGTGGCTTGACAATGCCAAGGATCGCATTGAAGTTCGCACCGTCGCCGTACATCAGGCCGCCGGCCTCATGGACTAGCCGGGCGATCTCCTGAATGTTCTGCTCGAAGAGCCCCAGGGTATTGGGATTGGTCAACATCAGGCCAGCAGTGTGCGGCCCGAGCTTCGCCTTGAGGTCCTCGATGCTGCAGTTGCCGCGCGGCCCTGACTTTACCTCGACAACCTTCATTCCCACCATCGCCGCCGTCGCGGGATTAGTGCCGTGGGCCGAGTCGGGCACGAGGATCTCGTTGCGCTCGGTGTCGCCACGATCGAGGTGGTAGGCACGGAAGACCAATACGCCCGTAAATTCCCCTTGCGCACCGGCGGCTGGCTGGAGCGAGACCTGATCAAAGCCCGAAAGCTCGGCGAGGTAGTTCTGCAGCCCATACATCAGCTCCAGTGCACCTTGAGACTGAGCCTCGGGCTGCATGGGATGCGCAAAGGCAAAGCCTGGAAGCCGGGCCGCCTCCTCATGCACCTTGGGGTTATACTTCATCGTGCAGGAGCCGAGCGGGTACATGCCCGTATCAATGCAAAAATTCCGCTGCGAGATGCGCGTGAAGTGACGCGTGACTTCCGTCTCGGTAAGCTCGGGAATACCTGGGAGGCCGTCGTCGCGCAGCAGCGCTTGAGGCAGCTCCGCCTGCGGGACATCCAGCCTGGGCAAGTTTGCGCCGATTTTACCCGGACCACTTAGCTCAAAAATTGGAGGCTCGTAGTTATTCATTCGGTTGCCTGTCCTAGTTCGAGACTGGCCTCGCTTGTACACGCAATTCTGTACAAACGACAACGGCCAGCTAGCGGCTTGATTCCGCTAGCGCAGCTACAAACGCGTCGATATCGGCCTTGGAGTTCAGCTCAGTCACCGCGATGAGCATGGCGTTGCCGAGATGCGGATAGTCCTGCTTGAGGTCGTACCCGCCCACAATACCACGCGTGTCGAGCAGCTGGTTCAGCTCCGCCACGGGCTTTGGAGTACGCACGGCGAACTCCTTGAAGAACGGGGCCGGCGTTAGCAACTCAAAGCCCGGAAGCTTTGCAATCTCAGCAGCCGCATAGTGGGCACGGTGGTAACACAGCTCGGCAACCGTGCGCAGCCCGGTCTTGCCCATCAAGCACGTGTACACAGTCGAGGCTAGCATCATCAGCCCCTGGTTCGTGCAAATGTTGCTGGTCGCCTTCTCGCGCCGAATATGCTGCTCGCGGGTTTGAAGCGTGAGAACATAGCCGACCTGTCCGTCAAGGTCTGTTGTGGCACCCGCGACACGGCCCGGCATACGACGCACATACTGCTCTTTGCAAGCGAAAATCCCGAGATACGGCCCGCCGTAGCTGAGAGGGATACCAAGTGGCTGACCCTCGCCGACGACAATATCAGCGCCCGCAGCCCCGGGAGCCTGGAAGAGCCCAAGCGCGATCGGGTCGACCGAGGCGATCAGGAGGCCGCCAGCCGCATGGATTTTGTCGGCGATTGGCTTGAGGTCGTGGAGCTGGCCGAGAAAATCGGGCGTCTGCACGATCACGGCTGCCGTCCCATCGTCGATCTGCCCAAGCACATCGTCGAGAGAAGCGGCGACGTTTTCGTCACCTGTAATCCTGACGCCAAGGCCCTGCATATAGGTCCGGAGCACCTGTCGGTACTGGGGATGTACGGTAGGTGTTACCAGGATCGTCCGCTTATTGCGAGTGGAGTTCAGCGCCATGCCGGCCGCCTCGGCGAGTGCCGTGGCGCCGTCATAGTGGGACGCATTCGCGACGTCCATGCCTGTCAGGCCACACATCAGCGTCTGGTATTCGAAAATGACCTGGAGCGTACCCTGGGAGATTTCCGGCTGGTAGGGCGTGTAGGCTGTGTAATACTCGGCCCGCCGCAGCAGCGCATCGACGGCCGCGGGCACGAAATGGTTGTACGCACCAGCGCCCAAGAAGATACTATGGCTCTGGGCATTGGCGTTAAGATTGCTCATGCGCCGTAGCTCGCGCAGAAGCTCGGGTTCCGATAATAACTTGGGCAGCTCGACGTTGGGAAACCGCACCTCCTGCGGCACGACCTCGAAGAGCTCCGCCACCTCCGCGACGCCGACCGCTTTAAGCATTGCGGCGCGGTCCTGCTCGGTGTTGGAAATATAATGCGACATGCAATCTGGTCCTGATAGATAGCTGCGGCAAAGCGAGGAGCAGCACATTTCTGGTTAACTATACCGAAATTCAACCATTAACAAAGAACCAAGAGCTGAGAACGACAGGCTTGAGCGCTCAACTCTTGGTTCTCGGTTTTTCGACCCTAGTGCTTGCTAGCCTCGTCCTCAACATGCTGGCTGTAGGCAGCCGCGTCGAGCAGCTTTTCTTGCTCCCCCGCGAGATCGCTTGGTCGTAGCTTAAGCATCCACCCTTCGCCGTATGGATCACTGTTGAGCGTTTCGGGCGCGTCCAACAAGGCTTCATTGATCGCGGTTACCTCGCCGCTGACCGGCGCGTACACGTCGGACGCCGCCTTGACCGACTCGACCACGCCGAAGGCTTCACCCATTGCCAAGGTCCGGCCCACGCTCGGCAGCTCGACAAATACCACGTCGCCGAGCGATTCCTGGGCATAGTCCGAGATGCCAACCGTAACCTCATCACCGTCGACGCGGACCCACTCGTGAGTCTTAGCGTACCGTAGATTGTCCGGTGTGTTGTTGGCCATTGAAACGCTCCTTCTAAGGAGGCCTCAGGCATCAGGAGTTTGTCATGGAACCGATTTCCTGAAACCTGAGGCCGGAAACCTATTTCTTATACCGCGACTGATAGAACGGCGTCTTAACCACGACTGCACGGACGGGCTTGCCGCGAATGAGGACGTCAAGCTCCGTACCAATTTTGGCCAGATCCGTGCGCACCAGGGCAAGCGCTAAATTCTTACCAAGTGTCGGCGCCGGCATGCCCGAGGTGACCTCGCCGAGCGTCTCGCCCTCGACGGACGCAACCGGATAGCCCTGACGCGCGATACCCCGCCCGACCATTTCAAGCCCGACCAGCTTGCGCCGCACACCTTCCACCTTGATCCGCTGCAGCGCCTCACGCCCGATGAAATCCCCCTTCTCCAGCTTGACGACCCAGCCGAGACCTGCCTCGTATGGATTAATCTGGTCGCTAATTTCATGGCCGTAAAGCGCCAGCTTCGGCTCGAAGCGCAGGCTATCGCGCGCGCCTAGGCCGACTGGACGGAGCCCATCGGCCTTGCCTGCTTCCAGCAAGCTATCCCAAACACGGGTGGCTGAGGCATTCTCCACGAAAAGCTCGAAGCCGTCCTCGCCGGTGTAGCCCGTACGCGCGATAATGGCAGGAACATCACCAAACAGGAAGCCCTCGACCACGCCATGGAACCAGAGCGCGGTGACGTCGAGATCTGTCACACGATCCAGAATCGCCTCGGCCTTCGGCCCTTGGAGCGCGAACATGGCTGTCGCATCCGAAATATTTTCGATTTCGACATTGAAACTTTGGCGATGTTCCTGCATCCAAGCAAAATCTTTGTCGACGTTGGAGGCGTTGACTACGACAAGGTAGCGGCCCGGTAGGTGATAGATAAAGATATCGTCCACGATACCGCCGTCGGGGTAGCAGAGCAGCGAGTAGTTCGCGAGACCCTCGGCGATCGTCGCGACATCTTGGGTGGCGATATACTGCAAAAAGGGTAAGGCATCCGGGCCACGAACGTTGATCTGGCCCATGTGGCTAATGTCGAATAGCCCCGCGGCATTGCGCGTCGCGTGGTGCTCCTCGATAATGCCGGTGTACTGCACCGGCATATCCCAGCCGCCAAACTCGACCGTTTTGGCGCCCATCGCGACATGCCGGTCATAAAGTGGAGTTCGCTTCATTGCTGCTCCAGTAAGCGTAAACGGCAGATGGCGCCATTATACCGCAAGTGCCGCGGACACCATTTTCACATACAACAATGCATGCCCACGCAACATTGTTGGTGAGCTATGGCCTACCATGGAGCTTCTTAAAGCGTGATTGGAACGTGTAGCTGGAACTGGACACCGCCCTCGGGCCGCTCCTCGACGCGGAGCTTACCGCCGATTTCCTGGGCCCGAAAGCGCAAGCGCTTGAGCTGATGGAATCCCGGCGGCTCCGCCGTGCCGTCATACAAGCCAATCCCATCATCACAGATCGATAGGATCACCGCCTCGTAGCCGATCTGCAGATTGACGGCGACACTACGCGCCCGCGAATGACCTATCACATTGTCAAGCGCCACCTCGACTGCCTTCGTCAGGAGGGCTTGGACCTTGAGGGGTAGGCCGGCCTCATCCCCATCCATATGAACCGTCAGGACGATGCCGGCGGTAGCAAGCTCGGCCCGCAAATGGTGGAGCGCGCCACGAATGGTTGTCGAAGAGCGGCGCTCCAAGGTTGGCTGGCTTGCGCGCTCCTTGCTCCAAGGTTGCTCGAGTGGGCGTTCGGTAGGCTGGGCTCGTGTATAGGATGGGAGGGTGTCCGCTGGGTCGTCAAGCATCGCACGGACTGTTGGATGCTCCGCACGTGGCTTGGGCAGGCTACGCTTCGTGCGGTCCACGCTGCGCACTTTATAGCGCTGACCAGCGGCAGCAGCCGTGACAACAAAGGCAACCAAGCCGAAGGGGAGCAGTGTTCGAAAAACAAGCGCAAGACTTCCCTGGATCAACACGGTTTCGCCAAAGAAAATGACGCTCTGCTCACTAAACGCTACGTCCCAAGGATTTGGCGTTGTCGTCCATAAAATAATCTGATCAAGCGCCAAAAAAATCGCGGCGACTAGCAAGCCGCCACGCCAGCCACGGCTAATTGCAGGGACCACCAAGACGCTAAGGGCGAATGGCAAGAAAGGACTAGCCCAACCGCCGTGCCACAACGGGAGCGCGCTCAGCATCAGGTCGTACAAGATCACGACCGAGCCATCATTGGTTCGAGTAATAATCCGGGGGAGCAAGCGCGTCCAGAGCAGAGCGTAGATCGTGATGTAGCTCAAGAGCATGAGCGACACAGCATGAGGGGGATTACCTAGCTGGGCAAAGGTGCCGTTGTTCCACAGGAGCAGCAGCACGATCAGCCAGGCGCCCCAGCGCGTCAAAGCCGCAACTACGTAATTCCTCGGGAGACGCTTCATCGCGAACCACCAAATCTAGCCGTTTGGCATCCCGTGCTAGCTGTCAAAGCTCGACCGGCAGGGCGGCACTCACCAACAGCGAACCGACGGACACCGTCCACACTCCAGCCGCCTGTCCTTCGTCTATCGTTGTGTGCTCTCAGTGTAGCAGAAAGGCCGAATCCCAACAAGACGTGGCT
>JADDQE010000183.1 GCA_016781525.1 bacterium | reverse complement strand
CTAATGGCGTCAGGCTAAGCGCCCAGGATGCAAGGCTGGAAGCGCCGGCGTCTGTGGCGTCCTGTTGCTGCTTTAGTCATTGGACAGGCCGGGATATTATAAATGGCGCAAGACAAGATTGCGAAAAGGAATCCGCATTGTCGCTAGGCGCTTGCGATCGTCGTCGTCAAGTCCGCCCAGTGCCTTAAAGCCGATCAAAAAGATGCCAGCGCCGATCACGACTAGCACGGAAAGGTCGAGAGCGTTGCGCCATAGTGGGAGCTCCGAGCGAACCGGTAGGAGGGGCTCCACCAACGTTAGCACAACGGCAAAGGCAAGCGAGGGCACCGTTAGCCTGAAAGCAAAGCGCCAAGGAAAGCGAAGCCCAAACTGTCGGCTGGCATAGGGCGTGAGCACCGCGCGGCTGCCGAAGCGCATCAGGCCGATAATCAAGGCGGCGGCGGCGGGCGACGCGCCGATTACAACCCAGGCAATCAGTGGCGCGCTACAAACGGCGAGCAGTCGCGACGCGAGCACGACACGGTAGCGCTCATAGACCATCAGGATGACGTGCGGCACGACCACGATCGACTCGGCGAACATGAACAGGGTCAATATCTGTGCCGATGCCACGGCATACGGATATTTGTCAGCGAGATGCAGCAGCTCAAAGACTTGTGGCGTAAGTGTAATAAAACCGATGCCGGCTGGTACCGTTGCCAGCAGCAGGGCGCGTGTGAGGGTCGCATAGGCCGGTCTGAGCTTTTCATCCTCGCGCTTGGCGAAGATCTCGCTAAACATCGGTACATAGATGCCGTTCAGCGGCATCACCAGGTAGGTCAGCAGGATCATGACCTGATTCCAGCTCGCTTCCAGGTCGGCCAACGCCTCGGGACGAGCGTACCACAGCAGGACGATTGCGACGAAGTCGGGTGAGGTGACGTTGATGCTCAGGTCCATGATGTAGTTCATCGACGCGCTCGCGGCAAAGCGTTGCCAGAGCCGGTGTAGCGGTCGGCCTTGGTCTTCCTTGCTCGGAAGCTTGCTCAGTGCCCGTCGGACGCTGAATAACGCCAAGAGGAGGTCGATCGTCGCGCCGATCAGCAGCGCCGCGATCGCTCCGCGGATCCCAAACCCGAACCCCCAGCCCCCGTTCTCGCCTGGAACCAGCGCTACGATCAGCAGCGGCTGGACCAGCGCCGAGATGATATCGAGGGTGTTAGTTGTCTTTTGGCGGAAGTAGGCGGTCAGGACGCGATAGCAGGTATCGGTCACAGCGCGAATCAAGACGACTGCACTGCCGGCGCGGAGCAGCAAGAGCCCGAGTGGCCCAAGATTAAGCAAGTTAATCACAACATCACTGAAGACGTTGAGCAGCGCGACCACGGTCAATAGGAGTGCGAGCCGCAGCGTGAAGAGCTGCCGCAGGAAGCGGCCAACGCCGGCTCGCCCCTGCTGCTCCATAACCTCGGGTACGAACTTCAGAATTGAGGCGCTGATGCCGAGGCCGGTGTAGGTCCAGATAACGGCGACGAGCGAGCCAATTGCGGCTTGGAACAGGCCATACTCGGCACGGGAGAGCGTCCAGAGCACGACGAGGCCGGCGAGGAATTTGATGGCAGCCTTAACTGGAAACGCGACCGTGTTCCAGAAGATCGCGCCGGCAACTCGCTCACTCAACGAGTGATGACCGCTCGCAGGACTAGACAATCAGCGCTCCTTGATCAGCGCAAGCTCGAACATTCCCACGTACCAGTGACGCTGAAGTCGATAGGCGAGTCGCTCGAGGCCGAGGGAGCGAAGGATAGTGCGGACAACGCGCCGTGTTCGCTTCGGGCTGTGCAAGGTGCCGAGACGTAGCTCAGCCTCCTTGATGTCGTGCACACGGAAGCCGTGGCGGCGTGCAAGCCGGGTGAAGGCTGGATAGGTGAAGTAGTGCATCTCGCTGAGGCGCTGCATATCGTGAAAAGCCGCACTTTCCTTGGCACGTCCCCGTCGCCGAATGAGCCGTTCAGCCCATGGCCGCGGCAGCCAGTTGAGACCCCGGATATGATAATGGGGGTCTTTCCAGGCCCAACGGTTGATGACAGTGACAAGCGCGCTGCCGCCGGGCACCAGAACTCGCTTGAGCTCGCTCAACATTTCTTCGGGTGAGCGTACGTGCTCGATCACGTCCCAGCTTACAATCGTATCAAAGCTTGCAGCTGTGAACGGCAGCGCCTCGCCCACGGCATTGTAGACCGGTACGCGCGTGCCGCTACGCTCGGCGCGCAGCTTAATGATCGTGCAGTAGCCACGGTTGAACTCAGAGGCCGCGACTGTCGCGCCGCGTAGCGCTGCCGCTACCGCAAAGCCACCCATACCCGCACCCAGGTCAAGAATGATCTGGTGCTCGAGCGGTCCGCAGAGTCGCTCCACTTGCCGGAGGCGCTCTTGCTGGTAGTGCTCCTGGTTGAGCCGACGCTCGCGCCACTCGTTAAAGTTAGCCCGCCAGCGCATATGCTGCAGCCATGGCTCGATCGCGGCTTCCAGCTGCTGGCTAACGGCTTCGTCTTGCGCAGATCGTGTGATGCCCTTCAAAGTTCACCCCGAGCTTTGCGTGCCGGCGGGCCTATCCGGCTTGCAGGTAGGTTTGAGTAACTGAGGGCACGACATACGATTGCTGCTATCTCCATTACAGTGATTGCCGGAGCAGTTGCAGCCAGCTTGTGAAGTTTTGATTATGCTGCAGCCGGAAGGTCCACAGATAGAGCGCGTCGCTAAAGGTGTAGACCGCGCCGACCACTAGGAGGGGCACGACCCAGCGCACCATGGAGCGGTTGTGGAGCATGCGATCAACGGCGATGCCCGTGCCGATGCCCATCCAGGGCATGAGCCAGAAGAGCTGCTTGTCGACCATCACGATCTTCGTCCCGATGAACCAAAAGAGAATCGCGATCAGCAGCCACACGGTCATGACTATGCTGAACGACGATCGGAGGCCGAACCTTCGCACGCCGATCCACCATCCGGCAAGGCCAAGGCCCAATGGCAGATACATGCCGTAGATATCAAGGAGAAAGGCTTGGTCGGTGAAGACTTCGCCCCAGGTACTTGGTAGCACATCCGGCTGCTTTCCGGTGTCATTAATCGAGCTACCAGCGGCGCCAATGAGCTTGGGCAGCGTGCGCTCGACGATACCAGGCACAAACTGCCAATAGAAGATGGCTGTACTGATCGCCGCCGCGACAACCAGGCTCGCCAGGAGCGGCCAAGCTTGCCGCCGGCGTCCAGCCCCAATCAGCCACGTGATGACGCCGAGGAAGAGCAATCCGGTGAAGACGGCGGTAACGGTGTAAAAGAGCATGGTGGCCGCAAGCACGAGCGTTAGCAGCGCGAAGGCCCAACGGCTGCCTGTGTTCTTTTCCTGATATGCATCCCAGGCGCCGACCAAAATCGCAACCGCGAGCAGGGACCACCACATGCCGTTCGTCGTCGGCGTGTTGCCCCACGCGTGCATCAAGAGGGAGGCTGGGATAATGGTGTACGTCAAGGCCGCGATCACGCCGGCGCGCTCGCTGAAATGGAACTTACGGACGATAAAAAAGATCATCGGCGCCCGGAGCGTGTCGATTACAGCGCTGAAGATATTGGCGGACATCTCCAGCGGCCAGGGCAAGACCGCCCAGATCGTCGAAAAGATGTGATAGAACGGCGAGTAAGGAATCAGCGGTTTGTTCTCACCCCACTCGTCCGTGGGCATCACTGACTGATGGAACGAGCTATCTGCATTCCAAAGCTCGGCGATGCGACCATTGAGGACGCGGCGCGTCTTCTCCATGTGCCACTCTATGTCGATGGCTAGGAAGTAGGGCCACTGCAAGCCGCAGGCGCGCACCAGGTAGGCGGCATAGGTTACGAGCAGCAGACCAACCAAGGCGCGTTGACTAATGTCGACGTTGCTCCAGCGGAACATGCGGGGCAGCGCCCAGCGCAGCGCTAGCGTCAGCAGCAAACCGAGCAGCGCGACGGCCAGGAGCCGTAAGCTATATAAGCCCATCGGAGCGCGGCCATCGGCGATGCCGTAGCTCAACAGCAGCACACCACCCAGCGGCGCTGCCAGTGCCGGTAGTGGTGACAGGCCGATCACGCGCAGCGTGACGAATACCAGCACGAGCGCTGCGGCAATATGGAGCAACATCGGCGCCGGCGGAAACGCTGAGACGACGATCGGTGCCAGCTCCACCCCACGGAAGACAATCCCGAGTTGCCGCGGATCGCCGCCATATTGGGCCGCCGGAGCATCGATGCTCACCCGCAGATCGCCTTCGGAAGGTGTAAGCAGATGGTACTGACGCTGTTCCGGCTGGAGCTGCACCAGCCAGGCAGCACTTCCAGCTGTGATCAGGGCTTGCTTTGGCTCGCCCACGGGTACGGGACTGCTCACTCTAAGCTGCGTCTGCCATAGGCCGCGGCCAAGACCAGGTAGATTAATAACACTACTTGCCTTGGTCCAACGGTAGGTTGGCGCGACCTGCCCAGCTTCTGCCTCGGCTGCATGAAAAGACTGGAGATGCTGCCGTACATGAATCGCTCGGTCGTCGTCGCCGATACCGACCGTCACGTTCTCGCTGCGCGCATATCCCGCCATCAGCCCGAAGAGCGCCGCGGCAAGTAGCGCTAACAGCGCCAAGGTGTCGGGTCCAAGCCGAAGATAGCGGCCAAACATTTTGACGCCGCCAGCACCGGATGAGTGGTGGTCGGCGGCGGGTGCAAGTGTCGAGGTTGTCATCGAGTGCAGATTATACCAGATAACACCTTGAAAAGACCTTTTGCCGATCTGATATGCATCTATGAAGGTCTAGCGAGGTGGGACAGTTGCGCCGATGAAGCGCATGCCTAAGGCTCTTCGGTCGGCCGAGCCTGGCTCTCCAGCCATGCTGACGTCGGCCGGCACCCACGCCGGGGAGCGCAGCCGAATCAAGACGTTACCCTTCGGCGCAACGTTTGGTAGGGGCAGCGAAACGTGGGTTGGCTGCTCAGGCAGGCTTTGGCAGTGGAGCTCCTGCCACGGTAGCTCCGCCACTCCAGCATCAGGATATGGGGTCGGCTCGGCAGCGATGTCCACGCACAGCTGAGCTTGGCCAATCGAAGTGGGACGCTTGCCTCCTGCGGCCTCGAGCGTTAAAGGTTGGCCTTGCGCCGACGAGGGCAGGCGCAACACAGCAGCACCATTCGTCCAGGCCGCACGATATCCGCCCGGCTGCACCGCCTCACTGCGATAAAATCCGCTAACCTGCTCCGCCGTGTCGTCATAGGCCAGAAGCGTCGGCGGCTGCACCTCGTCTGCGGGCAACAGCTCGTAGAGTGTGAATGGTACCTCGTTCATGTACGAGAGCTTGGGCTTTTGGTATCGCAGCTGCTGAAACTCGTTGAGGCGCAGAGTCCATGTTCCGATCTTCCGTGGCGCGTAGCCAGGGAACAAGACGTCGCCACCACTGGCACCCAGCAGCAGAAAGACCTCGCGTCCCTCCGCTCGCCAGCGCGTGATCTGGTCGGCAAACGCCTCAGTGTACTTGCCTGGCGTGCTGCCCTTGATTGGGATTGCATTACGACCATAGATATAGGTCAGCGGCGCAACAACCAAATCGGACGTGTCGCGTACCTCGGCATAGCTGGGTCCGCCGCCGCGGACCAACATGATATCGTTGGCGTCGAGCTGCGCGCTGATCGACTCGACTTGTGCGAGCGCTCCTGCGTACTCGACATGCGCGTAAGCGGTGCGGCCAGTGACGACAAAGAAGAGGACAAGACTGGTCGCTAAAAGCGCGCTAGCAACGCTTCGGGCCGAGCGAAGCCGCGACATGCGCTCGCGGCCGCCCTTGATCTCCGCGAGAGTATAGGCGATGCCCAGCGCAAACGCGGGATAGACGACCGGTACGTAGCGCCGCAGGATATAGATATAAGTCTGTTCACTTGTGCCTTGGAGCGACATAATCCAGAAGACGGCGTACAAGGTCGCGATCAGGAGCAGGAGCCAGGTGCGGCGGTCAAGGCGCCACCAGAGCAGCAATCCTCCAATTATGCCAAGCAGCACGCCAAGCGGTGATAGGTACCAGCCGAGCCGCACCATATTTGCAAGACCGACCGCGACGACAGGCTTGTCAGGATACAGGTCGAACGGTACCTCGATTGGCGCGCCGACGTATCCTTGCAGTCGTAGCCAGTTATCCGGTCGCAGCGGATGCCGCAGTACGTCGGGGTTGAGAATGCCCGGTCGGATCAGGTAGGCGTAGAAAGCCAGGACGGCCAGGGCTAGAACGACGATTCCCAGCAGCCAAGCGCGCTGGCGCTGAGCCACTCGTTCAAGCTGCAGCACCGGCCTGGGCCAGTGCCAAACTCCCACAATCGCCCCGATCAGCGTTGCAAGCAGTGTAATCTCGACGACGAGCCTGCTCCAGTCGCCGATGCGGCTGCGTGGTCTGATAATGGTATAGGCACGCAGCTCAGGGCTAAGCAGGGGCCAAACCGCGTAAATCGTTAGCGCGTATTTTTGTAGCGTCGGAATACCGGTGTCGATCAGGTAGGCGCGCGCGATAAAGAGTGTATGCAGCCCGGCGTGAAGCAGGAGGGCACCGAGTGTGAGCGCGAGGGCCGTGTATCCTCGGTGCCAGCGCCGCGTGACCGCGACGTAGACCAGCAGCGCAACCAGCGGCCCTACGACCAGAAAGAAGTCGATACGCGTGAGCGCGAGCGAGCCAAAGGCGCCGCCGACGAGCACGCCCCACCAGGTCTGGGCGCGCGGCTCAGCCGCATCGGCGAAGTGCATAAAGGCCCAGAGGCCTGCAAGGGTTAAGGCCTGAGCTAGCGCCTCCGAAGTAGACATGCGGCTGAACCACACCTGCGGTGTCATGAGCGCCAGAAAGAGCGCCGCTAGTAGCCCTACCATTGGACCGCCGAGCCGACGACCGATTAAGCCAGTTAAGACGACGCCCAATGCGCCGGCTGCCCCGGTTGCGACCAAGCCCACCGTCGGCCCAAACATCGTGACAAAGACGGCAATCCAGGTTGGCCAAAGGTGGAAGAACTGCGGCACCACACGTCCCTGGGCTAGCTCGCCGGCGTTGATGAAAAAGCCGGCGGCTCGTAGCCGAGTCGCAAGATTGCGCTCCGCATTCCGAGTGCCAAGTAGATTCGTTTCGATATTTCCCGCAAGCCCATCCCCGGCCGCGGCCCTGCGACCGATATCGGCAATTACGGGATCGTACTGAACGATCGCGCCTGTTCGCGCGATTGCAATCCCTGTATTGGCATAAACGCCCGCGTCGAGGCCACCACGGACCACCTCGAAGGGACGCGCCACCAACACGGCGAAGAGCAGCACAATCCCAAGCAGAAGGTGATCGAACTGGAGGCGATGCAGCACGGCGCGCAACGCGCCAGCCTGCCGCACGGCTTGGGGCCGCCCTGCGACCAAACCAAGCGGTGCTGCCGGACGCCCAGCCGCAGCACGCGGCTGATGACGAAGGCGTAAAGCGCCGGCGGCCGAAGCTATAGCTAGGAGTGCTGCCAACAACCAGAAGCTAAACCAGCCGATCTCTGCCAGCAGGAGTGCTACCCAGCCGGTTGCCAAAACGCTGAGAACGCAGCGGCTGACATGCCGCTCAACGCCGGTTGGCCCGATCTGCCGGCCAAGCCAGACGCGATCGGCGACGTAGCCGGGCACATATAACAAAATGGGTATGCCGAGCAGCGTGCGCAGCACCGCTCCAAGTAATTCCATTGCCGGATTATACCAGCCAGCCTTGGCGGGCCATCTCCCATAGGACTGAGCCTAAGCTGACGGTGGGGACAACACAAAGGGCGGGCCAAGCGCCCGCCTTTGCACACTAGGTCTGCTCTGAGGTACAGGACTACCTGGTCGTTTATTCTTCCAATCGAGCGGCCCCGCGACAGCATCGAATGTCTTTGTTTCACAACAAACCGAAAGAACCTACATTGGTGCTGGAGGCTTAACGACCGACCGTGCTTGACGGAGTAGCTCGCGTGAGTTAGAAAATGCCCGGAATACCGAGCAGCCGCGGCAGCCCAAAGGCGATAGCGATCGCGATGGCGATCAAAACACCAAAGGCGGGCGCGCTCCAGTTAAGAACTTTCGCACCGTCGATTGGGCCGAACGGCAGCATGTTAAAGACTCCAAGGATGCCATTGACCTGGAAGCCCATGAACAAGCCGAACACAACCGTCCGCGACAGGCCGGCGTCCCGGAACGCGGCGAGGGCGCCCAAAAACAGAACTGCCAGCACCATATTGGTGATTGGCCCGGCGGCCGCGATCAGCCCGACCTGCCGTTTGGTCAGATAACCCGTATGCCACACAGCGCCTGGCGCGGCAAACAAAAAGCCCGTAAACGCGATCAAGATCGAAATGACGAGCATGCCATCGTTGGCCACGAAATGCGCGGTCGCACCATAGTGACGCGCGACGACGCGATGCATCAGCTCGTGCAAGATCACTCCCAGCCCTGCCGTTAGGGCTGCTAGGAGCAGGATTGTGGCGAAATCGATGCTCAAAAAATACTGGAGCCCACCCCGCTGCCGGGCGCTCCCGCTGAAGAGCACCGCAAACGCCAGCGCGGTACCTAGCCAAGCCTTGATAAACTCGACAACCTCGTTCCGTTGGCCGACGTCGGTATTGGGAGTGCGGGAAAATGAAGGTATCACACGCGATCCGTTTCACTAGGTAATACAATCCATGCTAGTAGGGTATACGCAGACGGAACCCGTTTGGTTTACAGCTACTGCCCCCACGCTTCGGCTCAAGCACCTGATGATTCGTTTTGAGGCGGATCGTCCTCGGCCCAGGCTTCTTCGCCGACCAGGGGGACGAAGCGAACGGGGCCCAGCGTTTCTTGCTCGAAGCCGCTTGGAGTACGGACCACCCGTACCAGCTGCTGCTCGTCTCGGCTGCCGATCGGAATAACAAGTCGGCCACCTGGGGCAAGCTGCGCGACGAGTGACTGTGGCACACGTGGGCCTGCCGCGGCGACGGTGATCGCGTCATACGGCGCGTGCTCGGGCCAGCCTGCCGTACCATCGCCGATGCCCACATGAATATTGGTGTAGCCCTCTGCCCGCAGCCGCGCAGCCGCCGCTTCCGCGAGTGATCGAAAACGTTCGATGGTCCAAACCTCTGCGGCGAGCAGACTGAGCACGGCCGCTGCGTAGCCTGAGCCGGTCCCAACCTCAAGCACGCGCTCGTTCCCACGTAGCATTAACGCTTCGGCCATAAACGCTACCATGAAGGGCTGCGAGATTGTTTGCTGCTCGGCGATCGGCAAGGCGTTATCGGCGTAGGCCTGCTGGTTCAGAGCAGAAGGCACAAAGCGATGGCGGGGTACTGCCGCCATTGCCTTAAGCACGCGCGCATCGCGGACATTGCGCCGCTCAAGCTGCTCGATAATCATTGCCTGACGTTCTGCCTCTCGCTCCATAAAGCTGAGTCCGGCAAGAGCTATACCAAGGGATGAGGGATGAGGGATGAGGGATGAGGGATGAGGGACGAGGGATGAGGGACGAGGGATGAGGGGCGAGGGGCGAGGGAGCAGGAACAAGAACGAGAACGAAGGGCTGAAAGCGGAAAGCTAACACCGAAAAGCGGAAAGCCGATCGCCGATACCTGACACGCGACGTGGATACCTGACGGCTGAGAGCTGAAGCCTACATCTTAGCGTGCTTTGATGCTGGTCTCGACTGACTGCGCGTCTTCCTGCGCCCACTCGAGGCGACCGAGTGGCGCGAGGGTCACATCGGCTACGCTAGCGCGCTCCAATGGACGCTGGAGTACGGCTCGCTCAAAAATCTGCCGGATGACGGGATTTCCGGCATCATCGGTCGACTGCTCCTCAGCACTGAGCGGTAAGCCGAAGATTGGTAATCCGCCGTTGATCTGCCAAAAGTCGCTAAAGGGGCTGCGGACATTGTGCTGGGTCTCAGGGAAGAAGTGCGCGTCCGGGGTCGGTGCTTCCGGCACGTTCTCTGGCGGGGCAAATAGCTCGCGACCAAGGAGAGCGCTGCGTACACTTGTAGGCGCGCTGCTCAAGCCTGGGCGATACTCGAGCCGTGCCCGCTCAAAGAGCTGGGCCCAGCCGTCGCCTGTCTGCCGCGCCGGCCCAAGTGGTTGCCCAAAGATGGCCGCTCCGCCCCATGCTTTCCAGGCGCGCCAAATAATGGGATGTACTTCGACCCCCGCTTCGGTCCGTGGCTCGGCGGTCGGTAAGATGCCCTCGGCGGTGGCGAGGATGGCTTGCACGCCGCCAAGATTTTGCTCAAACTCGGGCAGCTCACCGGTGATGAGCTCAGGTGTGATTGCCGCGATGCCAAGCCCGCCGGCCCAATCGTGCATACCGCCAGTGATTGGGTAGCGATCCCACTTGGGAATAAAGACATAACCAGCTCCGTCGGCGTAGATGCGCGCCAGCGTTATTGACGGCTCGTGCGCGCAGGCAGGGAAGACGACGCCCGCATTCGAGTGATAAAAGACCACGCCGTCGGCGTCCAGCAGGAAGTCCCGGATCAGCCGGCTCTCGACTTCAGACTCGCTGTACGGCCCACCAGTATCTACCGGAATACCATAGGCTCCGGCGACGATGTGCTGCCAGTCGTTTTCCGGGCAGTCGTCGGCGCTGGTGTCCATATTGCGGTTGAGATCAACTCGATTCGCGTTGAATCGAGTTTGGAGCTCAAGCCCATCAGGATTCAGCAGCGGAATAATATACAGGCTGATGGTGGCCGGGACTGCTTCCGGCTGGGCGGTGAAGTGCGCGGCAAGCTGTGCTACCAGCTCGAAGGTGTTGCGCTCGGGATAGCCGTGTGTCGCTCCCACAAGCACAAGCTTGCGTGGGCCATTGCCTACGCGTACGCCGGTGATGGGGCGGCCCTGCGTCGACGTCCCAAGAGTTATCTCAACCGCCGACGGCGCTTGCCGTCCGTGGGCCGGGAGCAGGCTTGTCAACGAAAGCAGCGCAGCGAGGCCGACCAGCATAGAAATGCGGCGCAGCAGCAAGGCGGGATGGCGTGAAGAGGTGATCATTGCGGTGCGAGGCAGATTGGGCGAAAGGTACAGCTTGCGCAAGTCTGGCTGCCCTCACGCGGCTGTGGCTCCCACTCTCCAGCACGCATAAGCTCGACTGCTGCGCGGACGTCGGCTTCTACCGCCGCCAGCTGTGCACGACATAGCTGGCTAGGCTTGCCGCTACTTGGCGGTTCACATACTGCGCATCCGCTCGCGTGCTCGACGAGCTCGATTATCCGGCGGCCCTTCGTGCTAACCCGCCCCGTTGCCGTGTATAGCTCGAGGGGATAGATCTGGCCGGCACTCCGAACGCGCTCGCCCGGCAGTCGCTCCAGCCCAGCCAGCTCTCCTTGCTCAACGGCAAGCGCGTAGATGGGCAGCTGAATATCGGATGGACGCCAGGTATCGTCGGCGTCGGGTGGCCGAATAAACTCATGGAGGAGGTCGCTGATCGACGGGCTGTGCTTGCCAAGCTTATAGTCGATCACGTGCAGGCCATCGGGAGTGCGGTCGATCCGATCGATGCGACCAGTAACGGTTACGTCTGTTCCCGGCAACGTCCACCGAAACGTCACCTCCCCAGCAAGATATGCTGCAGCGCCGTTCCCCTGGTCTGATTCGTAGCGCGCCATCTGGGTGGCGGCTTGCTCGGCAAGCTGGCGGAAGACTGTTTGCTTGAGACGCGAGCCCCAGCGTTGCTCTTCATGAATCCAGTGCTTGGCGATGAGCTGCCGCGCACGCGCCTCACTCGGCCCGAGATGCCTTGCTTCTTGAAGCAACTCGTGCAAGGCATCATGGACGACGTTGCCCAAGGCCTGGCGCGGCGAAGACGCTACATCGTACAAGTGTAGCTGGCGAGCGTAGAAGCACCGCCGTGGGCAGTTGAAGTAATCCTCGATCGCCGAGGGTGTCACGAAAAAGGGTGACGCTGTCCCTCGTACCGTGGTGTGCTCCAACGGCGCAGCTGTCGGAAGCAGCGCTGTCGCCGCATACTCCTTGGGACGGCGCAGTACCTCGGTCGGCACGTCAGCTAAGGCTGTGAGCTCTGCTCCAACCTGCAGCCGACCCCGCTGATCGCTGTGTGCTTCGACATAGGCGGCTAAAATGAGTGATGGTAGGCGGCTACGACCTTGCCGATCCGCGGCGCTGTAGGAAAGGTAGACCACACTGCGTGCGCGGCCGACGGTCCGCTCCAGCAGGCGATGGCCGCGCAACCAGCCGGCTGCTCGATCATGGGCCTGCGGTGGCACGAAGCCTGGGAGATCGGCAAAGGTAGCCGCGAGTGCAGCATCGTCGACGAGTGGCAGTGGTTGTACAGGCGCCGGAAGTGCACCCTCGTGCAGCCCAATGGCAAAGACGACATCGGCGCTGCAGCCTCCGAGCTCCGCTGGCTGCCAGATGCGCACGGCATGGCCGTGCGGCTTGCCGTGGGCCTGCACCAGCGCTTGCGCGGATGTCCAAACCTCGACGGCTTCGCTCGCCGGAAGCGGTTCGCCGAGAGCAGCTCGTAGCGCCTCGGACTGCTTCAAAAATCCTAGCAAGCGGGTCCAATGTTGGCGGTCAACCGTCACTGCCCATGGCTCAAGGGCCGCCCGGGTACGTGCCCACGCGCGCTCCTCTATACCTAGCTCTGACAGCCACCGTTGTAGCTGGACGCTCGGCAGTTCGCCTGCCTGACGAATATTCTCGCTTACCGCGCGAATTGTCTGCAAACACAGCTGACCTTCAAGGCTGAGCGTTTCGGGCCAGCGCATTGCTCCAGTCGCAGCACCAAGGGAAAGCGGCTGGAAATGCAGCCGCTCGGTTGCGTCTACGACGACCTGCGCATCGGCGGGCGACAGGCCAAGTGCGGGATCGCGAAGCAATCCAATTGTCTCGGCGATGGTTAACGCGTGTCCGGCGAGGAGCCTTAGGCCTGCTAGAGCGAGGGGCGCCAGGGCTAAGGTATAGCCGTCACGCGGCTCCTCGCCCTCAATCGGTACGCCATATTGCGGTAGTGTACGCTGGAGTAGCTTCGCAAGCTCATGATCGAAGGGGACGACCGCGACATTGTCCCGCCCATGCTCGGCTGCGATCCGCTGCGCAACCGCGTGGACTTCGTCGTCGGGACTGGGATATTCGGCGAACCGCAGGGTTGGGCGCAGCACGTCCACGCTTTCCGAAGCGGTTGCCTGGAAACCAAGCGCGCTGCACCAGCGCTGGACGAAGTGATCATGTGCGAGCGGGCTCGCCGGATCGAAGGCCGTCGCGCTCGCGGCGAAAACCGATGTCTGCGGGCCGATCAGCTGCTCCACAAACAGGAGCTCTGCCGGCTTGAAAAGGTCGAGGTCGTCCAGCAGCAGCACAGCGGGCCCATAACTCGATTCGTGTGTAAGCTTTCGAAGCGCATCGGCGGCGCGACCAAAAACCTCGCCAAACGCGACGACGCCATGCTCGTAGCAGAGGCGCAAGTAGCCCTGATAGGCCCGCCAAAGCTCGTCAAGCCGTGCATCGTGGGGGGCAATTGGAGGCAGGTTTTGTGGCTCGGCTGTCCCACACCAATCACTAAAATGGTCGAACAGGATACTCACCCAGTCGAGCGCCCCTGGCTGTTCCGCTCTTCGCCAGTAAAGTGAATGGGGGGCGTCGCCGGCCTTGATCCATGCCCGTCGGATCAGCCAGCGGCGGTCAATGCCCGAAAGCAGCGCCGTCTCATCCCAGCCCTCGGGTAGTCCTGCCGCACGTGGGTGCTCCTGTAAAAGCGTCAGCGCCCGGCGTCGAAGCGTCGTCGTAGGCACGGCTTGACCGGTCTTTTCCACGAGCATATCCCGCAGGGCTTGGGCAGCTGGCGGGTGCACCGTAAGGGCTAGAAGGCGATGGACAGGGATGCCTGCAAGAATCTGTGCTTGGGCAGCGAGGGCGAGGTGGTGCGTTTTGCCGCACCCAGGCGCGGCGGTGTAGAACTGGCGTTGCGACATCATGAACCTATGCTTGGCGGGATTATACACGCCGGGGGACTTCGGCACAACGGGCGGCATATTCCTTGCCCGCATTGCCTATGGTTGATGTTTGTGAAATCTATGGAGGAGCGATGGATACAGCGGATGTTACGCCTAACCCTGCCGCTGAGCAGATCGTGCTCGCGATTTTTACGGATCGGCCGCGAGCCGAAGCGGCGGTGCGAGGGCTACAGGAGCGCGGGCTCGCCGGCGACCAAATTTCAGTGTTGTTTCGCCATGACGATGTGACTGTTTCGGCGGAAGAGGCAGTTGCGATCGATCGTGAGGCGGAGTCGACGGGCACCGCAGTGGCCCTGGGTGGGACTGTGGGCGGATTGGCCGGTCTTATCGGCGGGCTGGCGATGTTCTCGATTCCGGGCGTTGGCCCGTTCTTCGGTGTCGGCGTACTTGCCACGACGATTGGCGGTGCTGCGCTCGGGTCGGCGGCGGGGGAGCGGGCCGCGCACTTTGGACAGCTGGGCCTCCCGACTGAGCGGAGCGGACGTTATGGTGCAGCCCTCGAAGCGGGCGAGGTTGTGCTTGCCGTCCTACCCAATAATGCTCAGGAAGTGATGGCTAGTCGTGAAGTGCTGGCTCTGCATCAGGCCGACGAGATCGATGTGCTACCACGTCAACACGTCCAGTAGACTGGGCCAGCTGTCGAAATTGTACGGTACGGTAAGGCTGCACGAGCCTCGAAAACGTGTATGAGTATTGGTAATTGACCTTTGTGTTGCTTGTACTGTACGGCCGGAGCATGACAATAGCGCTGGTGAATGCCCCCGCAGCATTCACCAGCGCTATTTGCTTTAATATACAGCAGTCCATTTGCAATGTCAAGACATATCCTGTGCAATTTGTCGGTGATTTTCTGGATCACAACACAATTTGGGCTGTCGATCTCAAAAGAAAGCGGCACACGCTTGATCAGCATGTGCCGCTTACCGAAAATCGTGGTGGCGTTGAGCTATGTGACCCTGCAGATGAGGCCCTTGAGGTACTCAGCCTCGGGGAAGGTCAACAACACCGGATGATCGGGGGCTTGCATCAAGCGCTCCAAGATCTGCACATCGCGCTTAGCGTCTACTGCCGCACCAAAGACGATTTTTTGGAACAGGTCGATCGATACCAGGCCCGAGCAGCTAAACGTGGCCAGTAGGCCACCCGGCCGCAGCAGCTGCATCGCAAGTAAATTGATGTCTTTATAGCCGCGGCTGGCCCGGTCGATCTGACTTCGGTTATGGACGAACTTCGGCGGGTCGAGCACAATCACGTCGAAGGTGCGGCCCTCGGCCCGAAAGCGCCGGAGCTCGCTGAACACGTTGCCCTCGATCTGCTCATACGGCGTCGTGATGTCGTTACGCCGGATATTCTCGAAGGCCATGGCGAGGGCCTCGGCCGAGCTGTCGATGGCAGTGATTTGCCGAGCACCGGCCACCGCAGCCTCAAGCTCAAAGCCGCCCGTGTACGAGAAGCACGACAGCACCTCGGCCCCTTGGCAGTAGGCGGCAACCCGCCGGCGATTAATGCGCTGGTCAAGGTACGCGCCTGTTTTATGCCCGCCTAACAGATCAACGGTGTAGCGGCGTCCATTTTCAAGCACTTCGATCGGTCCCTCGGCGGCCATGCCCCACAGCAGTCGATCAACCGGCTCCAGCCCTTCCTTGGCACGTACGTCGGCATCCGAGCGCTCGTATATGGCGTGAGGTGCGACCGCGGCAGCGAGCGCCTCGACAATCGCTTGGGCACGCAGGGCCGCCCCGACTGTTGAAAGCTGCAGAACCACATAGCCATTGTAGGAATCGGCGATGACCCCTGGCAGCCCGTCGGACTCGGAGAAGATGAGGCGGTAGGCCGTGGTGCCGGGATCAGCAATCAAGCGCTTGCGACCAGCGACTGCGGTTGCTACGCGTTCGGCGATCAGGGTACCGTCGATAGGCTGGGCCTCGTTCCAGGTCCATAGTCGAACCCGTATCTGTGATTTACCGCTCCACGTGCCGCGCGCCAACCAGGTACCCTGGCTGCTCAGTATGTCGACTGCTGCTCCATCGGGCGGAAGGGGCGTCGCCTGTGCGATTGCTCCCTCGAAAATCCATGGATGCCGCTGCATCACGGAGCGCTCGCGGCCAGGCTTAAGAGAAATATGAAACGCCATGAGCTGGACTGTAGCACGCTATGCAGGGGTGGTCAAGCACTGGCATACGCCGTGCTGAAGCCTAGAGTATCGTGGATAGCTTGCGGAGGTGGCCAAATGTCCGGTGTTCCCCATTCGAGCAATGAGCTGAGCCCCGATGCACAGCGCCTATTAGCACATCTGCAGGAGCATCCGAACGAGCAGTTTACGGTTACGCAGCTCGTAGCGGTGCTTGGCGGCTCTGAGGATGAGGTCAAGGTAAGCGCCGAGGCGCTGGCCTACCAAGGCGAGATCGAGAAGGAGCGGCCCGAGGGCGGCGAGACCGTTTATAGCCGGCCGCGACGGACATAGGTAGATCGTCACCCGGTTCGTCGTCTGCTTGACTGCGAGCTGAAGCGCCGGTGTGCTGGGAGTGACCGTGGCGGCGGTGGTCGGCCTAGTGTTGGCGTGCTGTCGGGGCTCCTGCCCGCGCGTCACGCTGCAAGGTTGAACCTTGTCAATGCGCTACGAGTAGCACCATTGGCTCCTAGTTGACCGGCGTTACACGCTTGTTCATTGCTCCAATAGAAGGTACTTGCGGCAGCATCGAGTGTGCTTGTTTCTGCGCTGTGGGTTTTGCACCCGCCGGTTCAAAACCCACGGCCCAATTAGGGAAGGTACATAGCTGCACAGGCTAAATGACGGCTGCGGATTGAGCGCTTAACTCTCCTCATAACGCGGTGCTGCAGGGGTTTGTGGCGGGAAATATTCGCGAGCCGCAGCACCACCCGGCGCCTTAGGTCGGATCCTTTGAAGACCACTGGTGCCCCTTCTTGCCTCAAGCACCTGACCTCCTTATACTTATCGGAGCCGAAGGCAATCGGAAGCCCAATCATAGGATTGCGGCATCGAACCAGGTAGCTCCGGGTAGTGGGAAAGGATGGTAGGATGCTCCTAACTGCGCTTTCGCTCGGCGCACTCGCGTTCTACCTTGCTCTGGCAATCGTTGGCGTGGGGTTGTTACGTCGTGGTCGCGCGCTTCTCGGTGGCGCGCTGGTCGTCGAGGCGATCGTGCTGCTTGCCGCTCATGTCGCACTGTCCACGATTCCTTTCGGCATTGGCGAGCCGCTGATCCGCGTGCCCCTCGGCGCTGTTTTGGGGCAAACGCTGGTCGGTGCGGCAGCGATTGGCTGCGCCATTCTGCTGGTTTACCTGGGCAGTCGCTGGCTGAGTACCCGCGGGGGACGAGCCGGACTTGTCGCGGTGCTTGTAGCGCTGCCCCTCGTTGCGGCGACCGGCATGTACGGGCTGGTCCGCGCCAGTCTTCCGGAGCGGGAGCGCGAGCGCGATCCACGTAAGCGCGAGATCAAGCTGGGCTCCGGCTTTGAGTGGAGCGTCTATGCGGAGGGCTCAATTGACAATCCCACGGCGATTACCTTCGGGCCGGATGGCCGGCTATATATCGCCGATATCGCGGGTACCCTGTGGTCTGGCGTCGATTCCGACCTGAACGGCTCCATCGACGCGCTCGCTACATGGGCTGAAGGATTTCAGCTGCTCGTTGGGCTTGCGTGGCATGGCGACGAGCTGTATACCGCTAGCTCGGGCAAAATAGAGGCGTTGCGCGACACTGACCATGACGGTAAAGTGGACCAGCGCCGCACCGTGATCAGCGGGCTGCCCTCGATGGTGCTGATGCCCCACTCCAACAATGGTATCGCGTTCGGGCCCGACGGCCGCCTCTACTTTGGCGTTGGAAGCACCACGGACGGGCAGGTGGAGCCCGACGAGCACGCGGCTGCGATCTTGTCGGTCAAGCCTGATGGGAGTGACCTTCGGGTCTTCGCGCGTGGCCTTGGCAATAGCTTCGACGTCGCCTTCAATCAGAATGGCGAACTATTCGCGGGTGATAATAGTCCGAGTGGAGGTGTTGCCGGCGAGGACTACCCTGACGAGTTTAACCACATCGTCGACGGCGGTCACTACGGCTTCCCCTACTTCTTCGGCGACCCGCCGCAGAACGGAGGTACGCGTGGCGCGCTGGCCAACTTTCCTCCGCATTCGGCACCCACCGGGGTGACCTTTTATACGGGCAATACCTATCCTCAAGCATACCGCGATACCGCCATTGTTACGCTTTGGGCACGCGGCGAGGTGGCTCGTGTTGAGGTCGCTCGAACGAGCGGCGGTGAATATTTGAGCCGCACCAGCACCTTCGGCACAGGCTTCCTTTACCCAATCGACGCCGTGACCGGGCCGGACGGTAACCTGTACATCGCGGACTTTGGGACCAGTGCAGTGTACCGCATTACCTACGATCCCGACAAAGATTTAGGCCAGCCCCAGTGAAGCTCGCCTGGGCGGTAATGTGGCTGCTGAGCTTGCTCGCGCTCGCCGCTTGCGGCAGCGGACATGATCCCGAACCCGGCGATGCTGCCCGTGGACAGCAGCTTTTCATGAGTGAAAACCTCGGCGGCAATGGAAGCGGGCCCAGCTGCCTCAGCTGTCACTCCGTCACTCTTGGCGAGCCGCCGTCGATTGGGCCTAATCTATCCAATGTTGGAGCACGCGCCGCATCAACCGTTCCTGGTATGCCGGCCGAGGCGTATCTTCGTGCGGCGATTGTTGAGCCTGACACGTATCTGGCCGAGGGGTATCAAGAGGGGATTCATCCGCGCGACTACGGCCAGATATTATCGGCCTCGCAAATTAATGACTTGGTCGCCTACCTGCGGACGCTACACAGCGGTGTAAACTAAGCCGGCTCGACTTGATCACTTGGCATAACCCGCTTAAGCTATCGGCTTATCGATCCGATCTCGGGTAGTTGCGCGGGTTACCACCGAGTTTAGGAGTAGCTGAGGAGCATTGCCGATGAGTAGCGCCCCCCGTGTCGCGCTCTTTGTGACCTTCGCCCTGGCGTATTTTTTGTCCTACTTTTTTCGCTCGGCGAACGCCGTGATCGCGAGTTCATTGGTGCGTGATCTTGGCCTAACCGCAGATCAGCTCGGGTTGATGACGAGTCTCTTCTACGCATCCTTCGCGCTGATCCAGCTGCCGCTAGGCTCCGCACTTGACCGGTACGGGCCGCGCTGGGTAACCCCGAGTCTGATGTTGGCGACGGTTTTCGGCTGCCTTCTTTTTGCGAATGCTCAATCATTCGCGACCCTGGCACTGGGACGCTCGTTGATTGGCCTAGGCATGGCGGGCGTATTGATGGGCGCGCTCAAGGCCTTTGGTCAATGGTTTCCGCGAAACCGGGTCGCGACAATCTCGGGTCTGCTCGTTGGCTTGGGAGCCTGTGGTGGACTGGTTGCTGCCACGCCGCTGGCATGGCTCAGCGACCTTGCCGGCTGGCGGCCTATCTTTACGTGGGCCGCGCCGGTCACCTTATGTAGTGCCCTGTCGATTATGCTGTGGACGCGGAACACTCCCCCGGGCGAGACGTGGCAGGCGGCGTCGGCTGGGGGCGGGCTGCACGACATTCTTGCCGATCTCCGCTTTTGGCGGATCGCGCCGCTCAACTTCTTCATGCTTGGCACCACGTTGGCAGTCCAAGGGTTATGGGGTGGCCCGTATTTAGTCGACGTGCTGGGTCTTTCAAAGATTACCGCCGGCAATGTGTTGTTGACCATGGGCGTAGGTGTAGTGCTTGGGTATTTCACCTGTGGCTGGCTCGCCGATCGATTTGGGACGCAGCGTGTCATCATCATCGGGATGTTGGTCTTTCTCGCGTCGCAGACCTCCTTTCTGCTACCCGCAGAGTTCCCGCTGGCGTTGCGCTACATTAGCTACATGGCCCTCGGTTTTACCGGCTCGTTTACTATTGTCCTGCTGGCGCAGAGCCGGGCGCTCTTTCCACCACAGATGAGCGGCCGCGCCGTCACGGGGGTCAACCTGTTTGGCTTTGCTGGAACGGCATTGCTCCAATGGTGGATGGGCTTGATCATCGGCCTGTGGCCGCGCGACAGCCAGGGCCACTATCCGCAGCCGGCCTATGCCGCCGCCTTTCTCTTTACGGCGATCACAACCGCGCTTGCAGTTGCCTGGTACGTGCCACTTGCCCGCGCGCGTGCAGGGAACGTAACGGAAACACGGAGCGCTGCTTCATAGAATCGGCAATGCTGTGCCGAGAAAATATCTCCGCGCGCCCTCTGCGCCACGCCGCAAGGCTGCTCCGCTCGGCGCGTGGCACACTTGTTGCCGAATTGTTTGTCAACATAAAACGAATGAGCAATCCGCAGTCATGCGTGAGATGGTATTCGTTAGTGCTTCGAGGAGGAGGTTACCATGACGCAACGGCCCAACTCTAGCGGCGAACAGTTCTCCACATCAACCACAGGCAGTGGCTTCGAAACGGTCGACCTAGGCGGCTCCGGCACGACGCCCGGCGCGACGTACGGCAGCTCGTACAACCAGCCGAGCGGTTCGACCACGCAGGGCATCACTGGGCAGGCCAGGGACAAGGCGAGCCAGGTCGTCGACCAGGCGCAGCAGACCACCAGCCAGGTCGTCGACCAAGCGCGTGGAGTGGCAACATCGCGGGTGGCGAGCCAAAAGGATCGCACCGCCGAAAGCCTCGGCAGCGTAGCCCAGGCGTTGCGCCAGACCGGCCAGCAGCTGCGCGAGCAGGACCAGGCCGGGGTGACCGACTACGTAGAAAGCGCCGCCAACCAGATCGAGCGCATCTCGGGCTATCTCCAGAATCGGGACGTCGGCGAGCTGATCGACGATGTTGAGTACTTAGCACGGCGCCAGCCGGCACTCTTCCTCGGCGGTGCATTCGTGCTTGGGCTCATCGGAGCTCGCTTCCTGAAAAGCTCCAGCCGCAGTCGCGGAACTTCTGGTAACTATCCGCTTGCAACCCGTGATACGTATGCACGGACGCAGAGCTACGGCGGTGGCTACCAAGGCTCCCGAAACACCTATGGAAGCACGGGATATAGTGCTACCGGAACGAGCGGTTACGGGAGCGGCGGAACGACAGCGGTGCCAACCGGCAGCGGCTACGGAACCGGCAACCTGGGCTCGACTGGTGGCGCTGGAACAACGGGCTACGGGACAACCGGCGCGACGCCCGCCAACACCGGAACAACAGGCTACGGCACAACTGGCATGGGTAGCGGCACCGGGACGACGGGCTACGGCTCGACTGGCACGGGTAGCGGCACCGGGACGACCGAGTACGGCTCGACTGGCACGACGACTGGCGGCACCGGGACGACTGGGAATATTGATGACGCCAGTGGTACGCGATCCGTCGGAGGGATGGAGGAACGGTAATGCAGCCGCAACGAGATGAGCGATCAATCGGCGATCTTTTCGCCGAACTGGCGGCCGAGACGAGCACGTTGGTGCGCCAAGAGGTTCAGCTTGCCAAGACCGAAGTGACACAAAAAATCTCGAGCGCCGGTAAAGATGCGGGCTTCATCGGCGCCGGTGGCGCACTCGCCTATGCGGGTCTGCTGGCCATTATCGCGGCGGTGGTCATCGGCTTAGGCCAGCTGATCCCGATGTGGGTGTCGGCCTTGATTGTCGGCCTGCTGGTTGTGGGCGCTGGCTATTTCCTGATTCAACGTGGCCTGAACGGTCTCAAGCACCTTGATCCAACGCCGCGCGAAACGATCCAGACGATCAAAGAGGATGTGGAAATGGTGAAGGAGCAGACACGATGAATCGGGACGAGCAGCGTGACCTACGCATTGACGACGATGATGCGGTCGTCATCCGCGAAACGGAAGTCACAGTGGTTTCCGCGGGAGATGCTTCCAGGGGAGATGTTTCCGCGGGAGATGTTTCCGCGGGAGATGATACAGCCGAGATTCGGGCGAATATCGAGCATACTCGCGCCGAGATGAGCGAGACGATCAATGCGCTCCAGGATCGGCTAAGCCCCACGAATATCAAGGAACAAGCGAAGGAGCAGGTTCGGGAGCAATTCTCCGAAGCTAAAGAAATGGTCCGTGACGCGACCATTGGAAGGGTTGAGAATATGATGCATAGTGCAGGTGATACGGTCAACGATGCGCGCTATACGATGATGGAGACAATCCGCCAGAACCCGATTCCAGCCGCGTTGGTTGGTCTAGGCTTAGGCTGGCTCTTCATGAACCGGCAGAGTACGTCGAGCCAGCGCGTGCAGATCAGTGGTCGTGGCAGCATCCGTGGTGGTCAGCAATACTACGGCGGTCAGCAGCAGTATGGTGGTCAGCAGTCTTACGACGATCGGCGTGGCTACGACAATAACTATCGGCCCGATTACTACGCCGACCAGCGTGGTGGCGGGATGTACCAGGGCCAGGGTACGGGCGGCGGCACGATGGATCGCGCTGGATCCGCTGCGAGCAACGTCGCCGGCTCAGTCTCCGATAGTGCAAGCAACGTCGCCAGCACGGTGTCGAGCACGGCCAGCAATGTTGCCTCTTCCGTCAGCGATACGGCCAGCAATGTTGCCTCCTCGGTCGGCAATACCGCTAGCAATTTCGCTGATCAAGCGCAGTACCAGGCGCGGCGCGTCGAGGACCGCTTCGAGACCACGCTGCACACCAACCCGCTCGCCGTTGGCGCAATTGCGCTAGCACTTGGCACCGCAGTTGGTCTCGCCTTGCCGCAGACCGAGCGCGAGAATGAGCTTATGGGCGAGACCCGTGACAATCTGGTTGGACGTGCGCAAGAGGTTGCCTCGGATACAGTGGGGCGGGTACAGCGAGTCGCCGGTGAGGTCGCTACCGAAGCGAAGCACACCGCACAAGAGCAAGCTCGGGAGCAGGGCTTGAGCTCCTAAGCTGACCCTGCCATCTGCATTACAGCAGTATCTCGACGCCTCACCCGCTCAGGGTGAGGCGTTTCTTGATCTACATATCTCACCATTGTCGGAACATTCATACACTGAATCGTAAGTTGACACCATTCTCGCTGTTATGGCTTCCTCTATACGGCAAGTATGCCGTCTGTCGATGGCTCTGGGATGTAGCCCAAGCGGGATATGCCTAAAGGTACCACTTGTAGATAGGAGTCGACGGCGTGGGGAAGTAGGTACAGTATCAGGCAGCGTAACGGTGTTGGATTATTAGCCCTACCCTCTCAGCCCTGCCTCTGCCCGTTACACGCTTTTGCTGGCGCGCTGTCGATGGTGATTGAGCCGCCGGTACTTTTAGCCACGTTATCTCCACGTTGAATAGATGGTGGCCACGGCAATGAAGCACCTGCAGCCGATACTTGTCGAACCGAATGACCCGGCGGAGCTTGAACGCCTGTCGGCCTTATATCGATACCAGGTGCTCGACACATTGCCTGCTCCAACGCTGGAGCGCATTGCACGCCTCGTATCCCGCGCATTGAACGCACCAGTGGCGTTAATAAACTTTATCGACGCGGAGCGACAGTGGTCGAAAACTAGCTCAGATGGGTCAGCTCGTGCGCCGATCGCGCGTGACGTCGCATTCTGCAGCCACACCATTTACAACCACGGTGTTACAGTCATCCCTGATACGCATCTGGATGAACGTTTCAAGCATAACCCAGTGGTTACAGGGCCTGAGCGGATTCGTTTTTATGCTGGAGCTCCCCTGCATACGTCCGATGGCTACAACATTGGTGCGCTCTGTATCGTCGACGCCTCCCCGCGGACCTTGAGCCCCGAGCAAGAGACGATGCTGCTCGATTTTGCCGCGTTGGTGATGGATGAGCTAGAGCTACGACTGCGAATCACCGAGATCAACGGGTCTTCCGTGAAGCGTGGGGCATTGCTTACGCGCGAGCGCCTCGCCCGTGAAGAGCTGTCCAACATTCTGGAGCGCACGACTGAGGCATTTTTTGCGGTAGATAACGAGTGGCGCTTTACCTTCATGAATCAGCCGGCCGAACAGCTCTTTGGTCATTCTCGCGGTACACTGCTGGGGCGGAACCTATGGGAAGAAGCTCCGCAAACGCTCGGCAAGAGCTTGTCGGATCAATTCCACCACGCCATGTCAACGCAGGCGGCTGTTATCTTCGAGGAGTGGTCCGCCATAGCCGCGCGCTGGTACGAAGTCCGTGCCTATCCAAGCCTCAACGGCCTGTCCGTGTACGTGCGTGACATAACTGCGAGCAAAGCAGCCGAGGCAACGCTGATACTGCGGGATCGGGCGATCGAGGCGACCAGCAATGGCATTGTGATTACGGACCCGTTCCAGCCGTCAAACCCGATTGTGTATTGTAATCCCGCCTTCGAACGGATGACCGGCTATACCCAGGCCGAAGTCATCGGCCACAACTGCCGCTTCCTCCAAGGCCCGGAGACGGATCCTGTGGCGGTGGCAACGATCCGTGCGGCATTAGCCGCAGGTCGTGAGTGCCAAGTTAACCTTGTCAACTACCGCAAGGATGGAACAGCCCTTTGGAATAAGCTGGCGATCTCTCCAATCTACGACACGGAAGGAAGCCTTACGCATTCTGTTGGCGTACAAACCGATATCACCGCGCGGATACAGGCGGAGCAAGCGCTGACACAATATGCCGGAATGCTACGGGAACAAGCACAGCTGCTCGACCTGGCCTACGATGCCATTTTGGTCCACGACATTGACCACAGTGCTGTCAAGCTATGGAACTCCGGGGCCGAGTCGATGTACGGGTGGTCGAAGGGCGAGGCGATCGGCGCTAACGCACACGGGCTGCTCCGTACCGAAGCTTCGCAGCCGTTGGACGAGATCGCTGCCGAGGTCCTCCGCACGGGACAATGGGAAGGTGAGCTCACACAGACTCGGAAGGACGGCACAACGGTCATTGTAACCAGCCGCTGGGCATTGCAGCGGAATGTCCAGGGTGAGCCCAGCGCAATCCTTGAGATTAATCGTGACATTACCGAGCGTAAGCGTGCCGATGCCGAGCGTGCCGAGCATCTTGCCCGCGAGCAGACCGCACGCGTTATGGCCGAGGAGGCGGGGCGACGGCTGAGCTTTCTTGACGAGGCGAGTGATGTTCTAGCCAAGTCGCTGGACCGCGATACGATCGTGCGGACGACTGCCGAGCTCGTGACCGCGCGTATGGCCGACATCTGCATGATCGACCTAGTGCTGGAGGGTCGCGACACACAGCGCGTCATCATCCGACACGCGAATGCCGAGAAGCAGGCGATCATCGATGTAGATCCGGCCTTCAACCAAGCGGGAGCTTTACCATGGGCAGAGTTGGTTACCCAGGTGTTGGAAACGGGTCAGCCAGTTGTGGTTGCCGAGCTGCTTTCGGATTGGCGTGCCGCCCCCCAGCATAATGGCACGAGCGATGAGCTTCTGCGCCAGCTCGAGTCGACCATGCTGGTGCCGTTAATCACGCGCGCAGAGGTGGTCGGTGTTCTAAGCTTCATTGCGGCTGGGTCTGGCCGGCGGTACACGCGGCTCGATCTCCAGATGGCCCAGGAGCTGGCCCGGCGGGTGTCGCAGGCACTGGATAATGCGCGGCTCTACCGCGATGGACAATCCGCGATCCAGCGCAAAGATGAGGCACTTGCTCTCCTTAATACACTACTTATATCTGCGCCAGCCGGCTTTGCCTTCTTCGACCCCGACCTTCGTTACCAGCTGATCAACGAGCGGCTTGCGGAAACTAATGGCCACAGTGTATGCGCACACATCGGCCGTACAGTTACTGAGATGATCCCGCATCTTGCGGCGGAAGTCGAGCCGCTGCTGCGGAAGGTGCTGCAGACTGGCGAGCCTGTGGTCGAAGCGACAATAACCGTAGCGGACACGCGGCACCCGGTCGAGCGCCATTGGCTCACCAGCTACTACCCGGTCCATGGCAGCGGCGGACAGCTGCTTGGGGTCGGAGCGGTGATTGTCGAGGTGACTGCCAGCCGACAAATGGAGGCGGCGCTCTCACGGAGCGAAGCACAGCTGGCCGGGGTCATCAACTCGACGATGGACGCGATCATTACGGTTGACGATACGCAGTGCATCCGGCTTTTCAATCACGCGGCCGAGAAAATGTTTGGCTGGACCGCCGGCGAGCTCATTGGGCAGTCGCTCCAGCGGTTACTGCCAGAGCGTTTCCGCGCGGCTCATGCTAGGCATATCCCGGCCTTCGGCGCAACGTGCGTTACAACGCGTTCGATGGAAAGCCCTGGTGTATTGAGTGCGCTACGCTCGGACGGAACGGAGTTTCCGATCGAGGCCTCGATCTCGCAAATTGAAGTCGCTGGCCAAAAGCTTTACACCGTGATTCTGCGGGATATTACCGAGCGCAAGAAGCTCGAGGCCCAGCTGCTTCAGTCGCAGAAGATGGAGAGCATCGGGCGGCTCGCCGGCGGGGTGGCGCATGACTTCAACAATCTGTTGATGGGTATGATGGGCTATGCCAACCTCGCGCTGGATGGGGTTGAGCCAAATTCAGAGCTCCACGATGATCTAGCCGAGATCTGCAAGGCGGCGAGCAAGGCTGCCACGCTTACGCACCAGCTCCTGGCGTTTGCACGAAAGCAGGTCATCGAGCCGCGCGTGCTCAACCTGAACGATGTGCTATTGGATATCGATAAAATGCTCCGTCGGCTCATTGGCGCCGATATAGAGCTTGTAATCCTCCCGGCGCATCGCCTCCGGCCCGTTAGGGTCGATCCGTGTCAGCTCCAGCAGATTCTGGTGAACCTCGCGGTGAACGCACGCGACGCGATGCCGGCCGGTGGGAAGCTGATCATCGAAACCTCCGAAGTCGCTGTGGATGCTGCCAGCGTGAAGCCCCATGTTGATCTGCCGCTTGGCCGCTACGTATGTCTCAAGGTATCCGATACAGGCCACGGTATGGATGAGACAGTCCAGCAGCATCTCTTTGAGCCGTTTTTCACGACGAAAGAGCCCGGCAAAGGAACAGGGCTTGGTTTGGCTACCTGTTACGGTATCGTCAAGCAGCACGGCGGGTATATCAGTGTCGACAGCGCCCTAGGAAAGGGCTCCACGTTCACCCTCTACTTCCCACTGGTAACCAAAGGGGGAACCGGTATTCTTGGGGGAGACGATACCGAGGCTCTGCCACAGGGCCATGAGACAGTGCTACTGGTCGAAGACGAGCCAGCGGTGCGTGCCTTGACCTCAAGGGTTATGCAGCAGCAGGGTTATACCGTGGTAGAGGCGAGTAACGGTGCTGAAGCTCTGCGAATGCTGAACGCGAGGGACAGCGCACCGATTCACCTGGTGCTTAGCGACATGGTAATGCCGCAGATGGGTGGCGGCCAACTAGTGGAGCAGCTGCGGCAATTACGTCCCGATATCAAAGTCTTGCTCATGTCGGGCTATACTGACCACAACATCGGGCGCGACAGCTTGGTAAACGTCAACTTCCTCCAGAAGCCGTTTCTTCCAGCGGTGCTAGCACGCAAGGTGCGTGAAGTGTTAGAATCATAGGGGGCTCACAACGCCCTTGCCGAGAGCACGTTTGGCTGTTGCTCCGCGACCGGCCTTTATGCCATTGCCGTGGGGAAGACGATGCCTCAGAATCTCATCGTAGTTGTCGACGACGATCCGACGCTACAAAAGCTGCTTGACAGAATTTTGCGTTTGGAAGGCTACCAGACCAGGGTCTGGAGTCGGAGCACCGGCGCCTACGAGCTGGTGCGTGACACACAGCCGAGCCTGGTGCTGCTCGACATGAATCTGGAGCAGCCTCGGGCCGGCCTGGGTGTGCTGGAGCTGCTGCGAGCAGACGATGCGACCGCCAACGTTCCGGTCCTCGTCTGTTGCGGAGATCGTGGGCTGGTCGAGGCAGAGTGGGAACATTTGCAGCGACTGCGCTGTGAGGTTGTGCTAAAGCCGGTCTCTCCCGAGATGCTCGTCAAAAAGATCGCGGCGATGCTTGGATAGTGGTCTTGCAACTAACCGGTAGGCTGCTGCCCTTTCCTGGCCCGATGTTGGCCGGGTACGTCTGCTTCCGTGCGCACGCGGCCGCGCTCCCGACTGGCACGAACGCACGGTGAAATCACCTTAGAGCGCTTTCCGGCCAAACAGGAGCACGCTGGCACGCAGGGCTAATGCAAAGTCAT
>JADDQE010000041.1 GCA_016781525.1 bacterium | reverse complement strand
GTGCTATACTCGGATTAACCTCTCATTTTTCTTTAAGGGCGAGTGCGTGGAGATTGCGCCTGTTATCGTAGGCCATTTGAGCCCAGACGTTGATTGCTTGTGTGCAATCTGGATGCTCCGCCGCTGGGGTGGATTTGGCCACGCAACGTTACGCTTTGTGCCATCGGGGCAGACCCTGGACGGCGCACCTGCAGATAGTAACCCGACAATTATTCACGTAGATACAGGGCATGGCCGCTTCGATCACCATGCAGCCGCCGATCACAATCTCTCGGCCACCGAACTCGTGCGGCGCTCCGTCGCTGAGGGCGAGCCGGTTCTACAGCGCATCGCTCGTGCGGTTACCCTGCTTGACCATGCGCTGGCCAGAGGTGGCACGGCGCCCGATATCTGCGATTTGATCGAGGGCTACAACGCGCTCTATCCCCAAGCACCCGAGGCCGTGGCATCCGCCATGTTCGCCAACTTCGACGCCTGGTACGCGCACGAGGCCAAGCAGGTGCGGCTTGAGGACGCCTTTGCCCAACGGATCGAGTTTGAAACTCCATGGGGCCTCGGTATCGCAATGGAAAGCGACGACGGAGGCTCGTCTCGGCTAGCCTATGGTGCGGGCGCTGAGCTCTATGCCTATCGCGATGGCAAGGGCAATATGGGCATCGCCGCGAAGTCTCGCTCACGTGTTGACCTCTCCCAAGTCTTGCGGGAGCTGAAGCGGATTGACCCGCAAGCTGATTGGTATCTCCATCCGTCGAAGCGCCTGCTGCTCTGTGGCACCCCGAAGTCGCCGCCACGTGTACCATCCAAGCTGAGCCTTGAAGAGCTGGCGGGGGTACTCCGTGGTGATTACTTATTTTAAGCAGCGGCTCACAATCTCGACGTTCGCCTCACATGTTCCGCCCGTCTCTCCACTGCAGAGCTGACGCATTGCCGCTAGTCGGCGCAGTTTCGCACTGTTTCCGTGGTGTACAATGCCACAGTTCATTGCCCAGGTATGGAGAGGAAGAGGACATGACAGCATTGATTGATCTGCGTTCTGATACAGTCACCTTACCATCGCCCGAGATGCGCCGAGCCATGGCCGATGCCGAGCTTGGCGACGATGTGTATGGCGAGGACCCTACCGTCAACCGCCTCCAAGACTTGGCGGCGGAGATGCTTGGCAAGGAGGCGGGCCTCTTCGTGACAAGCGGTACGATGGGCAACCTCGTCTCGCTCCTGGCTCACGCTCCACGCGGCACAAAAGTAATCCTCGGCGACGAGGCGCACATTTTTCGCTACGAGCAAGGCGGCGCCGCGGTGGTCGGCGGGCTCGTCTACCAGACGATCCCCACGAACCCGTATGGGGATTTGCCAATCGAGCGGCTGCGTCAAGCAGTGCAGCGCCGCGACGATGCCCACGAAGCGGCTCCGGGCGTTCTGTGCCTTGAGAATACGCATAACCGCTGTGGCGGAACAGTGTTAAGCCTGGACTACATTCGCCAGGCGCGGCAGATTGCAGTCGAGCAGGACGTCCCGCTGCACCTCGATGGAGCCCGCCTGCCCAACGCGGCAGTTGCACTCGGTGTATCACTGCGGGAGGTAGCTGCGCCATTCGACTCGGTGCAGGTCGACCTTTCCAAAGGTCTGGCCGCGCCCGTTGGAGGGGTTGTGGTTGGCAGCCGGGAATTTATCAAGCAAGCCCACCGAGCACGGAAACTGCTTGGCGGTGGAATGCGCCAGGCCGGGGTCATTGCGGCGGCCGGGATTATTGCCCTGGAGCAGATGGTCGAGCGCCTGGCCGAGGATCATCAGCACGCGCGCATCTTAGCCGGGGGCCTCGCCGAGCTTCCTGACGTCGTGCTCGACCTGGGCACGGTGCAGACCAACCTGATTGTGTTCCGGCTGAATCCCGACCGGTGGAGCCCAAGTAGGTTCATCACGGCAATGCGCGAGCAAGGTGTGCTCCTGGGAGGCTCGGGCTACAATCAGCTCCGCTTCGCTACGCACTATGGCATCACGCGCGCTGATATCGAACGGACGCTGCTAGCCTGCAAAAACGTATTAGCCCCTCGATATTAGGGACGGCCCGGGACTTGACGAGCCCAACACAAACGATGACCGGCTACCCTGTGCTGATAAGCGGCACCTGGCGTATTTGCTGTGGTCTAGTGACTGCTGTATTATAGGTCTACATGCGTGCACTAATTACAGGCATCAATGGCTTTGTCGGCGGGCATCTGGCCGAGCATTTGCTAGCTGCAAGCGATTGGCAGCTGTGGGGCGCTGGTCGTGAGCCGGCGCTAAGCCTGGCGACGCTACATGGTCGTGTAACGCCGGTCTCCGTAGACCTGATGGATACTAGCAAGGTGCGGCAAATGATGGACGCGATCCGTCCTGACGTCGTCTTTCATCTGGCCGCACAGGCGCATCCGCCAACCTCATTCCGTGATCCGGCGGGTACGCTCACGACAAACATCCTGATGCAGCTCAATCTGTTTGAAGCGATCCGTGATGAACAGCTCGACCCGACAATACTGGTGGTTGGCACAGGCGAGGAGTATGGTGCGGTCCGCCCCGACGAGATTCCTGTCGACGAAGACACGCCGCTGCGTCCAGTAAGTCCATATGCCGTCAGCAAAGTGGCGCAGGATATGCTGGCGTACCAATACCATGTTGCACACCACCTCAAGACAATTCGGGTCCGGCCATTTAACCATACAGGCCCACGCCAGGAAGAGCGCTACGTTGCGACTGAGTTTGCCCAGCAGATAGCGCGCATCGAGGCTGGGCACCAGCCGCCGATTGTGATGGTCGGCAATCTTGAAGCCCAGCGCGACTTCACCGACGTCCGTGACATGGCGCGCGCATATCAACTCGCTGTTGAGCGTGGTGAGCCTGGAGCCGTGTATAACATCGGGTCGAGCCGCCCGGTCGCAATTTCCTCCATCCTTGACATTCTCGTCGGCCTCAGTCAGGTATCGATCGACGTCCGCCACGACCCGCAGCGTATGCGACCGGCGGATGTGCCGGTGATTGCCTGCGACGCAACTCGCTTCCGGCGACAGACCAGCTGGGAGCCGCAGATTCCACTTGAACAAACGCTGCGTGATATTCTTGACGACTTTCGGATGCGAGTTGCAGCGGCTAGCTAGCGACATCTACGCTTTTCTAGGAGTGGAAGGAAGGTAGCTCATGTATGCGTTGATCATGGCAGGTGGAACGGGCACCCGCCTATGGCCCCGTAGTCGAACCAACCAGCCCAAGCAATTCCTCCCGCTCCTTGGCGAGCGCACCATGATTCAGGAGACCGCTGATCGGGTGTTGCCCCTGGTACGACCAGACCAGATTATCGTCGTGACGGGCCAGCGTTATGTTGAGCTTGTAGCCGAGCAATTACCGGAGGTGCCAGGCACCAACGTGATTGGTGAGCCCAGCGGCAAGGGCTCCGCGCCGGCGATTGGATTGGGGGCCATTACGATGCTGCGGGCCGACTCCGATGCAACAATGGTTGTGCTCAGCTCCGACCACCAGATTCAAAAGGTCGACGTATTCCGCAATGCGCTCAAGGCTGCTGAAGAGCTGGCCCAGCAGGGCTATCTCGTCACGCTTGGCATCCATCCGACGGAGCCGCAGACAGGCTACGGCTACATCCAGCGGCGTGCTGAGATCGGCACGTTCAACGGTTTCCCGGCCTATGAGGTGGAGCGCTTTGTCGAAAAGCCGAGCCGTGAAAAGGCGACCGAGTATGTCGAGTCCGGCCAGTACAGCTGGAATGCGGGCATCTTTATTTGGCGGGCCGAAACAATTATGCAGGCCTTTGCAGAGCATATGCCGCAGCTGCGCCAGCAGCTGGCCGAGATTGACGCTGCGGGCGGTGCGAGCGATCCCGCAACGTACCGCGATATTTGGGAACGCATCGAAACCATGACGATCGACTACGGTATCATGGAACGAGCGCAGCGGGTTGCCGTTGTCCCGGTTGATATTGGGTGGAGTGATGTGGGTGACTGGGATAGCTTAGCCGAGCTAGCTTCCGGTGATGGAGGCAACCTCGTGCAGGCACCGCATGTCGGGATCGATACCAGTAACTCACTGGTTTATAGTGATAGCGACCGCCTAATAGCGACGATCGGTCTCGACAACTATCTGGTAATCGATACCGGAGATGCTGTGCTGGTCGCGCCGCGCGACCGGGCGCAGGACGTCAAGAAAATTGTCGACGAGCTCAAGCGGCAGGGCCGGACGAATTTGCTGTAACGACCGCAGGTCAATGCGGGTTTGATCCGATTCGACACGGCGCCTGAGGCTCTTCCAGGCTTGATCAACGGTATGCAAGCGGTAATTTTGGTCGGCGGTCAGGGCACCCGTCTCCGGCCTCTAACCTTGACAACGCCCAAGCCGCTCGTGCCGCTGGCCAACCGGCCGGTGATCGAGCATATTGTAGCTTGGCTGGAACGCTCGGGGGTGACGAGCGTTTTTCTCGCCACGCAGTATCAGGCCGTTGCGTTTGAGCGCTGGCTCCGCCGCTGGCGCGGGGTTCCGGTACACACAGCGGAAGAGCCAGAGCCGCGCGGAACGGCGGGCGCGGTCGCGCATATCGCCGACCTGCTCCATGATACGACAATCATAGTCAACGGTGACAACATTATCGACCTGGATGTCGCTGTGATGCTCGCCGCACATCGAGCCGCTGGTGCAGTCGCCACGATTTCGACCGATACGGTTGACGATCCGACCGGCCGAGGTGTAGTTGTCAGTGATCACCAGGGACGGGTTCACGTGTTCCAGGAGAAGCCGGCGCCCGGCACAGCCCTCGCCGATACAGTAAACACAGGCGTGTATGTGCTTGAGCCTGCAGCAATCGTGCAGATCCCGCGTAACACGTTTTGCAATTTTGAACAACATGTATTTCCTGAGCTGGTTGCAGCCGATGCGGGCGTCCATGCCTTTCAATCGGCGCATATTTGGATTGATACAGGCACGCCCGCCGGCTACCTGCGAGCGCAAGACGCCGTGCTAGCTGGCATTGCCTCAACACCAGCAGGCGTGCGGGATGCCGAGCAAGGTCTGCTAGGTAGTGCGAGCGAGCATATTTGGCGGGACGAATCGGTGACGATTGATAGCGCGGCAAGCCTACGCCAGGGGGTTGCGATCGGTTTTGGCACGGCGATTGCGTCGGGCGTAACGGTGACGGCGAGCAGCATCGGTCGTGAGTGCCATATCTTGCCGAATGTGCAGATTTCACGGAGCGCGCTCTGGGACGGATGCCAGGTCGAGCAAAATGCAGCGATCGGCAATAGCATCATCGGCTACAACTGCTATATTGGAGCCGGCGTACAGCTTGATGCGGCCGTGATCGGCGACGGCTGTAATATTCGAGCAGGCACAACAGTACCGGCCGGCACAACGCTGCAACCCAATACGACCTATCCCGCATAACTCGGGGAAGTCCTAGCCCAACTGACCTGTCGCCGCGAACCAGCAATGCAGGAGGCCTATACGCTATGCCTACATCGATAAAATTTGGCACTGACGGCTGGCGCGCCGTAATCGGCGAGGACTATACCTTTGACAATGTCCGGATTGTGACACAGGCTGTTGCCGATTATCTCAAGCAGGCAAAGCTCGCCGATCAGGGATTGGTCGTCGGATTCGATACGCGCTTTGGCTCGGAGCGCTTTGCTGCTGCGGCAGCCGAGGTGTTAGCTGCCAATGGGATCCATGTGTACCTGACCCAGAAAGCGACGCCGACGCCGGTCATCTCCTTCGCCATCCTTGACAAGAAAGCGGGTGGCGCGGCAATCATCACTGCTAGCCATAACCCCCACACTGATAACGGTTACAAATATAAGCCCGAGTATGCGGGCTCGGCATCGCCCGAGGTCGTCAGCCAGCTCGAAGCAAATTTTGAGACGACACCAGTGCAACGCATCGACATCAAGGACGCGGAGCGCCAGGGCATTGTCGAGCGCTTCGATGCAACGCCGGCATACATTAAGCAGGTGAGCGGGATGGTCGATCTTGAGCAGATTCGCCGTGCCGGACTCACGATCGTGGTCGATGCGATGTACGGAGCGGGAGCTGGCTACTATCCCCAGCTGCTGGAGGGTGGTTCGACGCGGATTATTCCGATTAACCACGAGCGTAACCCGATTTTCCCTGGGATACGCGCCCCGGAGCCGATCGACGCGAACCTGTCGCGGCTCAAAAAGGTTGTCAAGGAAGGCGGTGCTAACGTGGGCATCGCCTTTGACGGCGACGCCGACCGTGTTGGGCTGGTCGACGAAAAAGGACGCTTCGTCAACCAGCTTCAGGTCTTTGGTTTGATCGCCTTCTATCTGCTCGAAGTACGCGGTTGGCGCGGCCCGATCGTCAAGTCGCTCTCAACTACGTCGATGATTGACCGCCTCGGCGAGCTCTACAAGGTTCCGATTTACCAAACCCCGGTCGGATTCAAGCACATTGGGCCAAAAATGCTCGAGGAGAAGGCGATTCTCGGGGGTGAAGAGTCGGGTGGCTTTGGTTTCGCCAACCATATTCCTGAGCGCGACGGGATTCTGGCAGGCTTGTTTTTGATCGATTTTATGCTCCGGCAGAATAAGACGCCCTCAGAGCTGCTGCAAAGCTTATTCGACCGCGTTGGCGGCCACTACTACGACCGGCTCGACATGACCTATCCGGCCACGCAGCGACCACAAATTATGCAGCGTGTCGCGGACGCTCGGCCCGAGAGCTTGGTCGGGCAGCATGTCGTAAGCATCTCGGCCGAGGGCGGGTACAAGTACACGCTCGAGGATGGCTCATGGCTGCTGATCCGCTTCTCTGGTACCGAGCCGCTGCTGCGCGTCTATACGGAGACACGCTCGCCTGATTTGGTCCAGCCGCTACTCGCCGAAGGGCGTGCGCTTACCGGAATATAGGCATCGCGGGGTGCGGCGATGCCGGAGCTACTGCCCGCATAGGCTGCGCTACTCACGCGCCTGTCGCCGGCTCACGCACTCGCAGCACAAGCGCCATGCCAACGGCGGCAAGTAGACCCGTTACGCCGCCAAAAACAAACGGTGCCTGCGGGCTGAGCCCATAGAGCGCCCCTGCGATGAGCGAAGCCGGTAATAGCCCAATCCCCACCACTGTCGCGTGGAGACCAATCAGCGTCGCCCGTAAGTGTAGAGGCGCCAAGTCGGTGACAAGCGCCTTCTCAACGCCCTCGGTGAAAGCGATATACGCACCGTATGCAGCAAAGAGCGGCCACATTGAAGCACGCCCCGCGATGCCGAAGCCAAGGTACACCAGCCCGTAACAGATATAGCCCACGACCAGCAGCGCGCGACGACCAACCCGGTCTGAAAGACGACCCGCTGGATACGCAAGGATCGCGTAGGCGATGTTATAGACCGCATAGAGCAGCAGCACGCTTTTGGCGTCAAAGCCAACCGAGCTGGCCCGCAGCAGCAGAAACTGGTTGGAAGAGTTGCCAAGGGTAAACAAGAACGCGACGAACAAAAAGTCCTGCAGCCGTGGGTCGAGCGCTCGAAAGCGCGCCCAGAGCGAGTATGTCGGCGTGGGGAGTGTGCCTGCCGCACGCACGCTACCGCTCCCGCTCGCGACGGCATCCGCGTCCGCCCGCACGACTGCCGCACCTGAACCACGAGCGGGCTCACGGACCAGGAACAGCACTGCAACCGCTAATGCCGCCGGCACCAGCGACCACAAAAAGATCTGGTTGAACGCGACCCGCGGTTCGGAGCTCGTGTCGCCCGGCATGAGAGCGTAGGCGAGCAGAACGCCGGTCAGCCCGCCCAGGGTATCCATAAAGCGGTGCAGACCAAACGTCCGTCCACGCTGGCCCGGGGGG
>JADDQE010000095.1 GCA_016781525.1 bacterium | reverse complement strand
TTGGGGTGTTCGGCCATAATGGCGTATCGTTGCGAGATGCATGGCCGCTTGCCCGCGTCGCCGTGCGCTTTTCGGTCGACGGTAAGATACCGGAGGGAAGGATAGGGGAGTGTGAGCACGACGACCCAGCAAAAGATTGAAGAGCTGCGCCGCCGACGGGCGTTGGCCGAGACCACCGACCCTGACGCTGCGAAAAAGCAGCACGCTAGGGGAAAAGGTACCGCACGTGAGCGCATCGATGCCCTGCTCGATCCCGGCTCGTTTGTCGAGCTCGACGCGTTTGCGGTGCATCGAGCCCATAGCTTTGGCCTTAACCACCGTCATCCACTTGGGGACGGCGTGATTACCGGCCACGGCACGATCGATGGACGTGCGGTCTGCATTTTCTCGCAGGATTTCACTGTCTTTGGGGGCTCGCTTGGCGAGGTCTTCGCGGAAAAAATCGTCAAGGTAATGGACTTGGCCCTGCGCATGGGCGTTCCATGCATTGGGATTAATGACTCAGGCGGGGCGCGTATTCAGGAGGGCGTTGTCGCGCTCGGTGGCTACGCCGAAATCTTCTATCGCAATGTCCTCTCCTCGGGTGTGATCCCACAGCTCTCGATCATTGCGGGGCCGTGTGCCGGTGGCGCCGTGTACTCGCCCGCTATGACCGACTTCATCCTGATGGTGAAGCAGACCTCACAGATGTTTATCACCGGTCCCGAGGTCATTAAAAGTGTGACTGGCGAGGAGGTCGGCTTCGAAGAGCTGGGCGGCGCAATGACGCACAACGCGCGCTCGGGCGTCGCACATCTCGCGGCAGACGACGAGGCCGAATGTTTCGAGCAGCTGCGTACATTGCTTTCATTCTTGCCCGCGAACAACATGGAAGATCCGCCGTGGGTCCAGGCTACGGATCAGCCGGATCGCATGGAAGAATCATTACAAAGTCTTATTCCAGACTCGCCAAAAAAGCCGTATGATATGAAACAAGTCATCGAGAACATCATCGATGATGGTTTCTTCTTCGAGCTACAGCCATTCTGGGCGCAAAATTTGGTCATTGGCTTAGGGCGACTAGATGGACACGTCATCGGCATCGTTGGGAATCAACCCTTAGCCATGGCGGGTACGCTGGATATCGACGCTTCGACAAAAGGAGCCCGCTTTGTGCGCTTCTGTGATGCGTTCAATATTCCGCTGCTAACGCTCGTCGATGTACCCGGGTTCTTGCCAGGCACACAGCAGGAGTACGGCGGTATTATTCGTCACGGCGCTAAGCTGTTGTACGCCTACTGTGAGGCCACGGTGCCAAAGCTGACGGTGATTACGCGGAAAGCGTACGGTGGCGCTTACGACGTAATGGCCTCGAAGCACATCCGAGCCGACTTCAACTTCGCCTGGCCGACGGCGGAAATCGCGGTGATGGGCGTAGATGCGGCGGTAAAGATTATTTTCCGGAAGGAGCTCGCCGACGCCGACGATCCGGTCGCGCGGCAGGCCGAGCTGGTGGAAGATTATCAGCGGCGCTTCGCTAATCCATACGTAGCAGCGGAGCGTGGATATATCGATCAAGTGATCGAGCCGCGGGAAACGCGGCCGGCCCTGATCAAAGCGCTGCGCTTGGCGCGAACAAAGCGGCAAAGTATGCCGCCACGCAAGCATGGTAACATACCCTTATGATCATCCCGACCACGCGGTGACGTAACGAGGACGGCAGTATGCGGCGACCATGGTCTTCAAAACGCGCACGTACCAGCGAGCAGCCAATTGAGCTACGGCTGCCGAGCCGTCTGGGCTACGAAAAGGTCGCAATGGATACCGCGGCAGTCATTGCCGAGCGTATGGGCTTCGACCAGGAGCGGATTGCGGGGCTCCGCACAGCAGTATCAGAAGCGGTAACCAACGCAATCGAACATGGCAACAACGGCTTGCGTAACGCGGAAGTCCATGTCGTGATGACGATCCATGGCGACACTTTAACGGTCTGTGTGCGGGACCAGAATTATCACCAGTTTGATCGGAGCTATGGAATCCAACGTCCTGATCTTCAACGTGCGCTCCGTGGCGAGGATGTAGGTTGGGGCATGTGGCTCATCCGCCAGTTTGTCGACGAGGTTGAGTTTACGGGCGCTCCAAATGGCGGTAACGAAGTACGGATGGTATTACGAGCCTGAGGCAGGCGGCGTCTTGAGCGCCGACTAGCCAGCCGTGGTTTTTAGCGGTCAGCATTCGTCATTCTTAATAGAGGTACCTATGGCGTTTTTGGATGATTCTTTAGAAGTGACGAGCCGTCGCCACGGCAATGTCACAGTAATTGATATCAAGGGCGATGTCACGACGTTCGCCGACGCTAAGATTACCGAGGCGTACAACGCGGCGACGGATGCCGGAGCGCAGAAGCTGGTGCTCAACTTCCATCACAGCAACTATATCAATAGCGCAGGTATCGCGATTTTGATTCGAATTGTGACAAGCTGTGGACGCCACGGCCAGAAGCTGGCGATGAGCGGGCTGAACGAGCACTTCCAGAAAATCTTTCGGATGGTAGGCCTGTCTCAATATGCCGACATCCATGAAACTGAGGAGCAGGCTGTAGCCGCGCTCAGTAGCTCATAACATCCACTCGAATAAAATGCATTGGCGGCCGTGCGGTTGTAGCCCACGGCCGCTCTTCTATTCCTTTCGGCCTTCGTCGCCTTCACACCTGCTGTGCCTTGGCCGCCGTCAAGACATTGCGCAGCAGCATCATGTTCGTTACCGGACCGGTCCCACCCGGCACGGGCGTGATGGCCGCTACCACCTCCAAAGCGCTAGCATAGTCCACATCGCCCACAACCTCCCCGTCCGCGACCTCGTTGATCCCGAAGTCGACCACGACCGCACCCCGCTTGAGCATCGCTCCGGTCACCAGTCCAGGTCGGCCCACCGCAACCACCACAATATCCGCTGTGCCTAGCACCTCCGCGAGGTTCGGCGTTCGGGAGTGTGCGATTGTGACCGTGGCATGCTCGTGGAGCAGGAGCAGCGCCATTGGCTTGCCGACGACGTTCGAGCGCCCGACTACCACTGCCTGTTTCCCTGCCACGGAGATGTCATAGTGGCGCAGCAGCTCCATTCCACCGGCTGGAGTGTTTGGTACCAGCGCAGGAAGACCCTGAGCGAGCCGGCCAAGGTTGAGGGGATGCAGTCCATCTACATCTTTGCGCGGGTCCAGCGCGGCAATCACCACATCTGGATCGAGATGCTTGGGTAGCGGCATCTGCACGATGATGCCATGAGTTTCGGGCCGAGCGTTGAGTGTTGCCAACCGCTCAATCAATACCTGCTGGCCGATATCCCCCGGCAGCTGCGTCAGTTCAAACGTCATTCCCACCTGTTGGCACGCCCGACGGATGGCACGGGCATACCAATCCGACGCCGCATCGCCGGCCACCTGCACGACGTCGAGCCGTGGGACCGTCCCATAATGTACCTGAAAGCGCGCGACCTCGCTGCGCAGCTCTTCACGCAGCGTCGCCGCTAGGCTGCGACCGTCGAGTATGCGCGGCCCTGATAGTTCGTTTTGCTCATTCATAATGGCTCGATCATAAGGAGATGTGCGAGGGCTGTCAAAAACCGGCACTCTCTGCTAGTTGCACCGCTCACCGTCGATGCTGTGTGGCGGAGTACTCCCGTTGAGTTTCCAAAAAATACTTCCTCGCCTGGAGGCCAGAGTTGCTAAGATGGATCTTAATGATTTGACAACTTTTCAATGTTGCATGTAATGGCGCCCGCCAGGGAGTAGCTATAGTACTTCAATACCAGCCCGTAGAGTACTGGCGATTAAGCAATACCTTTATTGTACCCCAGTGGTGTCACTGTATCTCGTGTCGGCCGCCTAGCATTGTCTTGCTAGGTGTCCCTGTTCGCCCGCTGTTTTTCATTTTCCCTACGTCTTAGCCGTCGGCTCGTGCTCCGTTTCCAGCGTATTCATCGTCCAACGGAGGAACCTCCATGTCCACTACTTCCAAACGGTTGTCGGGTTTCGCACTTCTCGTTGTTCTAGTCGTGGCTTTTGTTGTCCCAGTCGCGGCCAGGACAGGTTCGAAAGGGTACTTGATTGGAAGTAACGCTCCTCTCACGTCAGCCCAAGTTGATGCTCTCAAAGCAGCGGGAGCACAGGTCAAGTACGCGTACAAGAATTTTGGCGGGGCGGCGGCGGTGATACCGGCCAACAGTGTCGATACGGTGCGGGCTTTGCCGTTTGTTACCTCTGTCAATGAGGACACCGCCAAGCAACTTGATGCGACGACGCAGGCCACAGCGTTGGCCCAAGGTAGTGCGTTACCTGGTACCCCGTACTGGCTCGACCTAATGGACGCCGAGAAGAACACGGAGTTCACGGGTGAGGGCGTATGGGTTGCTGTTCTGGATAGCGGTTTCTATCCAAACTGGCGTGATTACTTCGACGCTAGCAAGATTCTAACGCAGTACGGCGCTTCCTTTATCGCTGCCAGCGGCAATGCCAATCTCAATCAGTGGGATGCTGGGAGCGATCCACACGGGATGGCTGTTGCTGCAACAATTGTTGGTCACCGTTTTGTCGATGACCTTAACGAAGGTGGCTGGGGCGAAGGCTATGCGACCGGATCGGCTGGAACATACAACGTACCGGGTGTTGCTCCTGACGCAAAGATTATTCCGATTAAGGTCTGCGAACCTATTGGTTGCTTTGGTAGTGCGATTAACGCAGGCGTAGACTACATTACTAGTTTGAAGAAGGCCAACCCCAGCCAACCGATCGTGATCAACGAAAGCCTTGGCGGTCCACGACTCGACGCCGTCGAAAAGGCGGCGATCGACGCTGCGGTGAAGTCCGGTGTCGTGATGGTTGCCTCGGCTGGTAATTCCGGTAATGCAGGAATGGGTTTCCCAGGTGCTTACGAGCCTGTGATCTCGGTGGGCGCCGGGGGCTGGATCGACCAGTGGAACAACTACCCGGACAAGACGTGGTGGCTCGACGACGTGGACGAGCGCGGGGTGGACGAGCGTGGGGTGGACGAGGTTTTCGTGGCTAACTTTAGTAGTCGCCAGAAGACCGGTCAATATCTCGATGTGGTGTCAGCAGGCCGCTTCCTGTTGTTGCCCTACCCCTGCGTGAACTTGTATAAGGATGGATCTGTTACTTCAAGTACATTAAACCGAAGGTCGTGTGCGAGTAAGGCGTCACCCGACAACGCGAATGCTGCACCTTTTCAGTACCTTTTTATGAGTGGTACTAGCTTCTCGGCGCCCGCAGTTGCCGGTGTAGCAGCCCTAATGCTCGAAAAAAATCCGGATCTGAGCAATGCCGATGCAGTTGCTGGTAGTTTGTATGATTACAGGACCTGGGATTCGGGTATGTTTGAGGAGCTGCTGGAAAATGCGGCAACACAAATTCAGGCTCCTCGATCGATCCCTGTTACGCAGCGTACAGGTGTGGTTGGTACGGAGTCATGGGGTACGGACGCCACAGGGTACGGCTGGGTGTTTGTGGATGATGCGTTGAACGCGGTGCCGTAACCCTAGTCGCCACTCGTGCGCTTTGTGGGTGCAGCGGTTGAGCAAACGCTCAACCGCTGCTTTTTTGACTCCACCTCCACTCTCCGCTACAATCCACGCGAACCAGCGACATGGAGCGCGATGAACACTCCCCTACTCCTGTTTGTGCTTCTGCTGAGTTACCTGATTGGCGCGATTCCTTTTGCGGTGCTGGTTGGTCGGCTCGTGCGCGGGATCGATGTGCGCCGCACGGGTAGCGGCAACACCGGGGCAATGAACACGTTCCGCACTGTTGGACGCGCGGCGGGCGTGGCGGTCGCGCTGCTGGATGCGTTGAAGGCGGCGCTGGCGATGGTGTTCGGCCGTCTGCTGCTTGGGCCGGAGGCCGCGCGGCTCTGCGGTGCTGCCGTCGTGGCCGGGCACTGCTTCTCACCATATCTGATCTTTCTGGCTCGTCGGGAGCTTGCCAGTGGATGGAAATTGGCCCTTCGGCGGACTGGTGGTAAAGGCTTGGCCTCAGGCGTTGCGGTGCTGCTGCTGATCGATTGGCGGCTGGCGGCGACTGCGGTAGCGGTTTTTTTCCTGGCGCTAAAGTTGGTCTTCAAGGACGAGACGTGGCCGTCGATCGTCGCCGTTGGCGTCACACCCGTGCTGGTCTGGTGGCTGAGCGGCGACTTGACGACGACACTCGCCGTACTGCTCGTCACCGCCGTGGTCATTGTGAAGCACCTTCCCGATGTACGCGAAGGTTTCTATGTTGCAACCACGAATAACCAATGAGCCGGTCGTGAGCTTGGCATTGGTTATTCAAATGTGATAGTTGGGCTATGTCACGAATACCTGCTACCTGGGAACGCTTACGGGCGGAAGGACGCCGTGCGCTGATCCTGTATATTCCGGTCGGTTTTCCTCAGCGTGAGTCCGCGTTGGAGCTGGTGCCGCGGCTGGTGGCGGCCGGCGCTGATATGGTTGAGCTGGGCGTACCTTTCTCGGATCCGCTCGCTGAAGGGGTGACGATCCAAGGTGCCACACAGCGCGCTTTGCAGAATGGCGTGACCGTACGCTACTGTTTTGAGACGGTACGACTGCTGCGTGAGCGAGGCGTCGAGGTTCCACTGCTCCTGATGGGCTACCTAAACCCGATGCTCCGCTACGGCCTCCAGCGCTTCTGTGCTGATGCACAGAGTGCCGGCGTCGACGGCCTGATTTTCCCCGACCTACCGCCTGAGGAGTCTGACCCGCTCCTGGATGCGAGTCGCGCACACGACATCGACTTGATCCAATTTCTAGCCCCAACCTCCACCGAGACACGTATCGCGCATGTAACGGAGCAGGCCACGGGCTTTATCTACTGCGTCGCGCTGAAAGGCGTCACTGGCGCCCGCGCCGAGCTATCAGCCGACCTGCCGGATTTTCTCGCGCGGGCTCGTTCGCGAACGGAAACTCCGCTCGCTGTCGGCTTTGGAATTTCCCGGCCTGAGCACGCGCGGCAGGTCGCGCAGCTCGCCGATGGGGTGGTTGTTGGCTCAGCGCTGATCAACGTGATCGATCAAGGTGGCGATGTCGAAGGATTTGTGCGCGGGCTACGAGCGGCGATCGATTCGGTGGAAACGCCCACAACCTAAGCACTCCTGGCCCTACGGTCATACCCCGACTTGGCCAAAGGGCCAGCCTGTTACTCGTTCTTTCTAACCTGCCGTGACGCTCGGCTGCTTGGTACAGTATGGGCATGAGCCTATTGTTTCCCCGCGAGGTGCCCGATGCTGATCTTTGACCCGTGCATGTGCAAGGTTGAGACCGCCTCCAAGCCTGCTCGCTCGCTTCGCCGTCGCCTGTTTCGGCGACTACGCCGCAAAAAGCCGCGATTCTAAAACAAGTGCGACGTCGGTCTAAGCCCGAGAGCCAGGCTGGCGAGCGCGCTCCTGTCCATACGCCACGATCTCATCTAGAAAGCGCGAGCGCTTCAGGGTCGTTCCGCGCTGACGGCCTGCCGCCCATGAGAGCCAGAGCTGCTCCTTGGCGCGGGTGAGCGCCACGTAACAGAGCCGTCGCTCTTCCTCGATGCCGCCCTGCTCGGCGAAGGCACGTTCGTGCGGGAGCGTGCCTTCTTCCAGGCCTGTTACGAAGACGATCGGCCACTCAAGCCCCTTCGCCGCGTGGACCGTCAACAGCTGCACGGCGTCGCGCTCGTCTTCCTTGTCCTCCACGGCGGTCATCAGGGCAATCTCCTGCAAAAATCCGGCGAGCGATTCGTGTTCTTCGGCAGCGGTTTGGAGCTCTTGGAGATGACTAAGGGCGTCGGGGCGATCCGCTTCCGGCAATGTTGTCCGCACCCAATAGTCATAGCCGCTCTGCGCCAATACGTCCGCGATCAGGTGCGCGGGGGGATAGCCGCGCTCGGCTTTGTCGCGCCAGCCGCGCATCATGCCCGCAAAGGTTCGCAGTGCTGTAGCGGCGTTCGGCTTCAGCCCAGAGTAGCAGCGGGTATCGAAGAGCCCCAATCCGGGTGCGATTCCCTGCTCGGCCGCGTTTGCCGTGAACTGCTCCAAGGTCACACCACCAAGGCCGCGACTCGGCAGGTTGATAATTCGTGCGAGCGAGAGGCTATCGGCCGGATTCGCGATTGCACGCAGGTAGGCCAGCACGTCACGCACGACACGGCGATCATAAAATCCCGCGTTGCCTCGGATACTGTAGGGCACTCGGGCATGACGCAGCGCCTGCTCAAGCGCCCGGCTCATATGCCGTGTCCGAAATAGCACGGCAAGCTCCTTTGGCCGACGGCCAGCTCGGATCAGATCGCCTGTCTGGCGGGCGACCCACTCAGCCTCGTCACGGCCGTCCTTGAGCTCGTGGATCTTAATGACGCTCCCGGGTAAGCCAGGTCCCTGTGCCGCGCGTAGGGGTAGCACATGAATTGCGGTGGCATGGCGGATCACTGCATGGGCTGCGTCGAGCACCTGCTGCCGTGAGCGATAGTTCGTCACTAGCTCCACAACGTGTGCATCGGGAAAGTCCTTGCCGAACTGGGTAATAATTGTATGATCCGCGTTACGAAAGGCATAAATACTTTGCTGCGCATCGCCGACGACAAAGAGTGAGCGTGGCTGAACGGAGGTCAGCAGCGTCATCAGCCCATGTTGAGCCCGATCGGTGTCCTGGTACTCGTCGACCAGCACATGGCGCCACCGTGCTTGGTAGTCCGCTAGTAAATCGGGATCTTCGCTGAGCAGTCGGTAGGGCAGCAGAATACAGTCGTCGAAGTCGATCGCATTGTGTTTGCGCAGGCTGCGCTGGTAGGCATCGTAGAGGCCGGCAACATACGCGGCTTGTGCGTCGGCGCCGACCACCCGCAAGGCCAGCTGTGGGGAAAGGAGCCGGCTCTTTAAGCGCGAGATGCGGCTGAGGACTTGCTCGGGCTCCAGCACTACCGGCGGGCGTCCGCGCCACTGTTCCAGCGCCGTCTGCGCCAGTTGTCGCTGCTCCTCCTCGCCGTAGATCGAAAAGTCCTTCGTATACCCCTTGATGCGACCGCCAAGCGTCTCGCGTAAAATGCGAAGGCCGACGCTATGGAACGTCCCCGATGTGAGGCCGCGGCTGCGCTCCTTCAGGAGCTCACGCAGTCGCGCGCGGAGCTCAGTCGCGGCCTTGTTGGTAAATGTGACCGCGAGGATCGCTGTCGGTGCGACGTTGTGCTCGACGATCAGGTGGCGAATGCGCAGCGTTAGCACACGGGTCTTACCGCTTCCAGCGCCGGCACGAACAAGCACTGGTCCGATCGGTGCCATCACCGCGTTGCGCTGCTCTACGTTCAATTCTCCGTACATTAACCGGTATGACTCCCGTCGTAAGTGAGCTGCTGTGCAGGAGGCCGCGCGCGAACGCCGCTCGGCGGCTCAATCGCGGCGGAGCGGCTTGAGGAGGTCGCCAAGCGCTCGAGCACTCTGCAAAATGACTTCAAGGTCTGCCCGCAAGTCGGGTGACAATGTCTCATCGGTGATATGTAGCTGGGTTAGGCCGATGATGCCGGCGAGCTGATTGTTGATTGTGTGGGCTACGGCAGACGAGATGCCCTCCCGCCGGGGGTCTCCATTTCCATGACGCTGTAGGAGCCTGCGCTCGTAGGCCCGCAGGACCGCGATGGTTATTACTTCGATTGGGCACGGGGCGGGCAGCCACAAATAGGCGCCCGCCTCCAATCCTGCGCGAATCGAACCTGTGCCACGCGCGGAGCTAAGCACAATTGTTGCTAGCTCGGTCTGCCGTACCTTCAACTCTCGCACAAGCTCCAGGGCCAGCGTTTCTGGCGTGAGGTCGATGACTACCGCATCCCACTGCCGATCCGCACTATGCGCCAAGACTTCGACCGTATAATGTGCCACCGCGACGATATGGCCTAGCTGCGTTAGGTGCTCCGACAGCACGGTTAGGGTCGTCTCTGAGTTCGCGACGACCAACACATGGGGGGCGGGCGGGCCTGCTTGGTCACTCATGGCGTGGACCCGTATCCTCTGCCGCGCGGACCCGCAGCTTGTCGCCAATATCTACCCCTAGATACTGAGCGGCATGGCCGTTGCAAACTGCAATCTCCAAGTGACCGCTGCTGCCGATCAAGCACATTGGAATCCCCACGGGACCGTCGGCGTAGGTGCGAAATAACCCGTTTAACTGCTGATCGATGATCTCAAGTACGAGCGTCGGGCCGATCTGATGCTCAAATAGATGTTCCTGCGTGATATTGGTGATACAGTTGCCGAAACGGTCAATGTGCACAATTCGGCCCATCAGTACTCCCGAGTCTAATAGCTGAGGAGTTGTTCGGTTTGCAGGCGTAAGCGCGGTGACTGGTTGGCCCAGTGCGCCAAAAGAGGTGCCATTGAGAATGTGCGCTGCTGTCGGCGCGAAGACGTCACGTCCGTGGAAGGTCGCGCTAATCGTGGGAAGCCAGAAGCGCGGCTCCGTTAGCTCAATCATGTGCAGCTGGCCGTTCCAGTCGCGGCGAGCGTCCTCGACGATCAGCGAAAATACGCCGTTATCCGGTCCGACAAACGTTGCCTCCGGGGTTTGGAGCGCGATCGCCCGCCGATTGCTACCCACGCCCGGATCCACCACTACCACATGCACCGTGCCGTTCGGAAAGTAGCGATATCCGGAACGGAGCAAGTACGCCGCCTCGACAACGTTGCCCGGAGCGATGCCATGGGTATAGTCGACGATCATCGCGTGGTGCGCAATGCTCAGCAGCACCCCCTTCATGATCGCAACGTAGGCGTCGTCGATACCAAAATCTGTTGTGAGCGTGACTATTCCGTTTGGTCTAAAGGTCATACCATATATTACCCAAGGCCCCGGGGATTAGGGGTGAGGGACGAGGGGCGAGCAAGAGGAGTGTATATTTAGCGGCTCATCTCTCGCCCCTCGCCTCTCGTCCCTCGTCCTGCATTGCTCATCCCGTGCGCTGCGTCTCTCCCTACTCGTCCCTCGCCCTAGCAACTACCCTCTAGCCCCTCAGCCCTAGCAACTAGCGGCTCATCTCTCGCCCCTCGTCCCTCGCCCCTCGTCCCTCACGCGGCTGTCGCGATTTCGGCGCGCAGTCGCCCGAGCACACCGTCGATCGCGCCGAGCTCCTCGCTGACGCCGCTCAGCTGATCGCGCTGTGCCCGCACAAACCGGGTATATGGGCCGATCGCCTCACGAATACGTGCTGCCGAAGCTTCGAGCTCAGTATTGACCTGCCGCGTAATCGTGCGGGTGAGCTGATCCCGCAAGGTGCTGACCTTCTGGTGAAAGTCTTTCTTCGCTTGGCGTCGTCGACTCGGAATGATATACAACCCAGCGCCGGCAACCGCAAGTGAGAAGAGGATGCCTGTGAAGTCGGCCGCGGCACCCGTCAGCACTGCCAGCAGCACGCCGCCCAAACCCACGGCGCCTATCTCGACAATGGCTGTTTGGGTCATCGCGCCCTGGACGCTCCGAGAAAGCTCTTCGGCCTCGGCCTCACGGTCGTAGGTGCTGACGACCTGCCGCGCTGTCTGCCCTACCGAGGCAAGCAGCGCCGAGCGATTATAGTCGAACGACGTACCAATCTCGCCCAACATTTGCTCGCGGTTACGTGCTACCTGCCGGCGATTGAGGTAATCGTTGACTGACTGCCAGAGGCGGAATTGCCGGTCGACTAGCCAATCGATGATCTGCTGCACTCGCTGCTCGATCTGCGCGGTGGTATCGCCGATCACGCGCTCCTCGAACTCCGCTCGGATCCGGTCTGTCTTCATCAGGTCGAACATGCGGCCGAGGCGCACCGTATCGTCGAAGAAGTTGATACCGCGCAGCTCCATCTCATGCAGCAAGTTCTCGATCTCGGCAACATGCAGGTGGAAATCACGTTGCAAATCTTGCCGATATAGCTCGATTTGCTTGTCGATCTGGTCGATCGTGACAAAATCTTCTTGTAGCAGCGCCAGGCGATCTTCCACCGCTGTGCGGTACTTGGTTGTAATCGACTGCGCAACGCCGAGCGGATTCAGGAGCTTAAGGCGGATGCGCTCATCCTCATCCAGTGTGTCGGTGATGTAACGTTCGATCGCTTCAAAACGGCTCTGGTCCCAGCTAGTGTCGACGGCAGTAGCACCAACCGCATTCGCCTGCTTGCCGCGCTGGGCGAGGCGCGCTGAAAGCGGAAAGACTTCCGGTTGCCGTCCAAGCAGCGGCATTGCATTGTCGCGCACAAACTGAACCACGGTTTCGACTTCTTGCGGCTGCAGGATATCGACCTTGTTAATCACCAGAACGATCTTTTTGCCCCACTCTTTGATCTGCTCCAGGAAGGTGCGTTCGGACTCAGTAAAGGGTCGATCCGCCGAGGTGACAAACAACACCATATCGGAGCGTGGAATAAAGTCGCGGGTCAGCTCTTCGTGCCGACGAATGACAGCATTCGTACCCGGCGTGTCGACAATATTGATCTCCCGGAGCATCTCGGCTGGATACAGAATTTCAAGCACAAACTCTTCGCGTAGGCGCTCCGTTGGCTCCGGCCCATACTTCAAGATGTTGATGCGGTCGGTAGTGGGTGTCACGCCCTCTCGCAGCACCGTCTCGCCGATCAATGCGTTGATAAACGATGATTTACCTGAGTTGAACTCGCCGGCGACGACCAGCAGAAAGAGCTCGTCCAGATGTACGATTGCCTCGTCAAGCGTGCGCTGATCGGCGGGCAATGTGTCAGCAAAGCCCCGCAGCGCGTCGCGCAGCCTGCCGAGCAACTCCCGTTCTTGCGCCAGCAGTGCTTCCTGGCGCTCACCTAGCATTTTTTGCCGTCCTAACAATCCGCGCACAGCTTCACTCCAGTCATGTAGCAGGGTCGAGCGCAAAGTTGCTCGTGCATTTGATATAGCAAAAGGAGGGCCGAGGTCGTGCAGGTAGTGTTGCGCCGCGCTGATTCACCTTGCCAGGGCTCGACCAACGATGCCTACTCTGCGCCTGTACTCGTCGGGCGCTCTCCTCGTGCACCTGTAGTGCTCGCTGTATCTGCTGAACGCCACCTGCGGAAACTTTCCTTGCGTCCGGGAATGTCCGCGATGGTCTTTCCCTCATTCTTGCGGAAGAACAAGGCGTGCTGCGTGCGGTGGGCGTCGAAGGCGGCTATCTTTTGGGGCAGCCACGGTGTAATGTCCAACACCAGATCGGCGGGGTCATCTTGGTTGATGTGGGGCTCTTTTTCTGGGTTGGGATACATTCCGCCCCAAGTAAGAACCTCCGCTGGCTCCCACGGTTTGAGCCGGTCAAGCGCCGCGAATACCGCATTGTGCGTGAAAATATGTTGGGGGTGACCGTACTCGCCGTTCGATCCGTGGGTCAGCACAATGTCTGGCCGCAGGGCCGCCATGACCTCGGCAATCGCCGCGCTAAACTCGTCGATGGTGGCATCGATATGGTATAGGATATCCTCAGGCCCGACGAGCGGATCAACAAACGGCAGAAAGTGGAGGCCTTGGATCCCCAGCGTTGCCGCGGCCGCACGCGCCTCCTGCTCACGCACCGCCCCGAGCTGCTCGCGCGTTGTCAAGGGCGGTTCTCCGACTTCGCCCCCCTCACCACGTGTGGTCCACAAGCTATGCACCTCGTGGCCCTCAGCTGCGTGCTTGGCAATCAGACCGCCAGCAAATGCAGTCTCGTCGTCAGGATGCGCCGCAATCACGAGCACTCGCATACGTGCTTCTCCCCTGGGCAGAACAAAGAGCATAGAACGCAGAACAGAGACGATATTGCAGGACGTTGGGCTTCTTGCTCTTTGCTCTTTGCTCTTTAGCTCGGTGATCTCTACTCTCGCCTCTGGTCCCTAGCCCTTTGTCCGTTGTCCCTTGTTCTATCGTACCAAATCCCTGAGATCGAAGATCGGTCCGTCCACACACGCGAGCCGCGTCGAGTGACGCGTTTCGACCTGGCACACGCCACAGACCCCAACACAGCAAGCCAAGCTGCAGTCAACAGGGTCGAGGACGGCGGCCTGCGCGAACTCCCGGCTCCAGCGGATCCGCACCTGGTTTACGCGCTGCGCAACTTTAGCCCAGTACTCACGTGGCAGCGCGATCGCCAACATGTCGGCCCAGCGCAGCAGGTTGTCGTCGAGCAGCGCAACCGCGGCGGCGGCAAAAGCCTTGCTCTGTGCGACGTTGTACTCTGCGGCAGGCGGGAGCAAGAACGGCGGGGGCGCCACCTCACGCGACGGCGCTCCAATAAGCACTGTTACCGCTGCTCCACGTGCTACCATCGCGTGCGCAAGTGCAAAGAGTGGGGGTGCTGCCGCGGCGACACCGACCAGCGCAACTGTACGAATTGTGGAGTCAACCTGCCACCCTTTCCCGAGCGGCCCAAGGACGTCAATCGTCGAGCCGGGCGGCTGCGTCATAAGATATCGGCAGGCGGGATCGTCAGCCGCGACAAGAAGAGTACAAGTTCCAGCACCTGGGTCCACGGTGGTGATAAAGGCTGGCCGCCGCGTTAGGGGATCGAAGCTATCGTGTGGGGCGCAACGTAGAGCGAGGTATTGGCCGGGCTGCGCCAGAGCTAGGGCAGGTACAGCCAGCCTCACTGATTCCCACGCGCCATGGCGCCTCCGCTCAAGCAACACCGCGCGAACTGCCTGCATTCTCACCTCACACGCTTCGCCGACACTTCCAGCACCGCTTACGCCCCGAGACGCACGCGAACCAGTCCCTTGATATCTTCCCAGGCGGTCTTGACGATCTTGACTCGTGTATCGAGGTCTTCGATCCACTCGACGGGCAGCTCAAAGATGCGATAGCCTTGGCGCTCGCCTTTCAACAGCAGCTCGGTATCAAAGAACCAGGCCTGATCTTTGACCTGCGGAAGCAGCTCGTCAACTGCGCGGCGGGTTGCACCCTTGAAGCCGCACTGCGCGTCGCGGAAGCGATGCCAGAACAGGAGCCGGATCAAGAAGTTATAGCTACGGGAGATAATTTCGCGCTTCCACTGCCGGGTTACAATCGCGCCATGCATCAGCCGCGAGCCAGTCGCGAGGTCGTAGTCACTGTGGATCAGAGCGGCTAACATGGGGGGTAGCGCGCGTAGATTAGTTGACAGATCGACGTCCATGTAGCAGACGACATCGGCTATACTCTGGCTCCAAGCCAGGCGCAGGGCACGCCCGCGCCCTTTCTGCTCCAGCCGGACAAAGTCGACCTCACCGGGGTAGCGTTCACGAAGTTCGTGGCAAATCGCGGGAGTGCGGTCCGTCGAGTCATTGTCGGCGACGACGATGCGCCAGCGATACGGACAGTGGTCGAGGAGAAACGTGCGTAAGGCTTCGACACTTGCCCGCAGCTGCACTTCTTCGTTCAGGACTGGGATAACGACATCAACTGTGATGTGTGCAACGGACTTAAGCTCGCTGATCATGTCCTGCTTCGCTACACAAACAAGCGCAGGCGCTTCGGCATCATGCAGCCGCCTTCGCGCCCAGCACTGGAGGCCGATTATAGCATAGTTGCGCTTCCGCGATTTTGGTGTACACTGTACAGGACGCGGCGGCGATGCCGTGCCTGTTCGAGCGTGTGCTTGACATACAGTGAGGTATCTGCTACACTGCACGTTTGCGAAATAAAGATAGATGTATCGTGCGTTATACAGAGTGTTGTCATTCTGTTCGCTTGTACAAATTGTCCCGTTCGCGCCGCAGGGCGCACTTTTTAACTACTAAGGAGAGGGAGCATAACTTGACCGGGTCCAGCGGCAGTCCGCCGATGGAAGGGTCTTTTTGTGTTTCCTGGCGTGCTGAGGAGTGCAGTCCATGCCACCATTGACCGAAACGGTCGTCTTGCAGCCGCTGATCGCTGTTGGGGAAGCACCGATGGATGGTGCACAGCCGCGCCGTCCCGAGCGTCGGAGCTATGCTCGTATCCAAGACGCGATTGAAGTTCCCAAACTGATCGAAACCCAAATTGATTCGTTTAGGTGGTTTCAGGAAGTAGGGCTTCGCGAGCTGTTTGATGAGATCTCGCCAATCGAGGATTTTACTGGGAAGAATTTAGCGCTCTCGTTCATGGACTACCGCTTCGACCCGCCGCGCTATGATGAGTTCGAGTGCCGCGAGCGCGACCTGACCTACTCGGCGCCGCTCAAGGTGCGCGCGCGCCTGCTCATTAAGAGCACCGGTGAGGTCAAGGAGAGCGAAATCTTCATGGGCGAGTTCCCGCTCATGACGGAGAACGGCACGTTTATCAACAACGGCTCGGAGCGCGTCGTCGTCTCACAGCTGATCCGCTCGCCGGGCGTTTACTTCAAGGATGAGCACGATCCGACGACTGGTCGGGCGCTGCATACGGCGAAGCTGATCCCGAACCGCGGTGCCTGGCTTGAGTTTGAAACCTCCAAGCGCGACATCATCTCGGTTAAGGTTGATCGCAAGCGGAAGCTGCCCGTCACGATCCTGCTGCGGGCCGTGATCGGTCTCTTCTCAAATAAGCCGCTGGACGAGTCAGGCCTAGACGAGGAAGTGCTGGCGCTCTTTGAGCATGCCGACGTCAATCCCGACCATCGCTATATCACGGCGACGCTGGACAAAGATGGCACGCGGCACGCCAAAGAAGCGATGATCGAGCTGTACAAGCGCCTGCGTCCTGGCGATCCGCCAACGCTTGATAACGCGCGCACGCTGCTCGACTCGTTGCTCTTCAACGGGCGCCGCTATGACCTGGCGCGGGTTGGTCGCTACAAGCTAAACCGCAACCTGTGGGAGAAGGGCGGCCGAGCCCGTGGTGGTGAGGCGCCGCCGATGACCGAGCGGATTCTCACGCCAGCGGATTTGTATAAGATCGTCGAGCGGATCGTCGATCTCAATAACGGCATCGGCGAGCCCGACGACATCGACCACCTCGGCAACCGCCGCGTCCGAACCGTAGGTGAGCTCATTCAGGCGCAGTTCCGCGTCGGCCTGCTGCGGATGGAGCGGGTGATCAAGGAGCGTATGTCGCTGCAAGACCCCGAGAGCGCGACCCCCAACGGCTTGGTCAATATCCGGCCGGTCGTCGCGGCTATTCGCGAGTTCTTCGGCGGCTCGCAGCTGTCGCAGTTCATGGACCAGGTTAATCCCCTGGCCGAGCTTGCGCACAAGCGGCGCATCTCGGCGCTCGGTCCCGGCGGTCTTAGTCGCGACCGTGCGGGCTTCGAGGTGCGCGACGTGCATCACTCGCACTACGGCCGTATCTGTCCGGTTGAGACGCCGGAGGGCCCGAACATCGGCCTGATCGGTGCGATGTCGACGTTTGCTCGTATCAACGAGATGGGCTTCCTGGAGACGCCGTATCGCAAGGTGTACCGCGAAGTCGACAACACGCCAATGTGGCTGGACAAGACGCTGCTGGTCAACGATGTGCGTGACCTGCGTACCGGCGACCTGCTGGCGACGCGCGGGGCGCGTGTCGACGCCGAGCTCGCACGGCACATTGCGATTGGCTTGCTGCGCGGCCAGATTTTGCGCGAGGATATCGTCGAACCGAAGACCGGTGAGACAATCGCCGAAGAAGGCGCCGAGATTACGCGGGCGATTGCCGAGCGGATCGCGGGCCTCCCGCTCCGGACAATCAAGATCCGGCCGATCGTTACCGGCGAGGCGCACTATCTGCCAGCCGACGAGGAAGACAAGTTCATTGTCGCCCAGGCGAACGCCCCGCTCGACGAGCATAATCGCTTCCTGGCCGGTAAGGTCCAGGGTCGCTACGGCGAGGATTTTGTCGAAGAGCCGGCGGAGCGCTTCGACTACATGGACGTGTCGCCCAAGCAGGTGGTGTCGGTTTCGACCGCGCTGATCCCGTTCCTCGAGCACGACGACGCGAACCGTGCGCTGATGGGTGCGAACATGCAGCGTCAAGCGGTGCCTCTGCTCCGCCCCGACGCGCCGATCGTCGGTACAGGCATGGAGTATCAGGCCGCGCGCGACTCGGGCCAGGTCGTGATTGCCAAGAACGACGGCGTGGTGCTCAAGGCCGACGCGAAGCAGATCGTGATTCGTGAGAACGATGGTCAGGAGCGGGTCTATCCGCTGATCAAGTTCATGCGCTCGAACCAGGATACCTGCATCAACCAGCGGCCGGCGGTGATGGTTGGCGAGACCGTCAAGCGGAACCAGGTCATTGCCGACTCCTCGTCGACCGACAACGGCGAGCTGGCCTTGGGCCAGAACGTGATGGTTGCGTTCATGCCTTGGGAAGGCGGCAACTACGAGGACGCGATTCTGGTCTCCGAGCGGCTGGTACGTGAAGACATCTTCACCTCGATCCATATCGAGAAGTATGAAGTCGAGGCGCGGCAGACCAAGCTCGGCGACGAGGAAATTACGCGTGATATCCCGAACGTCGGCCAGGACAGCCTACGCAACCTTGACGAGAGCGGCATCATTTACGTCGGCGCGGATGTCAACCCGAACGACATTCTTGTTGGCAAGATCACGCCGAAGGGCGAGACCGACCTGACCGCGGAAGAGCGCCTGCTGCGGGCAATCTTCGGCGAGAAGGCCCGTGAGGTCAAAGATACCTCGCTACGCGTGCCGCATGGTGTGCGCGGCAAGGTTATCGACGTCAAAGTCTTCACCCGCGAAGACTCGCCCGACCTGCCGGTAGGCGTCAACAAAATGGTGCGGGTCCTGATCGCGCAGAAGCGTAAGATCAGCGCCGGCGACAAGATGGCAGGCCGCCACGGTAACAAGGGTGTCGTGTCGCGGATCCTGCCGATCCAGGATATGCCGTTCATGCCGGATGGCCGCCCGGTTGATATCATTCTCAACCCGATCGGCGTGCCTTCGCGTATGAACATCGGCCAGATTTTGGAGACGCATCTTGGGTGGGCCGCCGCGATCCTCGGCTATCGTATCGCAACCCCGGTCTTCGACGGTGCGCGTGAGGAGCAGATCCAAGATGCCCTGGCGCAGGCTGGGCTGCCGGAGGATGGCAAGATAACGCTGTATGACGGCCGTACGGGCACGCCCTTCGACAACCCAGTCACCGTCGGCTACATCTACATGCTGAAGCTGGCACACTTGGTCGAAGACAAGATTCACGCCCGCTCGACCGGCCCGTACTCGTTGGTGACCCAGCAGCCGTTGGGTGGCAAGGCGCAGTTCGGTGGCCAGCGCTTCGGCGAGATGGAAGTCTGGGCGCTCGAAGCCTACGGCGCGGCGTACATCCTGCAGGAAATGCTCACCGTGAAGTCGGACGACGTCAACGGACGGGTGAAGACCTACGAGGCGATCGTCAAGGGCGAGCAAATCCAAGAGGCGGGCGTGCCGGAGTCCTTCAAGGTGTTGATTAAGGAGCTGCAGGCGTTGGGTCTGTCGGTCGAGGTCTTGTCTGAGGATGAGACCCCAATGGAGCTGACCGAGGACGCGGCGGACGATCTGTCGGCGCTGGACGGTATCAATCTGTCGGGCATGGAAAAGGGCGAGTTTTAGTAGGGGCTAGAGGCTAGGGGCTAGAGGCTAGGGATGAGCGGCGTAGAGCGGCAAGTCCCTAGTCCCGAGCCCCTAGTCCCTCGGAGAACAAAATGCCTGAAATTAATGATTTTAACGCCATTCGCATCAGCCTTGCCTCGCCTGAGGAGGTATTGGGCTGGTCGAAGGGCGAGGTTACGAAGCCCGAGACGATTAACTACCGCACGCTTAAGCCAGAGCGCGACGGCCTTTTCTGCGAGAAGATCTTTGGACCGCAGAAGGACTGGGAGTGCTACTGCGGCAAGTACAAGCGCGTGCGCTACAAGGGCGTCGTCTGCGATAAATGTGGCGTCGAAGTAACGCGGTCCAAGGTCCGGCGCGAGCGCATGGGCCATATTATGCTGGCGTCGCCCGTCTCGCACATCTGGTTCGTCAAGGGCACGCCAAGCCGGCTCGGTCTGTTGCTCGATATCTCGCCGCGCAACCTGGAGCGCGTGCTGTACTTTGCCTCGTATATCATCACGGATGTAGACGAGGTAGCGCTGGAGCAGATTCGCGAGCGCATCGAGGCTGATTATACGGTCCGCCGCGCTGAGCTTGAGGGCCAGGCCCGCGGTAAGGGCGAGGACTCGGCCACGCGTATCTCACAGGAGCTGGCGGCGATGGATCAGGCCCTCGCCTCGACCCAGCGTGAGATCAAGCAGCGCTACGCCGACCAGCTTTCTGAGCTCGACGACGAAGAGCAGGAGATCCGCGACGAGCTCGAGGAGCTTAGTGGGCGGGCTGCTCCGCAGGACTTCGAGCTGCGCGGTGTGACAATCGCCGAAAAGGGCGAGCCCATCTCGGCCTATCATATCAACCGGCTCGACGAGACCGCAGAGGCTGAGCGTGAGCGGATCAAGGAGCGCCGCGACAAGGAGCTGGAGGACGCCGAGGCGCTGACCGGTGCTGAGCGCGACCAGCGCGCCTACGCGGCAGAGCAGTCGCAGACCAAGCTTTCGGACGAGGTGCAGAAGGAGCTCGATGCTCTCACCAAGGAAGAGAAGGCGCGGCTCGACCAGCTCGACGAGATCAAGATTCTGCGCATCATCTCTGAGTCGGAGTACCGCACGCTGCGCGAGCTCGCATTGGGCGCGTTCACGGCTGAGATGGGTGCAGGCGCTGTGCGCAATCTTGTCGCACGGGTCGACCTGGATGCGCTCGTGGCTCAGCTGCAGGAAGAAATGCAGGTCTCGTCGGCGACCAGCCAAAAGCGCAAAAAGGCGACCAAGCGGCTTCGCGTCGTGGAGGCCTTCCGCAAGAGCGGCAACAAGCCCGAGTGGATGATCCTGAAGGCGCTCCCGGTTATTCCGCCGGATCTGCGCCCCATGGTTCAGCTTGACGGTGGCCGCTTCGCCACAAGTGATCTGAACGACCTGTACCGCCGCGTGATCAACCGCAACAACCGTCTCAAGCGGCTCATGGAGCTCAATGCTCCCGAGATCATCGTACGCAACGAGAAGCGTATGCTCCAGGAGGCCGTGGACGCGTTGATCGACAATGGCCGCCGTGGTCGTGCCGTGTCGGGCAAGGGCAAGCATCGGCTCAAGAGCCTAAGCGATATGCTCAAGGGCAAGCAGGGCCGCTTCCGCCAGAACCTGCTCGGCAAGCGTGTCGACTATTCGGGCCGCTCGGTGATCGTGGTTGGTCCGACCCTTGAGCTGCATCAGTGCGGTCTGCCCAAGAAGATGGCGCTTGAGCTCTTCAAGCCGTTTGTGATGCGGCGGTTGGTGGAGAAGGGCCACGCCCATAACATCAAGGCCGCGAAGCGGTTTGTGGAGCGGATCAAGCCCGAGGTTTGGGACGCGCTGGAAGAAGTCATTAAGGACTACCTGGTCCTGCTCAACCGCGCGCCGTCGCTGCACCGCTTGTCGATCCAGGCCTTCGAGGCCAAGCTGATCGAGGGCTCGGCGATCCAGCTGCACCCGCTGGTGTGTACCGCGTTCAACGCGGACTTTGACGGCGACCAGATGGCGGTGCACGTGCCGCTGTCGCGCAAGGCACAAGAAGAGGCGCGTACTCGTATGCTCGCGAAGTACAACCTCTTGTCGCCCGCCCACGGTGATCCGATCATCACGCCAGCGCAGGACATCGTGCTCGGGTGCTTCTACCTGACGCAGGTCCGCGATGAAGAGCACGGCGCGTATGGTGTCGGCAAAATCTTCTCGAGCGTGGACGAGGCGCTGCTGGCACATACCAACGGCATCGTGCACATTCAGTCACCGATTAGGGTGGTGATCGAGGACTACGTCGTCGGGAAAGAAGATAATGTTTCGCAGCCGGCCAAGGAGCTCGCGAGCGTTGATGGTCGCCCGCGGACCCTGGTCGAGACAACAGTCGGCCGCATTATCTTCAACAGCGCGCTGCGCTTCCCGGACGAGCCGTTTCCGGGTGAGGATGGCTTCCGCTCGCCGTTGCACTTCCGCAACCGGTTGATCGGAAAGCCAGGCCTGCGCGAAGTGATCGCCGACTGCTACCGGTTTTATAGCCAGCAGGAACACCTGACGACGGAGCGCCGCGCCAGCATCGTGGAGCGTTTCGGCAACCTGGCTGACGAGGAGCTGTTGCGCTTCTATGCCTCCGAGCAGACGGCGGCAATGGCCGACCGTATCAAGGCGCTGGGCTTCAAGTACTCGACGCTGGGCGGCATGACCTTCTCGGCAGCCGACGTCGAGATTCCGGCGGCCAAGGTCGACATCATGGCCGAGGCGGACGAGACGGTTCGCAACATCGAGAAGCAGTTCCGGCGCGGTCTAATCACGAAGGAAGAGCGTTACGTCGAGGTGGTCAAGGCGTGGGACAAGGCGACCGAGGATATCAAGGACGCCGTTCAAAAGAACATGAACCCATACGGCCCGATCTCGATGATGGCAATCTCAGGCGCGCGCGGTAACATCGGAAACATTCGCCAGCTGGCGGGTATGCGTGGTCTGATGGCCGACCCGAACGGGCGGATCATCGAGACGCCGATCCGGGCAAGCTTCCGCGAAGGGCTGTCGGTGCTCGAGTACTTTATCTCGACGCACGGTGGTCGCAAGGGTCTGGCAGATACGGCGTTGCGTACGGCTGACGCGGGCTATCTGACCCGCCGTCTGGTCGACGTGGCACAGGACGTAATCGTCACGATCGACGACTGTGGTACCGAGGCCGGCCAGTGGATCTTGGAGTCCGACCGCAATGAAGTTCGCGTGGGCCTCGACCGGCGCGTCATCGGACGCATGGCCGCGCTCGACGTCGTCAATCCCGCTACAGGCGAGGTCATCGTCGCTCGTAACAGCGAGATCGACGAGGCGTGCGCACAGCAGATTGTTGCTGCCGGTATTACCGAGGTGTACATCCGCACACCGCTGTTGTGCCGCTCGAAGCATGGTGTGTGCCGTTTGTGCTACGGCCGTAACCTGGCGACGGGGCAGCTGGTCGGGATTGGAGAGGCCGTAGGTATCATCGCGGCGCAGTCGATCGGCGAGCCGGGTACCCAGCTGACGTTGCGCACCTTCCACACGGGTGGTGTTGCGGCGGCGGAAGATATTACTCAGGGTTTGCCGCGTATTCAGGAAATCTTCGAGGCGCGCTCGCCCAAGAACAAGGCGATCATCGCCGAGATCGACGGCACGATTCGCATCGAGCGCACCGAGGATACACGTACGATCGTGATCGAGGCCGATGCGGCCACGCCCGACGTGCAGGCGGTGCCCGAGGATTATCGTGTCCTGGTGCAAAGCGGCGACGAGGTTCGGATCAACCAGGTGTTGGCGGAGAGCAACCGCTCCGATACCGGGACCGAGCCAATCATCGCGCGTATGCCGGGGATTGTCCGCGTCGCGGAGGGCGAGATTGCAGTACGGACGCCACCGTCGGCTGACGACCGCCGCACGTATTTGCTGCCGCACGCAGCGCGCTTACGTGCGGGTATCGTGGATGGAGCCCATGTTCGCGCAGGTGCACAGCTGACCGAGGGGGCGATGGATCCTCAGGAGCTGCTGCTGATCCAGGGTCGCGAAATGGTGCAAACCTATCTGACCAACGAGGCGCAGAAGGTGTACCGTGATCAGGGCGTGCCGATCAATGACAAGCACGTCGAAATCATCGTGCGCCAGATGCTGCGGCGGGTGCGGGTCGAAGATCCGGGCGACACGGAGCTGCTCCCCAGCGAGCTGATCGACTCGGTTGAGTTCATGAACATCAACCAGGCGATTCTGGCACAGGGTGGCGAGCCGGCGCTGGGTACAACCGTGCTCCTTGGCTTGATCAAGGCGTCGCTCACCACCGACTCGTTCCTGTCGGCAGCGTCGTTCCAGGAGACGACGCGCGTCTTGACCGAGGCGTCGATCACCGGCAAGGTCGACTATCTACGCGGCCTGAAGGAGAACGTCGTAATTGGCAAGCTGATCCCGGCTGGTACGGGTCTGGCGCAGCGGCGATTGCTCGCGGCCAACCAGCAGCGTGCTGACACAGCCGCCGCAGCTGCTCGGGCTCAGGCCGCCGAGGCTGCTTTGCCGGATATCGGTGGCAGCGATGGCGTGACTGCAGGTGGTGACGGAATGACGTCGGCTGAGTTCGCGTCGTTGGCATCCGATGCAGGTGGCTCGGTGCTCGACAACCTGATGCTGGATGCACTCTTCGATCGTCAACAAGCGCCGATCGATGCGGCAATCGACCGCCTGGACGACGATCGCGAGCCCGCGGGTATCTACAGCGATCCGGAGCCTCGCGACGAGACCGATCGCGGGTACTTCGAGAACGCCGCGCCTAACGACGAGGCCGAGGCCCGTGCGGAGGAGGCGGCACGCCAGCAGATCGATCCCGATGTAGCCGATGAGCTGGATGGACAAGGCTAGGTCGGCATAGCACCAGGCCTTAGGAAAACGCAGAGAGCCGGAGGACAACGTCGTCCTCCGGCTCTCTGCGCGTCGGGCGTTCAAGGATGAACTGCCGCCGATGGCCCTCCATGCTGCTCGATCAGTATCCGCGACAACACATACCGGCTGATGATTGTGTAGCCGAGGCTCCACTTGGTCCTGGAGCGTTTCTACTCGTCCATATCGAGCGTATCTCCTGCTTTACCCACAATGTAGAAGTATCCGTCCTCGTCCATGCGTGCGACATCGCCGGTACGTAGCCAGCCATCTTCGTCGATGATGCGAGCTGCTTCATCTGGTTGGTTCCAGTAGCCATGCATCACATTCGGGCCACGGACATGCAGTTCCCCTGCTTCGCCGGAGCCCCAGCGCACCGGCATTCCGGTGTCTGGGCTGACGAGCTTGGCGTCTACATTTGGCAGGGGCAGGCCAATCGAGCCGATGCGATGCTCGCCACGGATTGGATGACAGTGTGTGACCGGGGCTACTCCCGGCACGCCGTACCCCACGGTTAGCGGCCTTTGTGTAAGTGCGCTAAACCGAGTCTGCAGCTCCATCGGCGGCACAGTCGGGCCGGATAGTGCCACCTTGATGCTTCGTAATCCGTCCGGTTCTCCTGGGCGATGATTGATGAGATCGTGATACATGCTAGGTGTACCGGCAAGAATAGTTGCCTGTTCGTTCGTAATCATTCGCAGAAGGTGGTCGATCGCGTTGAGGGCAGGGGTGATTAACATTTGGCCGGCCAAATAGACGGCCACGTTCATAGTGCTGGTCAGGCCGTACACGTCCGAGAACGGTAGCGCTGCCATGATCTTTTCTTTGCCGGGCTCGGCCACGGTCAAAAAGGCGACAATTTGCAGGGTATTCGCGACGAGGTTCTTATGCGTTAGCATCGCCGCCCTCGGTGCGCCAGCTGCGCCTTGGACGTACTGCAGGAGCGCTACGTCGTCGGGGTGAACCCGCGGCAATGGGCTGCCACGATGTAGCTGCAGAAGAATATCTCGAAACTGGTAAACAGCATGGTCTGCCTGAACGTCCACTGACTCGTGGTTGTGTTCCTGCGCTTGACGTAGGAAGCCCTTCGCCGGCCACCGCACCATGTCGACGGTCTGCGTAACAATGATATTGCGGATGCCTGTCTGATCAGCGATCGGGGCAAAGTGGCCAAGGAACGGATGGAGCAGCACAATCGTCTCAGCACCGGAGTCAATCAGCTGGTGACGAAGCGCATCGTCGCTGTCCGCGGGACTGAGATTGACGACGGTAGCCCCGGCTTTCAGCGCCCCGTAGAACGCAATGACAAACTGCGGCGAGTTGGGAAGCATGAGCCCCACACGATCGCCTGGCTTGACGTTCATATTTGTTAGCGCCGCGGCGAAACGGGTCGTGTGCTCGTTAAGCTCCCGGTAGGTTAACATTCCTCCAAGGGCGAGGTAACCACCCAGTGCGTACCTGAGCACGAGCTTGGTTGCAACGGTGTGCGGATAGCGCCGAGCAGCATCTTCTAAAAACTGCTGAAGCGCTACGTCGGGATACGTCAGCGTGTGTGGGACGTTGGGCTCGTAGTGGCTAAACCACGCGGCGTTGACCAAGGCGCTCCTCCTTTGGACCGGCGCGGACATGCAATTCGTTCGAGTCTCATTCTACATGAGACGTGTCTGCCCGTTTCATGTGCTCACAAGCAGTGTCGAGGGATGGAGCGTAGCCCTGCGCCCGGAGGTCTGACAGCCCGAAGCTTAACGCTGGGCGCGTTCCCTTGGAGCTGAGGACCGCCACCACCAAAGGGTTAGTCTGCAGCGACAACCGCGCGAACGATGGCCCGGGCTACAACCTCGGTAGCGGCCACACCGAGGGTCGTTAGGTCGGCTGTAGGCGCATCGGCGAAGGGGGTCGAGAGGACAAACAACGTGTCGCCGTCGTATTGCGTATGCACGGGCCGGATCGCACGGGCTAGCCCATTATGAGCAACGCCGGCTACCCGACAGCAATCGGCTTTATCAAGGCGAGCGCTTGTGACAACGCAGCCGATGGTTGTGTTTGTACCGGCTTGCGAGGAAAACGCCTGGTGGGTGGTACGCTGTAGAAGCACGGCGACAGTGTCGGCGAACGAGCCGTCGTCGATACGCGCCCCGGCCACAATCTGCTGCGTTTGCTCGTCGACGACATGCCCGAACGCGTTAACCGCAACCACGGCAGCCACCAACGTACCGTCGGGAAGCGTTAATTCGGCAGTCCCAATGCCGCCGGGACTACTACGGTCAAGTCCCAGCACTTTCCCGACCGTCGCGCCCGTGCCAGCCCCAACCCGCCCCCAGCTCAAGCTGCCCGATACGGCTGCCTCACATGCCGCCTCACCCATCGCGGCATCCGGCGCGACAGCCTCTCCCACGCCGAGGTCGAAGAGCGCTGCCGTCGGCACAATCGGAACCGTGGCAACACCTGTGACAAAGCCAATCTCACGTCTCTGCAGCCAATGCATAACACCGTCAGCGGCGGCAAGTCCAAACGCGCTTCCACCCGTGAGTAAAACCGCGTGGACCTGCTGGACGAGATTGCCAGGGCGCAGCAGATCGGTCTCGCGAGTTGCCGGTGCCCCACCTCGTATGTCGACGCCGCCGACCGCGCCTAGCGGACATATGATGACCGTACAGCCAGTGCGTACATCTTCATTCGTGGCGTGTCCGACCCACACTCCGTCGAAGCCTGGTAGTGTGCCCATCGTCTACCTCACAGTGGATCTGCTGGTCCAGCCCAAGTGCCGGCTCGTAGTGGCGATAAAAAATGCGTGACGCGGCTCAGCCCGCATCACGCATATGACCGGCCACGAGACCAGGCTATGCTTCGTCTTTGAGCCATCCGCGCTCACGCGCAATAAACTTGATCGTCGCGTCGTCGGGCGGATACAGCCCAGCCGCCTGGTAGGCGTATGCAAGCAGCGCCGCGCCACCAACAAGGCCGATCAGGGCGCCAATGAGAAACAGTAGTAATTTCATGTAACATCCTTTCCTAAAGCGCTCACCCGCTATGATACTCGAAGCGGCGACTTTGCGTCAACGCAAAATGGAGCGCGCGCAGGGCTCTGTCAAAGTCCGGTAGCAGGTAGGCCGACGAATTGGAGCGCTTCGGGCACAGCGTTGGCGTAGTGCCGGAGGGCTGCTGCCACATTCGTCCAACCCGCAGCCCTGAGTCGGTTCATGATGGCGTTGCGCAGGGCGGCAAGTGCCTCAGGTGCGCCACCCGTATGCATCTGGTGGGCATCTTCGCCAAACGTCACATCCCGGACGTAATGCACCCGATTTTCAATCGCCCAATGACCCCGCCACAACGCGGCGAGCTCCGCTGCACTCGTTTCACTCGCCGCCAGACTGGTCAGCGCATACGTGACCGCGTTACTCACGGCACCAGTGTGGAGGATGGTGCGCTCACAGTGGCGCCGCAGGACCTGGTGTACCCCTGGCCAGGTGAGGTAGTCATCGAGGTCGTCCGTACAGGTGAGTGTGCGCTGCTCCAGCCGGCCATGCCCTTTCGTGACCGTGACATGCTCCCGCCAGGGCCGGTCACAGGGCAACGGCGGGGTGTCGAAAAACCAGGTCAACTCCTGATATAAGCGCGCCTGGTTGCGCTTCACGACCATGAAGTAGTCGCCCCCTTGCGCTAGGATGTGGGCGGCTACGGCGGGATGGGTCAATCCAGCATCCAGCGTGAGCACCATGCCCTGCAGCTCGCGCCCAGCCAGCAGTTCCGCCACGCCCCGGCTTTCATGCTGCTTGTTCGGGACGGCGACTTGGCCGAGGACGTGGGCGGAGGTGTGCTGCACCAAGCTGACGAGCAGCGTTGGCTGGCCGTGAGCACCGGCTCCACGCACATATTTCCCATCCACGGCATGCCCCCGGGCCGGCGCCCCAGGTGTGGCCGCAGGGGCCGTAGGGTCGGGCTGAGTTTGTCCGGCCATGAGCTGTTCGAGGGCGGGTAGATCCACATGGCGTAAGGCGCGGCGGATGGTGGCTTCACTGGGAACGCGGCACCGTGCCGGTCGAAAGGTGGCAATGAGCAGGGCCTGCTGCTGGTGGGCCCACTGCGCGATCGCCGCGACGCTACGTTGCTGACAGACGAGTGCACTGGCAATCACCCCCAAGATCAGGGTCCACTCCAACTGCTTACCACGGGCACGGCGCGGGTCCGGCACGTGCTGCAGGGCCGTCACCAATTTGCTATACTCGGGCTGGTCCATCGCACGCCTCCTTTGAGTTTGGTCACTCCAAAGGTATCGTAGCTGATGGACCACCGACTTTGACAGAGCCCTGGGAGCGCGCGTTCGCTTTGGGCGCGCTTGATCTATGCTGCCGGAGGCTTCTTAGCTGTGTCTTTCGGTCCACGTAGGAGGCGGAGTCTTCCCCTTGTGCGCTGCAGCAGCGGCGTACCGAGTAAGCCACTGCATCCGCGGCACATTTTTGATGTCAAGCCAGGGTGACCGGGAGGTCCATGTAGCCATCGCTCTGGATCATGCGCCATT
>JADDQE010000142.1 GCA_016781525.1 bacterium | reverse complement strand
ACAACGCAGCGCCGCGGGTACTGGGCTTCGGCCTGGGAGACAAGGTCAGCGCACCCTTACAAATCACAGACCGGCCGAGCATCTTGCTCGGCCGGTCTGGCGTTTAAGCGGGCTGTCCTAGGAACTCTACCATATACTGGTTGACAAGCTTGGGACAGTCCTGCTGAACCCAATGGCTCGCATCCGGGATGAAGCGTAGGCGCAAATCTGGAACATAGCGCTCCAGGTGATCGTTGAGCTCTTTTCCCAGGGCGACGTCCTGTTCCCCCCACACCACAAGCGTCGGAACACGAACGACCGGATCGGGCGGCGCTACTTCCGCGGGAGCGGCGCGCGCGGCGGCACGATAATAATTGATGGGACCATTCAGCGTTCCACTATTACGCGCTGCCTCTTTGTATTGCTCAATGACTTCATCGGGAAATTGCTCCCTGCGTACTGCCGTGTCGCGAAAGGCCCGGTCCAAAAACTGGAAATCGTTCCACGAAAGCAGGGCCTCAGGAACCCACGGGATTTGGAAGAAAAATATGTAGGCGCTGCGCACAAGCTGCTTCGGGTTTGTCAGCAGGTTTTGGACGAAGAGCTTCGGATGCGGCATATTAAGGATAATTAGTTTGTCGACGACCTCCGGGGAGTGCATGGCAATATTCCAGGCGACAGCACCGCCCCAATCGTGCCCGGCTACCACCGCCCGCTCTTCGCCGAATGAGTGAATCAAGCAGAGGACATCTTGCATGAGTTGGTCGATGGCATAATCGTCAACACGAGGCGGATGGTCGCTCTGATTGTAGCCGCGCATGTCGGGGGCTACCACGGTAAATCGCTCGGCTAACACGGGAATCTGGTAGCGCCACGAGTACCAGAACTCGGGAAATCCATGCAGCAGAATTAACAGCGGTCCGGCACCGGCAACAGCGCAGTGTAAGCGGACACCGTTAACGGTGCGCCACTCATGACGAATATTCACTTTGCTCTCCCTTCTTCTCTCGAGGTTCCCTTTATGTCACCGGCTTGTCGTCGGCTCGCCTAAGTCCGACAGGCGGTGCTGTAGCCACACAATCTGCTTTGGGTCAACCCAATAGCAAGTTGCTTGCCCATCTCGTTCGGCGACCAGAACGTTCGCTCGGCGTAGTGTTGCTAGATGCTGGGAGACTGTAGCTTGAGCCCGGTTGAAACGGACCACAAGGTCGTTGCAGATGCAGCCAGGGTGGTGAGTGATGTAGCGCAAAATGGCGAGGCGCATTGGGTTGCCAAGCGCTTGCAGGAGGATCGCAAGCCGTTCGTCCTCAGGGCTGGGGGTAATACTTTCCATGTGGTAACTCCGAGATACAGAATCTAAAGAACCCATGGCGCCCGCAGGTTGAGGCCTGTAAGCGGCATGGGTTCATTTCGATCGGCGGCGCACGTACAGATCAACCTGTACGCTTATTGTACGCTTTATCGGCGGGGTTTCGCAATGCTGGGAGTGATCTTCCGGCCACGGATGGTCGTGCGCTTAAGGGCGCGCATCACTCGGTCAAAGGTATTTTCGGGCACCTCGACAAACGAGAAATGCTCAAAGAGCTCGATGGCGCCGATTGCTCTCCCAGGGATATTTGCTTCGTTCGCAATTGCCCCAACAATATCCGCCGGTCGCACGCCGTCATTCCGCCCGATATCAATATAAAGGCGGGACATGCCGCGCTCTGGCCCGAACGTTCGATCGCGCCGACCGCGTGGCCGCCCATCGCGCTCGTCCTCGATGCGCTCCAGCTCTTGCTGCGCCAGCTTATCCTCGGTCTCGTTCTGTGGCTCACCAAGAAGCAGCTTGAACGCCGCCGCGGCGAGATCCGTTGGACTATACTCTTCGCCCAAGTCTTCCGCCATAATCATGAATGGCTCGAGACCTCCCTGGGCGATCGTCTCGCGCAAGGTTTCTTTGAACGATTCGCGGCGCCGCGCCATCACATCCGAAATGGTGGGCAGCCGCATGCGTTGGATCTGCGCCCTGGTATTCTGCTCAATAATTCGCAGCAACCTCCGCTCGCGTGGGGTTACCAAGGTGATCGCCGTGCCGGTTCGCCCTGCGCGACCGGTTCGGCCGATCCGGTGGACATAAATTTCGGGATCGAGCGGCATATCATAGTTGATGACATGCGAGACATGCTCGACGTCCAGACCTCGGGCTGCAACATCGGTCGCTACCAGCAGCTCTGCTTGGCCGCTGCGGAACCTGCCCATCACACGGTCGCGCTGCACCTGGCTGAGATCCCCATGCAGCGTGTCGGCGGGAAAGGCGCGCGCGGTCAAGCGCTCGCCGAGCGAGTCGACCTCGCTCTTTGTGCGGCAGAAGATAATCGCCGATGTCGGTGTCTCAAAGTCGAGAATTCGCCCAAGAACCTCAAACTTATCACGGCCGCCCACTTCGTAGTAAATTTGGCGGATCTGCGGCACCGTCATCTGCTCGGACTGAACCGTGATGCGCTGCGGGTCACGCATGTAGCGCTTGGCAAGATTTGCGATCGGCCCAGGCATTGTGGCAGAAAAGAGGGCGGTCTGGCGCTCGGCCGGCGTCTCCTGCAGAATCGCCTCGATGTCCTCCACAAAGCCCATGTCAAGCATCTCGTCGGCCTCGTCAAGCACGACGGTCTGCACCTGTTCGAGCTTGAGCGTTCCACGGCGGATATGGTCAAGAATACGTCCTGGCGTTCCGACGACAACTTGCACTCCGCGTTCAAGCGCACGCAGCTGCCGGTCAATCGGCTGACCACCGTACACGGGCAGGATCTGGATGCGATGGTACTTCCCGTAGGAGTGGAAGGCTTCTGCCACCTGAACTGCCAGCTCACGCGTCGGGGTGAGGACCAGGGCTTGCGGCAAACGCTTCTGCGGGTCCAGCTTCTCAATGATCGGTAGGGCAAAGGCCGCAGTCTTGCCCGTGCCTGTTTGAGCCTGTGCGATCACATCGACGCTGTCGGTCATGTTCGTGATCGTGCGTGCTTGAATCGGCGTCGGCTCCTCGTAGCCGATTTCGGCAATCGCCTTCAGCGTAGGCTCGCTGAGGCCTAAGTCTTCAAACCGGATAGCTTCGTTCATACTCATCTCGATATACCTTATCCCTTTGCGGCACGTGCCGCTCTTCTAATGTTACCATTTGACCTATGTTCCCCTGAAAGACCGAGGGCCTATGCTATACTAGCATCGGCCACCGGCCTCGCCAGACCTTATTTCGTGTGGCCCGTGAACAGAGGAACTTTCCGTATGTCTGTTGTCGCAGTAATTGGCGGGCAATGGGGCGACGAGGGCAAAGGCCGCGTCGTCGACCTGCTCGCGCAACAAGCTCAAATGGTCATCCGTTATAGTGGCGGCAATAATGCCGGCCATACGGTGATAAATGACCGCGGTACCTTTAAGCTTCACCTTGTACCTGCCGGTATTTTCAACCCCGAAACAATTAATATCATCGGCACCGGCGTTGTCGTCGATCCAGCAGCGCTGCTGGAAGAGATGACTATGCTCGCCGAGGCAGACGTAACGTTTGATAATCTATATATCAGCGACCGCGCCCATGTGATCATGCCGTATCACCGCGAGCAGGACCGTATCCAAGAGGCTCTGCGCGGTGATGGGCGCCTTGGCACGACAGGCCGCGGCGTTGGGCCGGCATACAGCGATAAAATGGAGCGGATTGGCATTCGCGTCGGCGACCTGCTTCATTCCGAGACCCTGCTTCAGTGTTTCGCACGTGCACTCGACGTGAAGCACTCGCTGCTGCAATCGTACGGCGGAACAATCGAGCCGCTTCCAGCGCTTCATCAGCAATTTATCGACTATGGCCAGCAGCTGCGCTCACATATCCGCCCGACCCATCCGCTTGTTCAGCAAGCATTGCGCCGTGGCGACCGAATTCTGCTCGAAGGCGCCCAGGCCTCGCTGCTCGATGTCGACTGGGGTACGTACCCCTATGTGACGTCGTCCGCTCCTGGCGCAGCCGGAGCCTGTCAGGGTGCAGGAATTGGGCCACGAGAAGTGAGCCACGTGCTTGGTGTTTTCAAGGCCTATACGACACGTGTCGGCGGCGGGCCATTTCCAACCGAGTTGACCGACGAAACGGGCGATTTGCTGCGTGAGCGCGGCCACGAGTATGGTACGACAACTGGTCGTCCTCGTCGGTGCGGCTGGTTTGACGCGGTCGCGGCACGCTATGTCTGCGAGCTTAACAGCTGCGACTATATCGTTTGGACCAAGCTCGACATCCTTGACGAGCTCCCGACGCTGCGAATTTGTACCGGCTACCAGATTAATGGTGCCAAAATCGACTATATGCCCAGCAGCGTGGCGGAGCTTAGCCAAGTTCAGCCGATCTACGAGGAGCTGCCGGGTTGGCAAACAAGCACCGATAACGCCCGAACATTTGACGACCTACCACCAAACGCGAAGCGTTACCTCGAACGCCTTGAAGAGCTGCTTGGAGTTCCCACAGCGCTCATCTCGGTCGGGCCATCGCGTGAGGCCAGCATCGAGCGCGTGCCGATCGCCGCATTATTCGCCTAGCACAACCAAGACAGAGAAACGGCTGTGGTACCAAACGCCACAGCCGTTTCTGTTGCTTATTGGAGGCGACGACGGGATTCGAACCCGTGATGGAGGTTTTGCAGACCTCTGCCTTACCACTTGGCTACGTCGCCGGGGCCTGCTCACAGGTTTCACTATTGTACCATATCCAGACCTAATCGGCAAAAATGTTGACGCTTAGTCGCGCAAGGCGCCGTTGTGGGAGGTGCCTTGGCCTATGTTATTGACAGATAAAAAGGGCGGTCGAGCAATCACTCGACCACCCTAAAAGGACGTGTACAGCAACGGCTTCTAACGAATAACGGCTGTGCCTGTTTGACGCAGTGCGCCATTCAAGAAGAAATCAACCCGATAGGTGCCACGTGGTAGAGCCTCGCAGCGCGGCGACGAAGGGACGACCCCACAGATAAAATCGGTTATGCGCTCACGTGGGCTTGTAATAACCCCTTTGAAATCAAGGTCCGGAACATGCGTGTCGTCCAGGTGCCACTGAACGCTCCACGTCGATCCCGAGCCGTTTTCGACGGTCGTCACGACGTAGAGATACTCTATGCCATACTGAAAGGTTGTTGTGGGATTAGCCGGGTTGCCTTCGTTGTCTAGTGTAGACGCAAACTGCAGGGGGCTGACCCGGGCGGGCGTGTGAATCTGTGGTAAGTACACAAGATGAGGGTGCGTTTCTGGCTCGTGATTATCCACGGAAGTCGTGCGAACTGCCGGTGAGGGCTGTTTGGCGGTTTTAGGCCAACCGTAGACGTCACTGAGTGTCGCCGCGACTAATACTGCAACGATCAGCGCCAGAGTACGCAGTCTATACCGAGCTCCAGAGTGCTGCATTTGGTGACTTCTCCCTTCGATTCAGCCTTGAGGTTAGGGCACGAACCGTGCCGGCCGTGTCTCCCCACGCTTATGAGAGGTATGCGCTTTCACTCCGAAGATTTCTAAGCCTCGCTCAGCTCCGCTCTGGTTCGGCTTGATAGGGAGAGAGCGGTACAGTCAGACCGGCCAGCCGAACCGCAGACCAAGCAGGAGCGCAGCGCAAAGGAGGAGCGGACCCACCAATGGTCCCCTCGTTACAGCAGTGGGGGGAAGAACTGGAGCCGAATTTGTGCGGAGAGTAGATTGATTCATGCAAGCTTAAGCGGGAGTAGAACCCTGACAACCATACCGGTCAGTCATCCTTTTTGTCGCTGTCCTTGCCCTTCCCATTATCCTTGCCATTATCCTTGCCGTTGTCTTTGCCTTTGCCGTCGTCCTTTTTAGCGACCTCGTCCTTTTGCTCGTCTTGATTTTGTACCTGAATCTCCGGCGCAGGGGCTGGCGGTCCGCTGCTTACGTGTAAGTGCACTGTGCCGCCAGCAACAAGCGGCTCATCGGCTGTCGGAACAGTAGCAATCACGTTGCCAGCTGGCTGCTCGCTGACGACAGTCGCATCAACGACACTCTGCAGCCCCGCCGCTTGAAGCTGTGCCTGAGCGACGTCGAGGGGCTGACCGACGACGCCGGGTACTGAAACGGTACTGGCGCCCATTACCACTGTGGGGACGGCAGCCGTGGAAGCCGAGGCCGGAGCCGGCGTTGAGCTTGTCTCGGCAGCATCACTCGTCCGGGCAGGCTGGCGCAAGGACAGCGCCCCAAGCAACAGTACGCCGAGCAATAGTGGCAGGGCTAATAAAGGCCAGCTGAGCGGCTTACGTGTGGTGCTCGTACCTTGTGGCGTGGGATGCAGGGCGAGTGGTGGATTGGGCGCTATCGCGGCTGGATTTGGCCGCTCGGTGACGACCTGCGTTGGCTGCGTGTAAACCGAGCCCCTCGCTAGGTGCGCCAATTCGTCGCGGAGGGCGGCGGTTGAGGCATAGCGTCGCTGCGGATCTTTCGCCGTTAGCTTTTGGATGATCGCTTCCCAGGCCTTTGTTTCCGCAACTGTGGCTTCATGCGCAATTCTTAATGGGGGCAAGGGGGCCGTGCGATGCTGCTCAATGATCGCGTGGAGCGCGGGCGCGTCAAAAGGCGGACGTCCTGCCAATGCTTGAAAGAGCACGATGCCAAGTGCATACAGGTCCGATGCTGCTGTCGGCGCGGCCCCAAGGGCACGCTCGGGGGCAAGATAATGCGGAGTCGCAATCAATGTTGCCGTCTCTGTGCCCTCTACGCGTGCTATGCCGAAGTCAAGCAGCACTACGCGCGCCTGGCTGATGTCACCGACCAGCATGATGTTTTGGGGCTTGATGTCGCAGTGAACATAGCCTTGGCTATGGATCGCGTGCAGCGCGTCCGCGATGTCAGCCGCAACCATCGCCGTGACCGACGGCGACAGCGGTATTTGTGTGTCAAGGGTCTGGCCCTTGAGCAGCTCTTGAACCAAGAAAGGCCCTTCGGGAGCCTCCCCCACGTCATAGGTGCGCACGATATGGGGGTGGATAAGCTGAGCGGCGATCTGCGCCTCGCGCAGAAATCGTTCACGGGCGTGCTGATCTTGTGCGATCTCGGGTCGGAGCACCTTGAGCGCGACATGCCGGCCAAGGCGCTCATCTTGGGCTGCGTACACCGTGCCCATGCCGCCGATGCCGAGCGTGTCGAGAATGCGATAGCGTCCATTGACGACGTAATCTGTTTGCAACATCGCCGGTTGTTGTAGCAAGTTCGGGCCCAAAATGCACAGCCACATAGTCCTGTATTGAGGAAGTATTCAGCGGGGTCAACCTGTGACGCACAGGCCGAGCTTTGTTGTAGCTCTGACTTCGAAAAGGGGCGATAAAGCTTCAGGTCATCGGTAGCTGGCGGTTGTCGGTACCCAAACGATGCAAACCAAATAGCTTGCATAATCCGCCGCCGATTGATTCCTCACTCGTGCCGTTTACGCGGCTGTCATAGGTGGAGCATCTACTGGATGGAAGAGTTGAAGGAGAGGTTGGATATTATAGCTAGCGTGCGACAGGGCTATCTGGTGGAAGGGGAAATACACCGTGTGTGACGTACTTGGGTAAAAGCGCTCCGCACAAAGTCTCTAAAGGGGTCAACGAAGCTTATTTCGCGTGCTTCCCAGGCTCGACCGTGATGGTCCAAGTATTTTCGTAGCTGTACCCTGCGTTAAACTGCGGGAGGAGCAGCTCAGAATGAAGCGTTAAGGCATGTGTGCCGACCGGCAACGGGTGATGAGCGAATCCGATGCCTGGGCCCTTATGGCACCGATTGCCCGGACGCGCAGAAAAGAAGCTCGTGGCCGTTTGCACCAACGGCACTCCTGGTCGTGTGAGTTTGACCCGCGCCGAGTGGCCTTGCTACGGTTTGGGGGTTCCCACCGGACTAGCTAGATCTCACAGGCTTGAGCTGGCCGATTCTTGCCAGCTGCCGCTGCTTGGTCCGGTCATCGTTCATCTAATAGCTTATTGCCCGCCGAGGCAACAAGACTGCTATTTCTCTCGTCGCGCTGCATTATGTGATGGAAAGGATGCAAAGGGAAGACCTTAATATCGTAAAGTTATACCAATTTGCCTATGAGATAGTCCATTCGTATGGTATGCT
>JADDQE010000129.1 GCA_016781525.1 bacterium | reverse complement strand
TGGTCGAGGATGCCGCAGCTGAGCTAGAAGGTGATGTGTTTGCCACGCAGCTGCCGCAGATGCGGAGCGCGGTCATGATGGCTCTACGCGTACAGGGACGAACGGTTGGCGTGCTTGGCGTTTGGCATCACAGCCCAGGGTTTTTTGGTCCGCTACAACAGCGGGTGCTGGAACAGTATGGCTCGGCGGCCGCTGTTGCGCTCGAGAACGCGCAGCTGCACGAGGCTATGCGGCGCTCTGAGGAACGCTACCGGACGCTGTTCCAGAACGCGCTCGAGATTGTCATTACCTTGGACATCGATGGGCGCATCATGTCGTGGAATCGCGCTGCACTTCAATTTCTCGGCTTGAGCCCAGCTGAGCTGCGCGGGGGCGTGCTTAATATCCGTGAGCTTATGCTGCCCGAGCAGGCGGCCCTGATGGCGGAGCTACAGGCGCGAGCGCTGCAAGGCTATGCGCCTGTCCCGACCGAAATCAAGATGATCCGAGCAGGCGGCGCGCTGGCGATCGTTGAGATTACCGTGCAGATGTTTCAGGAGCGCGGCCAGACCGATGGCGTGTACATTATCGGCCGTGACATGACCGAACGGCGCCAGCTCGAGGCCCAGCTGCGTCAGGGTGAAAAGCTGGCCGCACTCGGCCAACTCGCCGCCGGCGCCGCCCACGAGCTCAATAATCCCCTAGCGGTGGTTCTGGGGACTACTCAGCTATTGCTCCGCGATCCCCGCGCCGCCGCGCTCAGCGAAGATGTTCGAAATATCGAGGCTGCGGCTCAGCGGGCCAAACATATCATCAAGCAGATGTTGACCTTCGCGCGTGAGCACGACGACGTACGCGGCCCTGTCGAGCTAGCTGCCTTGATCGAGCGGGTCCTCCAAGGGAAGCGCAAGCAATTTGATCAGTATGGTGTTCAGGTCAATCTGGAATTTGACCCCCATCCCCCGCCGGTCTGGGGTGATGCCTACCAGCTTGAGCAGGTGTTCGACAATCTGCTGCATAACGCCGCGCAGGCACTCGGTGAAAGTAGACGTAGGTCACGCCACATTAGAGTGGCTGCAACCGTGGTCGGCAAGATGCTGCGGGTAAACATTACGGACAATGGCCCAGGAATCGCCCCCCACGTGCTGCCGCGGATTTTCGATCCGTTCTTTACAACGAAGGACGTTGGCTCAGGCACTGGCCTTGGACTGTCACTGGTGTTCGGCATCGTCGACAAACATGGAGGCTCGATCCGCGCCGAAAGCACTTATGGGCACGGCGCGACCTTTGTGGTCGATCTGCCTCTTAGCAAGGTTTCGGCTGCTAAACCGTCGCCAACTGCGATTCGTGGGCCGATGAACTGTACGATCCTGGTAGTCGAGGACGAATTCGACGTTCGGATGATCTTGGAGCGCGCACTGGCTCAGTATGGATACGCGGTTGAGGCCGTGGAAAGCGGCGAGGCCGCGCTCATCAAGCTGAGCGAACAGCACTATGACCTCGTCATTACCGATATGCCGATGCGAGGCATGAGCGGAAGAGAGCTGTTTGAACGGGTCCGTGTGACGCAGCCGCAGCTCAATTGGGTCTTTATCACCGGTGATACCATGAGCGTCAGCAGCGAAAGCTTCATTAAGCAGACGGGCGTGCCCTTTCTGCCAAAGCCGTTTTCACTCGAAGAGCTGTGGGAAGCGGTCGCGCATAGTATTGTCGGCAGCCGGGAGCCTGTAAAGCCGGCGTGACGAGGTATTAGCCGCCAACTATCAACCGTCAGCGTCAGCTTGCGGCGGTACTATGTCAGCTACCTGTCCTTTTTCCCGTCCCTAGCCCCTCGCCCTTGGCCCCCCCTCCCTCGTCCCTCATCCCTCATCCCTCATCCCTCGCAGTGCCTCTTCCACGGTGAGCCATGCTCGATGGCGAAACAGCTTGCCGATCTGCGATGAGAAGATGAGCGAGTCGTTGAGCAGCTCGCGTGGTGGTCCCGAGACAACGACTTGGCCACTACCGAGCAGCACAATCCTATCGGCGGTGGCGGCCACGAGCTCTACGTCGTGTGTTACGATCATCACAGCGCGTCCCGTGCGCTGTAGCTTCCGTAACAGCTGGGTGAGGTGCGCTTTGTGGCGATAGTCCAAGCCCCGCGTCGGCTCGTCCAGCAGAAGAATCTGCGGCTCGGCTACCAGGATTGCCGCCAGCGCAACGCGTTGCTGCTCGCCACCGCTAAGGTCACGGGGATGGGCCTTGGCGAGGTGTTCGAGCCCGAGCAGGCCGAGCGTTTGCCGGACGCGCTCCTCGATAGCCGTGCTTGGGTGCGTGGAAGCCCGCTGCTTTAAGGTCCAAATCAGCTCATCGGCAACGGTCTCATGAAATAGCAGCGCGCGAGGATCTTGGGGAACGTAGCCGATCTCCTGTGCCCGTACCTCTGCCGGGACTGCCGTGATGTTCTGCCCAGCACGTAAAACGCGGCCATGTGCGACGGGATCAAGCCCGTTGAGCGCCCGCAGCAGCGTTGTCTTGCCCGACCCGTTGCGCCCCATAAGTGCTACGGTCTCACCGCTGTAAAGGGCGACGCTAACATCTCGTAGAATATTCTGGCCTCCGCGACCAACGCTTACTGCCTCGGCTGCGAGCACTGGTAGCGGGAGCTCACGGCGTGGCTCCGCTCGACGCGGCCATAGCCTTTCACCGAGTCCCTTGCCCCTCACTGTTTCCGCGATTACAGATGGTGTCGAGATGTCTGGGTTGTCGAGCGCGTGGCTCAGAACATAGCGCCGACCTTCCTTAAGCGTCAGGGGGAGCGGCTCCCAGCCCAAGGCCTGCCCTAGCTCGACCAACGGAGGCACAAGCGGGCTTTGCCGCAACATTTCGCGCGGTGGTCCTGCTGTGATGATGGGCGGTGCGGCCGCGTCGCCCTCGAAGACGATCAACTGGTCGGCGTACTGCACCACCCGCTCCAAACGGTGCTCGCTCAAGACAATCGTCAGGCCAAGGTCGGCATTGAGCTTTTGCAGAGCCGTAAGTACTTCCTCGGCGGCGTGCGGATCGAGCTGCGATGTGGGCTCGTCGAGCACGAGCACCCGCGGCTGCATCGCCAGCACCGCCGCGATCGCTACCCGCTGGCGCTCGCCCCCCGAGAGGGTCGTCACGCGGCGACGCCGTAGATGCGCAATTTCAAGCTGATCGAGTACCTCCTCGACTCGCCGGCGCATGACCGGGCGCGGCACGCCAAGGTTTTCCATGCCAAAGGCTAGCTCGTCCTCCACGATCTCCACGACCATCTGCGCCTCCGGGTCTTGGAAGACAAACCCGACGGTTGCGGCCAGCTGGCGCGGCTCGTGGTCACGTGTATCGTGACCGTTGACCAGGACACGCCCGGCAAAGTGGCCGCCGTAGAAGTGCGGCACGAGCCCGTTCACACAACGCAGAAAGGTCGATTTGCCGGAGCCCGACGCTCCGACAACCAGAACGAAATCCCCCTCGGCGATCGTGAGCGAAAGGTCCTGCAGCGCGGGATGCCCTGCCTGAGGATAGGTGTACGAAACATGTTCAAAACGAATCATCGGGAGCCTACGAAAAGCGAATCGGAGCGATACCAAGCTCGGCGCAGACACGCTGGGTATCGGCGTGATGCTCCGGTGAAGCGACAGCATACTCGAGGCACCAGAGCAGCTGGTAGATTGGACGACGGCGCGCGTAGCTCGGGGCCACCTCATGGAGCGCGCAATAGGCCGGCCAAAAGCCATGGCCGGTCATGCCCCGCCAGAGCTCGAGCCTGGCCAGGTCGGACTCGGCTGGTCCAGCCCAAGCTTTATCAAAGTCCAGGATCGTGGCAAGCCGCCAGCCATTCTGTTCTTGATGGAACAGAATGTTATGGTGATGCAAATCGTCGTGGCATAGCACCGCAGTGGTAACATCCGCGAAGAGCTCGCGTCGCCGATCGAGGAGCTCCAGAAAGAGTGCCCGTAGCTCAGGCTGCCGGATCATTCGGCTGGCACGCGCGGCTAGCGCTATGACGACGTCGGGGACGCCGGTGACGGTTTCATCGACCCCGATCGCGCCAAAGGCTGGAAAGGTAATCATGTGTAGCTGTGCAATTGCCGTTCCGAGTTGCTGGTACACGCGAGTCAGCTCTTGTGGGTCAAGCCGCTGACGGATCGACGCCCACTCCTCGCCGTGGATTCGTCGTGTGATCAGATAGCGCCAGGGATATGCAGCGTACGAGATATCGACTGCCAGAATTTCTGGTACGGGAACGCTCGTGCGCTCGGCAACCAGGCGATTGAGCATAGCGGTACGGTCAAATGGGTAGTCGAAGGCGGCATCCGGCCCGGCCAGCTTAATCACGACCTCGACGCTCGGTCGCCGTAGCACCGCCAGCAAAACGTGGTAGTCGGCGCGCTGGCCGACGATCCGATAGCTCTCGATCCCAACATCACGTCCAAACGTCTCCCGCAGGAGCTGGTGTAGGAATGGCTCGTGCGGTGATTCCAACCCGCCCCCGACCTTAGCCACCATTATTCGGCTGTGATTGCTGCTCCAGCAGGTACCAGCACAGTGGGAGTAACGAATAGGTGTTGCGGATTTTGCCGCTGCGGATGAGCTCGGGTAGCTCGGCAAGCGGGATCAGCTGCGGCTCAAGCTCTTCGTGCTCGTCCCAAGCTGTCGGGTCTGTCTCCACCGCGCCCTCGGCTACCACAGCCGTAAAACAGTTGGTCATAAAGGCAGGGTTGGCATCGCTCGTGCCGAGGACGCGGAACGATTTCGCGGTATAGCCCGTTTCTTCGCGGAGCTCTCGCGCTGCCGCTTCTTCAGGGCTTTCGCCTTCGTCGACCAGCCCGCCCGGCGTCTCCAACGAGATTTCCTGCGTACCATGCCGATATTGGGCTACGAGCAGCACCTTGCCGTCAGGTGTGATCGGCACGACGTTGACCCAGTCTGGACTTTCCAGAATATAAAAGGTGCTGCTGCGCTCAGCACCGGGTGCTCGACTGTGGTCACGGCGCACCTTGAAGATACGGGCATCCACCACTTGTTCGCTACGTTCGATCTGCCACCGTGGAATGTTGTACTCTTTGTTGTCGTTCATGTGCTCCCTCAAGGCCCACAAGCTGAATAAGCGCCGGCACGCTCAACAAGAGTAGCAGCACCCCCGTAGCCGGCTCGAAGGGCGGCAGGCTGACACGTGGCTGCGTAATGTAGAGTAGACCACCCAAGCGGAGCCAGTGCAGCGCAGCCATCGCCAGCAGTAGCACGACGCTTGCCAGGGCCACCAGGGTATCACGCCGCTGCCAGTACTCGCGGGTGTAGCGGCTCCGTGGCGGGCCCGCCGCTAACCGATGCATCAGTGTGATGGCTAGTCCAGCCCCAGCTGCAGCGCCAATCCATCCACGGCGATCACCTGTTAGGCCAAGGTAGAGACCGATAGCGAGCAACGCTGCTCCAAAGATCAGCCCGATTTCGATGGTCAGCTTGCCTCGGGGCTCGGCTGTCCGCCCATAGCCCCGGCTGTCCATTGCTTCTGCAAGTTGAATTGAGCGCTCGGGACCGCCGGCCAGCAATGGGACGATGAGCGGTAGACCATCCCGCCAGGACCGAAAGCGATGCCCGCGCACGCGCTGCGCATCCCGAATTGCTTGAAGCTGAAGGATTACCTGTGGAACAAAGGTGAGCGCGATCGTCGTGGCGAGGCCGGCGTGGAAGAGCATACGCGGGGTGCGGCGAAGCAGGCCGTAGTGGTCGGCGACCGCGTTGAAGGCTCCGAAGATCAGAATCAGTGTCCACAGTCGAATGCCGCCGACGAAGCCGCCCAGGATCATCTCGAGCGTGACCGTGCCGCCGACGTGGAGGCCGCCCAACCAGATTGGAAGCTGAAGCTGGGGCAATGTAAAGAGCATGGTGCTACCATACGAGATCCCGCCGACCGGCACGCCGGCAAGCACCGTCCGCAGCACAACCAGCGCCGCGCCCCAGCGGACGAAGAGGCCGAAGGCTCGACCCACAGGGCTCTCGGTGTGGCAGGTGATTACGACGAGCACCGCCTGAGCAATAATGAGAACATTAAGCAGGGGATTCCACGAGATGGCCGTCAAGCCCGCGGCAAGCCACAGTGGCCATACAAGGCTGTGAAAGGAGTTTTTGGCGGACAACTGGTGGTCGTGCATACGGTAAGCTACAGCGATATAGGGCGGCACATACTCACATCAGGAAGGATCATGCCCTTCCTCGCAGTGGCGGCACCTCGTTCACGACACGGGTGATAGCCCCCATTGGATAAAGATCGACGTTGGTAACTCCCCCTAGGTCGAACCGAAACTGCCAGTACTGATCGAATGGGAGCTGAAGCAGCGCACACAGCACCAGTTGGATTGGCGTGGCGTGTGTGACGATCAAGATGCGCTGGCCGCTATGTTCGCGCAGCAGGTCGTCCCAGGCCACTTCGACACGCCTCCATAGGTCGCCTACGCTCTCGCCTCCATGCGCCCGGCTATGCCATGGATCTGCGAAGCGCGCATTCGCTTGATCCGCATAGCGCTTCGTCACCTCCCCATAGGTCAAGCCTTCCCACTGCCCATGATCCGCTTCCTGCCAACGGCCATCCTGTTGAGCCGATATGGGGCGCGGCTGCTGTCGGGCCACCGCCGTCGCCACGGCATCCGTGCGTGCCAGGCCCGACGAGACGATCGCGTGAAAGCGAATCCGCCGTACTCGGTGGGCAACCGCCGCGAGGCGCGCTTGTCCGAACGAAGTGAGTGGTCGATCCGTGCGGCTTTGGTAGCGCCGCGCCTGGTTCCAGTCGGTCTGGGGGTGGCGTACGAGCCACACGTCAGTATGACGGGTCACTGCGATCATCGCCGTCTCCGGAGTGCAATGCCGACTGCCCCGCCGATTACCGCTAGTAACACCCCAAACAGGGCATAATTGGCGATATTCACACCATTGTTTTCAGCAGGTGCTGTTGCCGGAGGAAGCGAAGCTGCCGTGGTGCCTGGCTGAACGGTCACAGCCGGTGTCGGTGCTATGGTGCGGGTCGTCGTGGCGGTCCGCGTCGGATTGGGCGTGGCCGTCGGCGCAGCCATAGTGGATGTTGGCGCGGTCGTCACGCTGGGCAGGTTGGGCGTTGCGGTTGGAACGGCTGTTTCGGTAGGTACATTCGCAGGTGCCTGGCTAGGCAGTGCCGTCGGCTTTGCGGTTGGCCGAGTGGTTGGCCCGCCGCGCGTAGTGCGATCAGCGCATACGCGTGTGCGGTCACATCGTTGCCGTAGCGGGCGGTCTGCCCATTATAACTATTCTCGATGATCTGCACCAGGTTCGTGCCGTCCGGCAGCATCGGTGATTGCCCCGCGAGCAGCAGTGCAATCACGAACTTGGCGGCAACCCCGGCATCCTTGGCCGCGCTCGGAGCCTGGGAGCGGATATAGTCGATTGCAGACTTGCCGCCTTGCTTGACCTCGGCCACGTTCACGCCGGCCGCGGACAGCGCAAAAACCGCGTCGGCGGTTGAGCCTGGACCAAAGCCTGCAAACGAGCCGTCGGGCTGCTGCTGACTACGCATATAGGCGACGGCCCGGTCGATCGCCGAGTTTTGTGCCTGGGCCGAAACCGGTGCAAGCGGCAGCACAAGCGCGATCAACGCGGCCACCAGCGCCATCCAACGCATCACAGAGATTCCGTACGTCACGCACTCTGCTCCTTGCTAAAAATAGCAAAACCTCTCCGGGATGGAGAGGCTGCGGTACACGCCAATGACGTGCCTGCCGACCACCACCCGTGCCAGCGCAGGTGTAGTCGCTTTAACCTGGGGGTAGGCATTCTGGCTCGCGAGGGGCTAGAGATTACGGGCTAGGGGCTAGGCGACAGCCTTGGTTCTCCGCTCGTCCCTCATCCCGCGTCCCTCATCCCTCACTTACAGTAGCGTGGACTGCGCCGGATTTGCACCGGCTTCCCCTGTTTAGGCCCTTTCCTTCGTCGGGGCCCGCCATGTAAGCGATAGGTTTGCCAGCAATCTTACCATGAAAAGCACCTGGTGCAAGCGGGCGGACA
>JADDQE010000061.1 GCA_016781525.1 bacterium | reverse complement strand
AAAGGCAGGAGGTGCAACAGCGACGAAGTTGATGGTGGGATGGGAAAGCAGAAACAACAGAAGGAGCATGAGGTGATGAGTCCACGAGCTTCAGATGCCGGCAAATTCGAGCCGAACTGGGAGTCCCTGAAAGCTTATACGGTGCCACAATGGTACGAGGACGGGAAGTTCGGTATCTTCATCCACTGGGGCGTCTACGCCGTGCCTGCCTTCGGGAATGAGTGGTATCCTCGCAATATGTACGAACAGGACCGGCCCGAGTTCAATCACCACGTCGAAACCTACGGCCCACAGACTGAGTTCGGTTACAAGGATTTTATCCCGCAATTTACAGCTGAGAAGTACGATCCGCAGCAGTGGGCACGGTTGTTCCGTGAGTCTGGTGCCAGATTCGTGGTGCCAGTAGCGGAGCATCATGACGGCTTTGCAATGTATGACTGTTCTTTCTCTGAGTGGACGGCCGTCAAAATGGGACCGCGGCGTGACCTCATCGGTGAGCTGGTCGCTGCCGTCCGCCAGCATGGAATGGTCTTTGGCCTATCGAGCCACCGCGCCGAGCATTGGTGGTTTTTCAGTGGTGGCCGCGAGTTCCCGTCTGACGTGCAGGATCCACGCTACGCGGGTCTCTACGGTCCGGCGAACCCGAAGGAAACCCAGCCTGACGAGGCGTTTCTCAATGACTGGCTGGCCCGCACCCGCGAGTTGGTCGATAAGTATCGGCCCCAGCTCGTCTGGTTTGATTGGTGGATTGAGGAGCCCGCTTTCGCGCCCTATCTCCAGCAGTTTGCAGCCTACTATTATAACCGTGGCGAGGAGTGGCGCCAGGGTGTCGCGATCAACTATAAGCACCAGGCCTTTGCTGACGGCACGGCCGTCTATGATATCGAACGTGGCCAGCTGGCGGGCCTTCGAGAACAGTTCTGGCAGACTGACACGTCGGTCTCGAAGAACTCGTGGGGCTATGTCGAGCCGCAGGACTACAAAACGGCCTGTTCCATCATAGGCGACCTCGTAGATATTGTCAGCAAGAACGGAGCGCTCCTATTGAACATCGGGCCTCGCCCCGATGGGACCATTCCGGAACCTGAGGAAGCTATCTTGCGTGACATTGGCCGCTGGCTTGCTGTTAACGGTGAGGCAATTTACGGCACACGGCCCTGGACTGTCTTCGGTGAGGGCCCGACCCAGGTTATCGAAGGATCCTTCAAGGACACGGAGCGCCAGCCCTTCACGAGCCAGGATATCCGATTTACAACCAGAGAGAATACGCTCTATGCCATCTGTCTTGACTGGCCCGAAGGCTCGGTCACAATCACATCGCTGGGTGAAGATTCCCCCTTGAAGATGGACATGATCGCCGACATCCACTTGCTCGGTTCGCCTACGGCCCTTGCTTGGTCGCAGGGCTCGAATGGTCTAACAATCCGAACGCCACTTGAGCGACCCTGCGATCACGCCTACAGCTTTAAGATTACCCTGCGAGGCCCGGCTTAAGCTCGGCTTTATTGATCCATCTGATGGACGGACCGCAAGCTGCAGTGCACGCTGGTAGCACACCAGACGTACCGGATAGGATGTCCCAGGCGGAACCTGCCTGCGGCGATTATACGGGTGGTGCGCCCGTTTGGACGGGCTTTAGCGAACAGGTCTAGGAGTGGATTGAAGTCTTGCTGGTCGCCGCGATCTTGGTACTGGGCAACCGTACCCTGCGTGATGAACTTGCAGCGCAGGCAGCAGTTCCAGAACAACCATCGTGTGCTCAACCATGCTACCCGGCCGAACCGCGCTGTCAGCTGCATTTCGTTGCAGCCGACAGCGCAGTTGTGCAGCACGGGCGCCGCGGGAATCGGGCTGGATGAGCATATTGAACGCCGGCGCGGGGCCAGGTTTACCGCTAATCGGATCTGCCGGGATGCCGCGCGTGCCTGTAAGTCGTTCTTTGTCAAAACAGGTAGATTACGCTATGATGCTGAAGTCCTCCCAACGCGATGCTTGCGGCCGCTACCGGATCCGATGGCTGGTAGCCAGGCGGCTTTGTGATCAAGTCGAAACGTGGTACGTGTACCTCCCGCGACGTGGCCCGTCATCCGAGCGCTAGGTTAAAGACTTCTTAATCGGTGTGAAATACCTCGGGCATTGTGGCCCACCACTCGCCAGCGGCTCGACCCTCGACAGGCTCCTGCATTGGCGTGCTATGGGTCCACCACTCCTGAGTCTTCGGGTCACCAGCCATCTTCGCCATATCAGCCGCGAAGTTATCGCCGACGTACTCGAAATATGCAAAGAGCAAGTGCTGGTAGCGGAAGATGGTATAGTTGCGCATGTTGCAGGCATGGATCATGGCCAGTACTTCGGGCCATACAGCCGCGTGAATACGTTCATACGCCTCGATTTGGTCTGGCTTGACACCGATAATTTGGCCGAACCGGCGCATAGATTTCCTTTGCATTACCTTAGGAACAACTCGATCACAGGCACGACAACGTTCGGCTTCGCTACGGGCACCTCAAGGGTGAGCGAGTCTTCGCCAACATTGGGTGTCACATGGCTGGCCTCGCCGCCCGGCTCAAGAATGGCGATCTCACTCGCGTCATTGAGGAGCTGCGCATATTCCACCTTGCCACTTAGTCCATCGATGTGGATGTGACGGAATGGCCAGCTAAAGATGTGTAGGTACAGCCGATTGCCATTCTGAGTGAAGTGGCAGTCGGCCGGCGGGGTAAACTCGCTCTGCGTGCAGCCGTAGATCGCGCGGCTGTGCAGGCGCATCCACTCGGCATAAACATCGAGCGCTGCGAGGGCACGGTCATCAAGGGTGCCGCGACCGGTCGGGCCGACATTCATAAGCAGGTTGCCGCCCGATCCCACGCTGTTTACAAGCATCTGGATAAGTTGTTCAGGACTCTTCCAGGTTGCCTCGTCCCGATGGTAGCCCCATGAGCCGCTGAAGGTCTGGCAAGCCTCCCAAACGACTGGCTTGCCGTCTACGCGCACCCATTCGCGCGGCTGGTATTGCTCAGGTGTATAAATATCAATGTGCTCGGCGGGCAGATCGAGGCGATTGTTGACGATAATTCCCGGCTGGAGCTCACGGGTCAGCTGGATCAGTTGCTCGCTCTCCCAATCGTTGCGCCCTTTTCCTGGCAGCCCCCGATAAACGCGCCCCGGATACGAAAAGTCGTACCAGATGACGTCGACAGGCCCGTAGCCGGTCAATAGCTCGCGCACCTGTTCCCGCATATAAGCGGCGTATTTGCGGATGTCACGGCTTTGATTCAGCTCCGCAGCATCTTCTCGGTCCCGCAGTGGGTGGAAGATATCGATGGGGAAGTCAGGATGATGCCAGTCGATGAGCGAGTAGTAAAAACCGACCCGTAGCCCCGCTTCGCGGAAGGCCGTAACAAAGGGACGCAACAGGTCCTTACCAATGGGAGTATTCGGCGCCTTATAGTCGGTCTGCTGCGTATCCCAGAGACAGAAGCCCTCATGATGCTTGGTGGTGAGAACCACGTACTTCATTCCCGCATCACGTGCAGCCGCGGCCCATGTGACCGGGTCGTACAGATCGGGGTTGAAGTGATCGAAGTAGCGCTGATACATCTTGTCGTCGATGCGTTCTCGGCTCTTGACCCACTCATGACGTGCTGCCAGCGCGTAGAGTCCCCAGTGAACGAACATACCGAAACGGTCGTGGACGAACCAGGAGGTATCACCAGCAGTTGGGTCGGGTTTGAGCATTATGGCCTCCTTGCTGTTTGGGAGCTGTTATCAACTCTTCGCACTTCGCGGGATAGCGCAACGACAAGTAGAGCTGCCGCTCCTTCTGCCATTTGATCGCCGTCTCCACAAACATGCTAGTTGTCGCACTAGCTCGGACTCGGGTACGGCTGTGTTACTGCATGAATTGACGGGGACACCCTTCCTGTGTGCCGAGCATACCGCACGGGATTTTCAGAATCATACCTTGCTGCCGCCGGGTGAATGCGCCAGTGACTGCGAGGAAGAGATCCCCCGCTTCTGAGAAGACCATCGCCGTCGGGTAGTTCAACCCTTCGCGGACGACTACCTGCGTGCCGTTTTGCTCGATCCGCAGGAGCCGTCCACGGTGTGCCGGGTAGGGTCGGGCTGGATTCCGGCCGTCACCAAACTCAAGGACGTACATCGTACCAGCTGCGTCGAAGCCCACATCAATCGGCATGGTCAGCCCCGAAGCCACGATCTCGAGTTTTCCGGAGGGATCAGCAGTCCAGATCGCGCCGCTACCGGGCGAGTGCGGCAACCCGCCAAACTCCGTGAGATAGAGCTTTCGATCCGGGCCAAACGCAAGCCCAGTCAGTGGTACCAGCTTTGGCACCTCAGCGAACACGTCAATGTGCCCATCGAGCGTCACGCGCAGTACACGTCCCGCTGCTCCGTCAGCGATATAAAGTGCACGAGCGTCTGGAGCGACAACCATCGCATACGGATTGGCTGGAATCGCATTCGGGCCGATCATCTGGCCCAGCGATGACCTCGACATTGAGAAATTAAGAATGCTCGCAACCAGGCGTGGCCCAGCGGTTGTATTAAGGAGGATCGCCCGCTACAGTGGCTCATAACCCTCACCCATGAGCGCGTAAAGCGTCCCATCAAGCATCACTACGTCGGCGGCGCCAACGGCGATTCCAGAGTCCCTGTAGTGGGTGTGCGGCAGACCATTCAGCACCTCCGTGGCTTGACCGCTCGGAGCTATACGTACTACTCGGCCGCTTATATTACTGAGAATCGGCGCATCCCCAAGAGCTGAGGCGCCCACAACCCCCGCCTCAGCTACCAGGAGATTGCCGTCCTCGTCGAACGCCATGCCGCGAGGCTGGTTCAATCCGGTCGCAAACCGCTCATCGGTCGGCCTACTCATCGTTGACGACAACAGGCCGAGAGTGAGTAGCAGTGCGAGCAACAGTCGGTGATATGCATACGTCCGACGTACCCAGGCTTGGAAGGCATAGGCAGAGGCCAAAAAGCTAGGCCATCTCGACTTGCGGTATAACAGTCCCACGCCTTTCAAGGTGCTGAACAATCGCATAGCGATGCCTTATGCTTCTTGAATGGACAGCAAAACGACATTCGCGGTGCGACCAGCTCCATCACCTGCCGCAGGAGCTTGACAATCCAGCTGGCCGGTAGCGGTGGTCACAAATTGACGTGCGTATCCGCTCAAGGTGTGAAGCCTGTGTTGCATCGCCTGGACAGTCATCAGTGTCGAGACCTGCGCCCTCCATCATCTATGGCCGCCGATCAACCGACGAGCCGGATTAGTATGTCCCTGACGGTCGTGGTCACTGCTCTGCCCTATCGCGTGGCACCTTTTCCGGATCAACATGGTCTCCCCTTAAGGGATATAGAGCGATCCGTACTGTCGCCAGGTTGCGCCATTCGGCGCAACCCCGGTCTCCCCGGTATGTCGCATGAGGATCCAGGGCTGTGGCGTGATTTGAAGGCAATAGGCATGCTCTGTAGGTCGAGCACGTGACAGGTCAACCAGCAGCCCATCATCTCGTTGGTGCCAATCGAGGGGCTCGTCAAATCCTAGGAGTCGAACAGATGTGCCTGTAGGTACGACCAGACGCTCGATCGTGACATGCTGCCCTGCGGCTCCCAGCACGATCGCATAAATCGTGTTGTCCTTCATGGTGAAGCGAACCGCCTCGCCTGTTGCTGTCGCGCCTTCGGCACAAATCCAAGGCTCAGTTCCGTAAATCGCTTCGCCGTTTGTACGAAGCCACGCGCCAAGACCACGAAGTCGCTCTTCTTGAAGGGCGGGAAGGAGGCCATCCGCGGTCGGTCCCACGTTCAATAGCAGGTTGCCGTTTTTGCTCACGACGTCCACCAGTAGGTGAACCAGTGCCTCCACAGACAAGTAGTCGGCTTCGGTTTCGGCCTGATTGTACCCGAAGGAATGACCGATGCCTCGCGTCGCCTCCCAATAAAACGGGGGGATTGTCGTGATGGCCGCATATTCGGGCGTGGCATAGTCCCCGAGGAGCCGGCCGAAGGTCGCTTTGCCCCAGCGATCATTGACGAGCACCTCAGCTGGATCGGCAGCGTGGTTATAAAAATAGGCGATGAGCGCCTCACTGTTCCATGTGCTGGCTAAACTCTTCTCACTCGACTTCCAATAGTCGTCGGACCACAACAGATCAGGCGCATACTGGTCGACAAGCTCTTTGACCTGGTTGTGCGCATACTCGACGTATGGCCGGTGCGGGTACCGATCATGGTACACGTCAAAGGTCAATGAGTAGTACAACCCCATCTTTAGGTGCTGCTTGCGTACCTCTGCGGTAAGGTCGCCCACGAGGTCGCGGCGAGGTCCTGACAAGAACGCGTTCCGTTCAGAGTATTTCGTTGGCCACAGGCTATAGTCATCACTGTGGCGCGTAACGAGCACGACATAACGGGCTCCGATGGCGTGGAACAGCTGCGCCCACCTGGCCGGATCCCACTGCGCTGCAGTAAACATGGGAATGAAATCGTCATATTGAAAGGCCGCGCCATACCGCTGGACGTGGTATTGCCACACGGGACTGTGCTTATAGCGCAAACCGTAGCCGTAGAGCTCGGCGTAGGGGATGTTGCCCGCCGGCTCGTCATAGTGTTGCCCCTGCTTAGCGTAGAGTGGTGCCCAGGCCGGCACGGAGTAGATGCCCCAATGGATGAAGATGCCAAACTTGGCATCGCGAAACCATCTGGGCACATCGTGCCGGTTGAGCGACTCCCAGGTGGCATCGTAGGGTTGCGCGGGAGCCATCGCATCTCCTTCCTGCTCTGGGGCACCCGGTTTATCAATCAAGATTGAACGTTCTCCTGACGCCCGACACAGGGGTTGCCTCCCGGCCCACGTATTCCCAGCGATTGCAGTGTCTAACGCCCACCCATCCCCGACATAGTGACACCCCGCACGAAGTACTTTTGGGCCAGGAAAAAGATGATCAGGATCGGCAGCAATTGGATGAGTGAAACTGCCATCAGCAGGTTGTACTGAGTGAGGTGTTGGCCACGGAACAAGTTGAGCGCCAGGGCTAGCGTGAACTTTTCGGTGGACCGCAGGTAGATCAGCGGATCCAGCAGGTTATTCCAGTTTCCAATAAACGCAAAGATGGCGACGGTTCCCAGCGCCGGCTTGGATAGTGGGAGGATGATGTTGGTAAAGATTCGCCAGCTCGAGGCGCCATCGATCCGCGCAGCCTCGTCCAGATCATGTGGGATCGACATGAAGAACTGGCGCAGCAGGAAAATAAAGAAGGGGTAGCCAAACCACGCCGGCAGGATCAGCGGGAGCAGCGTGTTGACGAGGCCTAGCTTGGTGAACAGGATGAACGTCGGGACAATCGTGACCTCACGCGGAATCATCAGCGTGGCCAATAACAACAGGAAGAGCACGTCGCGTCCGCGGGCGCGCAGCCGGGCAAAGCCGTAGGCGACCACGGAGCAGGAGAGGAGATTCCCCACAACGTTGGCGCCGGTCACAATCAGGGAGTTCAGCAGGAAGGTATTGAAGGGCATGATCGTCCAGCCCCGCACGTAGTTGCGCCACTCGAAACTCGTTGGCAGAAAGCGAGGCGGGAACGTGAAGACATCCTGCGACTGCTTCAACGAGGTTGAGATCATCCACATGAAGGGCAGCAGGAAAACCCAGGCCAACCCAAACAACAAGGTATACACAAGGATCTTGTGCAGCCGCCGCTGCATTCGCACGCTCGAGAGGCGGCCGCCCGGACGAGCAGTCGCTAACGCCGTACTACCGGAATGGCCGACCTTCATACCAATCTCCCTCTTAGCCCTTCAGACCGCCCTCATAGTACACCCAGCGATTCGCAAGGCGAAACTGAAGAGCCGTGATGAGCATGATGATGATGAACAGCACCCATGCCATCGCGGATGCGTAGCCCATCTCAAAGTACTGGAATGCGGTACGGTATAAGTACAAACCATAGACCAGTGTAGAATTCGCCGGGCCGCCGTTTGTCATGACCAGAATCAGAACGAATGCTTGCAATGACGAAATAATGCCGACAATCATATTGAAAAAGATGACCGGCGACATCATTGGGACCGTGATATGCCAGAACTTGCGTAATGGACCGGCGCCATCTAAAGCCGCTGCCTCGTACAGATGCTCCGGAATGCTCTGCAAGCCTGCGAGATAGATGACCATACCGCCACCGGCGCCCCAAACGCTCATCATGATGAGGGCGGGCATGGCCCACGTCGGCGATTGCAACCACCCTGGCCCCTGAATACCGAACTGCCCCAGAGTATAGTTGATCAGGCCGAAATCAGGGTGAAAAATGTTGACCCACAGCAGAGCAGTAGCGATCCCGGCGACGACCGAGGGCAGGTAGAAGATCGTGCGGAAGAGCGACATGCCCCAGACCTTCTGGTTGAGTAACAGCGCTAATAGGAACCCGGCAACGATGCCGAGCGAGACGCTGCCGATGGCGTATATGAATGTATTCTTGACGGTTACGCTGAAGAGTCGGTCGGTGAAAAGCCGTTCATAGTTCGCGAGCCCAACCCAGCGTGGGCTTGAGAGCAACGACCAATCCGTAAAACTAATTACCGCCGACGCGATGATCGGCCCAGCACCAAAGAGGATGAACCCGATGATCCAGGGAGAAATAAACAGGTAGAACTCGCGCTCTTCTTGCCGCGCCAGCCGGCCTAGTTTCTGCCGGACTCTCGTTCGGTGCTTCTCCGGCACGTGCGCTTGCTGTACCTGCATGGTTGCCTCCTCACTACTATGGCTATGGCAGCGCCACTTCTGATAGCGCCGGGCAACAAACTAGACGAATGCTTCGATAGCCCGGCGCATCCCATATGGTACATGATAACTGGCGGAGCGCTGCTGCATCAACTACCACTATTCTTGTGGACTGTACTCACTACCTGCTAGGCGGCATTCTCCTTAAGGATCGGCTCAATCTCGGCGCACACCTGATTAAGCGCATCAGCGACGCTCAGCTGGTTGTTGACTACCAGATCCCAGATTGCCCCCGCCTTTTGCGTCACCTTCGCTGCCGAAGGCTGGTCAAGAATATCATGGCTGGCATAGTTGTTGAGCGCCTCGAGCGCGACTTCTGCGTTGGCGGGTGCAAACTTGGAGGTGAGATATGCGTCCCACGCCGATGTGCGGGACGGGCTGCCGCGGCCAGTGCTCGCCCACATGAAATTCTGACCGGAACTGGAAAGATACTCGTTCAGGTAGATCCAGGCTGCATCCTGATTCTTACTGGTTGACGGCATCATGTAGCTGCTGCCAGCACTGTAGGTTGAATGAGCCTGCGGGCCCTTCGGCCACGGAGCTACGTCCCAAGGGAACTTTGCATTCTGCTGAATGGGTGGCGTGGCCCACGTGCCTTCCAGTACCATGGCAATGCGACCATGCTGGAACGGAGGCCAGGAGAGCGTCTCCAGATCGGCCGGGCTTGGCACGGCGCCCTTTTCGCGGAACTCGTTCCACCACTCCATGGCCTGAACCGCTTCCGGCGACGTAAGCAGACACTCAGTCTCTTCAGGCTCGTTGACGTACCGCGCGCCGAATGGAAACAGGTAGGCAGGTGCCATCAGGGCATCACCCGCGCTCGGTAGCCCGCCCAGCCCATAAATCTTGTTCGGTCCACTGCCACTTGTCAGCTTAAGCGCTGTCTCCTTCAGCGTATCAAGCGTCCAGCTGTTGTCGGGATAGCTCACGCCGGCCTTGTCGAAGATGTCCTTGTTGTAGTAGAGGATGCCTGGGCCTTCATCGTACGGAATACCATACAGCTTGCCTTCTCGGCGGTACGAGACGAGCGACGGCTTGGTAAAGTCGTCAAGCTTGAACTCGCTTGCTTGCGCGATATAGGTGTCCAACTCGCGCACCGAGCCCTGCGAGATCAGCTGCTGCGCCCAGGAGAAATGTACATACATCAGGTCCGGCGCGCTACCACCTGCGATCTGAGCCAGATACTTTTGCAAGAAATCGCCCCAAGGAGTGTTTTCGCTCTTAACCGTAATATTGGGATGACGGGCCATGAATTGCCGGTCGAACTGGACTTGGCGCTCCAAAAACGTAGCATCCCAGGCGTGCGCTACGCTGATCTCGACCGGCCCTGACGGCTCAGCAACGCCGCTCTGGGGCCAAGTGAGTCCCTCAGCGTCGGCTTCGGCATACAGCCCTGCAGGGGATGCCTCGGCGGCTGTCGACGGCGTTTGGCTTGTCGTGGTCCCCGCAGCAGCCTGCCCTTCCGATGTCTGGGGTTGTGGGGTCTGCCCACAGGCGGACAGTAGGGCAGAAAGTCCTGCTGCGCTCAGGCCGAGGCGCAATCCAAACTTAAGAATGTCGCGGCGTGAATAACCGCGTCGCATCATTTCCCGCGCAAGCTCGTGCTCGTGAGACTCTGCCATGAGATGTTCCTCCACTGGTAGCCGGAGCGATCCGGCAATAACTAAAGGGCATCCGCCTGTGAGGCTAAAAGCAGATTGTTCGCCGACAGCTTCGTTCCTCTCCACGGCCGCTGGCCAAACAGGCAATTAAAGCGGTCAAGATCGAGTGCGAATGTTGGGGTGTAGCTCGCTAGATAGAAGAGCAATGGTCGACGACGACAGGTTGTTTTTAGTCGTAGTGACTAAAGTGTTAACGATAACGCAGAGTTTAGCATAAGCATTTCCTAAATGTCAAGAACTTGTTTAACTGTTTGCTTGCGCATATTGACCTCGCAGATAACTATGTTGTATTCTGTGCTTGTTGAGTCCTGTCCCCGCAGACGTGTTTCTGATATCGCTAACACATTATGACTAGAACCCGCTCAATGATCACTATTCAAGACGTGGCGCATCGCGCCGGTGTTTCGGCGATGACGGTCTCGCGTGTTGTCAACAATCAAGCGCGCGTGGCACTGGCAACACGGCAACGGGTTCAGCAGGCAATCAAGGATCTTGGTTATGTTCCCAACGGGCTCGCACGCGGGTTGCTGCAGGGTCGATCACGGACGATTGCGCTTGTTGTCAGCGACATCAGCAATCCTTTCTTTACGCTGATTGCTCGTGGTGTGGAGGATGTTGCGCAGCGGTGCGGCTATGCCGTGATCCTGGGCAACAGTGATGAGACAGTTGAAAAAGAGCGCCAGTACATTAATGTGATGCTCGAGAATCGCGTCGACGGGCTGCTGATTGCGCCGGCGGGCCGCGGATCACGCAAGGTGCTCGACAGCCTAAAACAAAGTGGCACAAAGTTCGTCTTGATTGATCGCCACGTCGAGGGCATCATGGCCGACCTGGTCGAAGGTGATAATGTTGCTGGTGCGCGCCAGCTCACCGCGCATCTCCTTAGTCTCGGGCATCAGCGTATTGCGCTCGTGAACGGCTCGCTCGAGGTTTCTACAGCGCGCGATCGGCTGCTGGGGTACCAAGAAGCGTTACAAGCCGTTGGCATTCAGCCTGACCTCGTCCGCATCGTGGGCAACAGCTACAAGCGCGAATCCGGGCGCGGGGCAGCGCGTGAGCTGCTGCTGCTCCCAGACGAACAGCGGCCAACGGCCATCGTCGCGACCAATAATTTCCTCGCCGTTGGCGTGATCGAAGCGCTGCGTGAGTCATCAGTGCGCGTGCCGGAGGATATGGCCGTGGTCTGTTTCGACGATATCGAGCTTGCTTCCGCGCTCGATCCATTTCTAACTGTTGTGGTGCAGCCGGCACGGACGTTCGGTACGCTTGCGGCGCAGTTTCTGATCGACCGCCTCCGAGGGGAGGAGGACATAGCTCCCCGCAGAGTTATCCTCCCCCCGGAGCTAAGCGTCCGGGCGTCGTGCGGAGCACGACTACGACGGCCGCCACATGGTTGAGCAAGCTACAGGAGGTGCACAACGTGAAGTACGAGCCGACTTACGAGTCCCTGCAACAACACGCTGTCCCGGATTGGTTCCACAATGCTAAGCTTGGCATCTTTGTGCATTGGGGCCTCTTTTCTGTGCCAGCGTGGGCCCCACTGACGGGAGAGCTCGAAAAAGTGGTCGAGCAGGCCGGATGGGAAACATGGTTTGCCCATAATCCGTACGCCGAGTGGTATGCGAACTCACTCCAGATACCGGGTAGCCCAACCCAACGATTTCACACCGAGGCCTACGGCGGGAACTTTACCTACGACGACTTTGTGCCGCTTTTTAATGAAGCGGCGAGGCAGTGGAATCCCGAAGAGTGGGCCGCGTTATTCAAACGGGCGGGCGTGCGCTACGTCGTGCCCGTAACCAAGCACCACGACGGCTTTTTGCTCTGGCCCAGCGAGCGAACCAGCCCGGCGAAAAAGAACTACCGCTCGGAGCGTGATATTGTGGGGGAGCTTGCGGATGCAGTACGCAAGCACGGCCTGCGGCTGGGACTCTACTACTCCGGCGGTTTGGACTGGACGTTCAACGCCGCGCCGATCCGTAATTTACAGAGTCTGTTCGACGGCATTCCGCAGTCTCCCGAGTACGTGGCGTACGCTAATGCGCACTGGCGCGAATTAATTGATCGATATGAGCCGTCGATCATGTGGAATGACATCGGCTATCCCGCGGGGACAAACGTTGGCGAGCTCTTCGCCTACTACTACAACACGCTGCCGGACGGCGTCATCAACGACCGCTTCCGCCAAGGCCCGCCTGAACGTGGTGGCAGCGCGGTCGAGGCCAACGAACCGGCGAAGGATCAGCACTACGATTTTCGGACACCTGAGTACGCTACGTACGACGAGATCATGCCCTACAAGTGGGAGTCGACACGAGGTCTAGGATTCTCCTTTGGCTATAATCGCAATGAAGGTGTTGAGCACCACCTGGCGCCCGACACGTTGATCAGAATGCTCGTCGATATTGTGAGCAAGAACGGCAATTTGCTCATTAATGTCGGACCGGCCGCAGATGGTTCTATTCCCGAGTTGCAGCGTAAGCCGCTGGAAGCGCTGGGTGCTTGGCTTGCCGTCAATGGCGAGGCTATCTTCGATACACGTCCATGGACGCTGGCCGAAGGGCGCACCACCGGAGGGACGGCGGTGCGCTACACGCAGAAGGGCGACGCGCTGTATGCAATCTTGCTTGATACACCTCGTGGCAATGTAGTCACAATGGAGGGATTGCAAGCCGCTCCGCAAACAACCGTGCAGCTGCTGGGCTACGACGGCACGCTGGATTGGCGCCAGGAAGGGGCGGGCCTCACAATCGCATTGCCTGCTGAATTAGGCCAAGCACCGGCGCATGCGCTGAGATTGATACCTCAGCCGAGCTCCGTCGCCGGGTGAGCTCTCCTTCGTCAGCTTGCGGGAGGACGTGTCGTGGGGTGGAAGACCGTGAGCGGCTGCCCTCCACCCCAGGACGTACGTGGTGATAATCTTCGAACTCGCTGAGACTTAATCTGCGGAAGTAGCCCAAAATCACGTGAGGCTAACGATGCCATCTTGAACGAAGCAGCCAGGGCAGCGTCCGGTTGCTGCGCCAGCCTCAAAATTGCTGTCGTGTGATACACCTGTTGATGGCGGAGTCAAGGTCGAGGATGCGGACCATTATGATGGCGCTGAGGCGTTTGGATCACGCGCTGCCGTGCTCGTGCCAAGCCGCTCGACTAACTCTTCCACATCGTCCACAAGCTAGAGCAGAGCGCTACGCTGCTTCTCGAACACATCTGCCGCCTGGCCAGGGTACAGCACCGCCTCGACCTTCGCCGCAAAATCATGCGGCACATGCCTGAACTGCCCTACAACGACCAGGTTGTAGCCATCGCCCACATAGTAAGTTTCGTTGAGCGCAAACAGGATCTGGATCAGATCATGGACGAGTTTCGAGGTGAGACCCGCGAGAAAGACGCTATCCTTACGCTGCACCTTATTGCGGTAGTGATAGTCGTTACGCCAGTAGCGAATGGATTCGAGATGCTGCTGTAGGAGCGCCTGTTTCAGCATAGGAGGGTACTGTCGCAGTTGCTCCTTCCACCGGCCGATCACGCCGAAAGGGTCGTCCACAACCGTTTGTTGATAAATGTCGGAGAGAAGGTGATAGCCCCAGACACTCCAAATCAACTCCTGGGGAGCGATAACTCCTGCCCGCCACTGATTCAACTGGGCGTCGATATCCTCAATCTTACGAATCCAACAGCCGTCGATGATAATGCCCTGCCGGCTCCATCGTTGAATTGACGCCTCCAGCTGCTCTTCAAAGCGTGCCCGCTGGTCAGGTTCCTGGACTAGGGAGTCACAGAACAAGCGGAAGTCAATATCCGACAGCTCATCGGAGGTTTTCCGCGCACGTGATCCACCAATCGACACGGCATACCGTCCGTCAGCGAGCTCGCGACAGATCGGGAGGAAGTCATCGATGACCGCCTGGATATCGGATGGAAACATAGGAGTATCCTCTCTATAAGGCAGCGGATTAGGTCGATCAAACAGGCGCCCGCTCGCTCGGCATCAGTCGGTAGATCCGGCCAGCCTCTACGGAGAAGAACGTGACGTCGTTCTCCGGGCGTTGGATGGGGATGTAGGCTCCCTCCGCTACCACTTCGACAGGCACAGGAGTGCGGACACGGCAGGCTCCACCCTGAGCAGCGCTGATCGTCGCTTCGCTCAACCGCCCGGCGCGCCAAGTAATGGACACCTCGAATCCGCCGCGGGCGCGCAGCCCTGTGACTTGCCCATCCGGCCAGGCGGAGGGCAGGGCCGGCAGCAGGGCGATCTCGCCGGCATGGCTTTGCAGCAGCATCTCGGCAATGCCCGCTGTGGCGCCGAAGTTTCCATCGATCTGAAAGGGTGGGTGGGCATCGAATAAGTTGGCGTAGACGCCGCCGCCCTGTACCTGGGTTTCGGTCGTCTCGACAAGTCTGAGCATGTTCCCGAGCAAGCGGTAAGCATGGTCGCCGTCCTGAAACCGCGCCCAGAAATTGATCTTCCAAGCCATCGACCAGCCGGTACCTTCGTCTCCGCGCATCTCAAGCGAGCGCCGGGCGGCGGCAAAGAGGTCGGGCGTTCCCCGGGATGTAATCAGCCGCCCCGGATGCAGGCCGAAGAGATGCGAGGCGTGGCGGTGCGTATCCTCGGGATCGTCCCAGTCTTGGAACCACTCCTGGAGTTGTCCAAGCCGGCCGACCTGAGGAGGGAAGAGGCTGGCGCGGGCCGTTTCGAGTTGGTTACGGAACTCCTCGTCGATGCCCAGCACGTGCGCTGCTTCGATGCAGTTCGTGAAGAGGTCCCAGATGAGCGTCATGTCGTTGGTCGAGGCCATGCTGACAGCGGCGGTTTGCCCGTCGGGGGTGGTGAACTTGTTCTCGGGCGAGGTCGAGGGACAGGTGACAAGATAGCCCCGGTCGTCCTCCATGAGCCAGTCGAGGCAAAACTCGGCCGCGCCACGCATCAGGGGATAGGCCCGCTCGCGCAGGAACGTCTCATCACGACCGTAAGCATAGTGCTCCCAAAGGTGCTGGCACAGCCAGGCCCCACCCATTGGCCACATCGCCCAGACGGGATCGCCTTCGCCGTTGTTGCCGGGTGGCGCGGTCTGCCGCCACAGGTCAGCATTATGGTGGCAAACCCAGCCGCGGCAGCCGTAGTTGACTTCGGCGGTCCGCGACCCGGTGACACTGAGGTCGGCGATGAAGTCGAAGAGGGGCGCATGTAGCTCTGCCAGGTTGGTAGACTCAGCCAGCCAGTAATTCATCTGGGTATTGATGTTAACCGTCCAGTTAGAGCTCCATGGCGGCCGGACCTCCTGGTTCCAGATGCCCTGCAAGTTGGCGGGCTGCGTGCCCGGCCGTGACGACGCTATCAGCAGGTAACGGCCGTACTGGAAGAGCAATGTCACGAGCTGTGGATCGTTCGAATGCTGCCAGACCCGGCTCCGCTCATCCGTCGGCCGACGTGCCGCATCGGTCACGCCGAGGTCGAGCGTGACACGGTCGAAAAGCCGGGCGTGGTCTGCGATATGCGCAGCGCGAAGCTCAGCATAGGATCGCTGCAGAGCAGCTTGCAGGTCCACCTCTGCTCGCACGCTTGGGTCGGCGCCTTCCTTGCCGGGTGAACGCTCATAGCCGTTGAAGCTGGTGCCCGCCGCGAGCAGCAACGTCACGGTAGTAGCTCCGTGGACATGAATCCCGCCGACCGTTGCCGCGACCTGCCCGCCATCGGCGACCGCTTCGATGCGAGCCGCGAAGGTCATTCCCTCTCCGCCTTCCTCATCGTAGACGACTGCGGACTCAATCGGCTGGTAGTTGGGCGCGACCACCTTCGGGCACTTGCCTGTTGTCATTATCCCACTTGTACCTTGTGCCGCTGTCCTGTTGGGATGGGGACTGTCAAGGGTAGCTGTAAAGCTCAGCCGGCCGGGTTGGTCACAAGTCAGGTGGATGACGACGACCTGGTTTGGCGCGCTGACGAAGACCTCGCGGGTGAAGAACGCATCGCCAATCCGGAAGCGCACGCCGGCGATGGCGGTGTGCAGGTCAAGATCGCGAACATAATCTACTACGCTGCTGTCACCCGTATCGAAGCGCAGGTAAAGGTCGCCGAGCGGCTGATAGGATTGGTTGTAGGGTCCCTGCATCTGGCGGCAGAGTGCATCGGCACCCACGTAGTCCCCTGTCTGGACCAGGCGGCGAACCTCGGGAAGTACCTGGCGGGCGCGGGGATTATTCCAGTCGGTGGGTCCGCCCGACCAGAGTGTATCTTCATTGAGGCCCAGCCGCTCCGTTGCAACGTCACCAAAAACCATCACCCCCAGCCGGCCGTTGCCGGCCGGCAGCGCCTCAACCCATTGTGCCGCCGGGCGGTTATATGAAAGGATAAGCTCGTTGTTTGTCATGCCCACGACACGTGCTCCACTTCGTGAGCCGCCGCTTCCAAGACGACGACCGCACTGATGTCGATACGCGGGACGACGACCATCCAGCGGCCGCCCTGCCTGCTCAGCGGAAGTTCAGCGCCGTCGGCAGCGGTATAGGCGCGAGCCAGCTCAGCATCAAGCGCTACATCGAGCTGGATATCATGCAGCGGAATCGGGTCTTCGACGTAGTCGGTATGCGCGGGCGTCCGCCGATTGGGGGAGAAGTTGACCACGTGGATCATCCAACGCTCAGGGTGATCAGCAGCCGCTTCCTGATGGGTGACCGCTACCTCGGTGCTGATCGGAGCGTTCGTCTCGACCAGACGCTGCGGCAGGACCGAGCTCAGCAGCCGTGCAAAGACCTCGCGATAGATCCAGTAGCCGTGACGGTAATAGCTGGTAGCTATCGGAAAGGCTGTGGCCGCGAGGCGATCCCGGCGCACCACGGCGGCGTAGTCGCTGATATGGTCTACTGGCGTCTGGTTATGGCTGGTGTAGTGCTCGGGGGCGCGCTGAAAGAGCGGCTCTCCCACACGTGCTAGCGTGACATCAGCGCTACCGGTTCGTGGACGCCACTGGGCTGTGCCGTCGTACAGGGCATACTCATAATCGGGGAGCGCGGCGGCCAGCTCAGGGCCGAGCTTCAGATAGGCTGGGGTGAACGGCAATTGTCCCTCATATTTCAGTCCCAGCTCTTCGGGCCAAAGCCGGTCGGTTCCCGATACGCGCAAGGCGTCATGAGCGGCTACGAGCGCGCCGCCGTCACGCAGATACTCCTGCAGCCTAACTGCGAGCGGCTCCTCAACAACAAGCGTGTCGGGCAACACGAGTAGGCGATAGCGCCCAAGCTCGTCATCTGCATGGATCACGTCGAATTGGACGTGCTGCTCCATCAGCAGCTTGACTGCCCCGAACACGGCGGAGCCGAGTGAGGCGGTCCGGCCAGCTTCCACTGCACTGAGATCTTCAAGCGGCAGTCCATCGACAACAATCGCCGCTTCGACCACTGGCGCCGTCTGCTTGAGGAAAGGCTCCAGCTGCTTGATCTCGGCGTAACACTGGCCAATGGTTGAGTAGACTGCCGGGTCGAGTCGTCCAGACGGCGGGAGCTGATCGCCGATGTCACACATCGCGCTCTGTGCGACAATGCCTGCAAGCTCGGCGCGAAGCTGCGTCGGATGCTTAAGACCGCCGAAGTCGGCCCAACTCCGGTGGAAGCGGCCGGTCATGCCATAAACGCTCTTCCCAAAGGTACGGGCATAGCGTGCGTTTGTCGGGAAGTAAAGGTAGCCCCAGAAGGCGGTCGGCAGCGCCTCAATATCGATGTTGTCCAGATACGACACGCGAGACTCAAGACCAAGCCGCGTCTGGTTGTTTTGGTCCACCTGTATTCCCGGTTTGAGTTCGTGCGCAAGCTCATGGGTGCGCCGCAGGAAGTCGACCAGGAGCTCCTGCTTATGCCGTCGCTGCGCTGCAACATCAAAGGGATCGCAGCCCCGGTCACGCAAGATGGCGAGGCAATTCCGGCAGAAGCACTCAGCGCCGATGGGTAACGGCATGTCGTACCAGATGCCATCAATATCGTAGGAGGTGATAATTTCGCGTGAGTGGTCAAGCATGAGTTGGACGAAGTCCTCGTTCGTGAGGCAGAGCGCCGTCCAACTGGGCGTCTCGTCAAACTTAGGCAGATAGGTCGTCCGATCGCGCTTCCAGACCAGCCACTCCGGATGATGCTCCGCGAGATAGTTATCCCAGGTAGTGCAATAGTAGGCGTAGACCTTGATATTCCGCTTACGGCAGGCCTCAACCTGCGGCCCGAGCAGGTCAAAAGCAAGGCCGGGATGGACGGGGCCATAGACGCTGGGATAGTAGAAGTAGCCATGCATATCTTTGGCGAAGACGACAATCGAGTCGACATGGCTCGCCACAAGGCGATCGCCGAACTCATCCGCGTCAAAGGCTTCGCCGAGGCGTGGCATATGCTCGCTATTATGATAATCGAGATGGATCTTGCGCCAGGGTCGTGGCGGAAGTTGATGCAGGCGGGAATCGATCCATAGTGGTCGCTGTGCTTGTTCAACCGACATTGCTGCTCCTTATAGCCTGATCAGCGCGGCTTTCGCCTGTGCTTGCCGCAGAACTTCGTCAGTAGGCACGGTGGTGCCAATCGCCTGCTGGATCATCTCGTCGACGATGTGGGCGAGCGCCGGGAAGAGCCGGGAGCGTGGGAGTGTGCGCGCGCCTGGCGTCAAGTCGACCAGTTGGTGGTAGAACGGGATTGCGGCATTCACATCAGGATCGGTCCAGGTCGACAGGCGACACCCGATCGCGCCCTCCAGCGTGGTCAGCTTGTCCATCTCAGGCGAGCAGGCGTACCGCAAAAAGGCGTAGGCTTCATCCCGGTGGCGGCTACCCGAACCAATGGTCAGCGTCCAGTAGACGCTGAGGGACACACTCTGCCCGTTCTCTCCGGCAGGCAGCTCCGCGATGCCCACCTTGCCCTTCACGGGCGACATTGGTTGCTCGCACACCGCGGCAAAGCCAAACCAGTTGACCATCATGGCAACTTTGCCCTGGTTGAAGAGCTCTCCACTTTTGACCGAGTCGATCTGCTCAGGGCCGGGATAGGTGGCAGCCCGGTCGGCGACGATGCGGCGATAAAAGTCGAGTGCTGCCGCTGCCTGGGGCGTGTCCAGCGTGACATTCCCGGCGCTATCGACGAGGTCACCCCCCCGGCTCCACAGTTGAAGGCAGAAGTCGTAGACGCTATTGTGGCCATCCGGAAAGGCGGCGAAGACAGTTCCGTACAGGCCCTGCTCAGGCCGCGTGAAGAAGTGCGCAATATCATGGAACTGCCCCCAGGTGCGCGGCGCGGTCAGCGAATACCCGAAGCGCTGCTCGAAGGCACGCTGCTCACGCTCGTCCTCAAAGAGATCGCGGCGATAAATGAAGCACTCGGGCCCGTCGTGAAAGGGCAGGCCGTAGACCGCATCACCGAAGTGCTGAAAGCGCGTCAGGGAAGGCACCCAGCCGTGAGGATAGTCAAGTACCGGTGCTTGCTGCATATACGGCGCGAGGTCAAGCACCGCGGCGTCCTCAACTGCTTCAGCCAACCAGTCCGTGACAATAAAGGCGACATCCCAGGTGCCGTCCTTCAACCCCTGACGAGTGAAGAGCGAATCGTAGAGCGGGTTAAGGTCAAGCGCCTCGGCCTGCAGCTGCAACGACGATCCAGTCTTATCCTGGAAGCTCTGCCAGATTTTCTGAATCGCGCTCTCAAACGGCCCGAATTTCCGGATGGCGATGCGGAACGTAGAATCAGCGCTCATGTAGCTCCTTTCAAACAATCATCGCGGAGGACGGAGCCGTGCTGCGCCATGTACTACTGCCGCATTACGCACAGCGTATAAGCGTGGGCGATGGATTGTTTTGCAAGCCCCCAACTATAGGCATCCCCATCTTTCTGGACAGGGGCAGACAAAACATGTTGCTCCCCAGCGTAACAACACGACGCGCATAGCCAACCCTGCGTGGGCCAGGATGACGAACGGCGCCAAATACTAGCTTGGTGCTACGGCAGTATTTGAGTCCGACTGCCAGCCTGCAGTCATAGCTCAAACTCGCGGATGATCTGCTCGTTGTGTTCTCCAACCTTGGGCGAGCCTACCTCGGAAGTAAGGATACGGCGGTCTACGCGAATTGGACAGCGCGTGGTCGTAAAGGCGGCGCCATTGGGACGGCTCACCCGTTGCGTCATCTGCAGAACTTTGAAGCTGTCGTGCTCCAGCAGCTGCGGCCACGTGAAAACATCGGAGCACCAGACGTCGGCAGGCTCGAGAATGCGCAGCCATTGCTCCGTCGTTTCGCCGCGGAGATGCTCGGCGAGGATGGCTTTGATCTCATCGCGGTGCGTGAACCACGACTTGGGATCGCTGAACGCGACGAGGGCCGGGCAGCCGAGAAGCTCTCCCAGGCGTGGCACGGGGTTCATTGCCAGTGCGAGGTAGCCATCGGCGGTCCGGTAGATGCCGTAGGGCGCGCCGAGGTAGGCGTGCGCATTGTTGATCAGGCTGCGCTGAGGCAACTCCCCCCCGTCGTTGAGATGGGTTGTCAGGACTTCAAATTGGTAGTCGAGCACCGACTCGAGCAAGCTGATTTCAACCAAGCCACCCTTGCCGGTAATACCGCGCCGAACGAGACAGGCAAGAATGCCTTGCACCAGATGCGCTCCAGCGAGCAGATCGGCGGCGGCTAGGCCGAACGGGACTGGCCCTTGATCCGCATTGCCGCTCAGCCAGGTCAGGCCCGAGAGCGCTTGAGCGAGCAGGTCCTGGCCGGGCTTGTCGCGCCACGGCCCCTCGCTGCCGTAGCCGCTGACTGTAGCATAGATCAAGCGTGGATTGAACTCCTTGACCGCATCGTACCCGAGGCCAAGCCGCTCCATGATCCCGGGCCGGAAATTCTGCACGAGCACATCCGCGCGGGCAATCAGCCGCCGGATGCGCTCCAGGTCTACGGGATCTTTGAGATTGGCGGCTAAACTCTGCTTGTTGCGGTTGATGGAATGAAAGAGCGTGCTATCACCATCAAGCTCGAGGTTGGAGATGTAGAGCTGTCGGCCAAGGTCGCCAGTTCCCGGGCGCTCAACCTTGATCACCCTCGCTCCCAGATCCGCCAGGCGGAGGCAACAGGATGGTCCTGCCAGAAACTGGCTGAAGTCGAGGACTAATAATCCGTCAAGTGGTCTGTTTTCTTCCATGGTGGGTCTATCCCAACGTTAATACCGGCGGGTCACCGATCATCGTCACTGCATCCGCGAATGATGATGAAGCGTCTCAATTTGAGACAGCACGGAACGCACATCGCCGCCCTCTTTCAGGTAATGATGGACAATCAGTCCCGCTTCATCTTGAAAGTGTAGGTACCCGTCATAGCGCGGTCGAAGATAGGCTTGGTCCAGCGTCGCAAGCGTGTCGGCAAAGAAGCCGTTGGACGCGCTGTTAACACCCGGGTCTTCCCAAGCAGTTCGATGTCCCGGCTGCCCGCCACTGGTGAAATAGAGGCCGCGCTGGCAATCAGGGCTGGCGACGAAGCGCGCGTACTCAACCGCCAGGTCGACGTGTTGGCAGGAACGCGAGAGCGCTAGGCCGGTGCCGCCCAGGGTCGAGCGTAGCCGCCGCCGATCGAAGGACACCAGGCCGCCAAACTTAAGTACTTTCCGGGCATAGCCGAGCCGCGCATAATTACTATAGCCATACGCGAAGGGGCAGTAGAGCAGGTCGTCGTGTGCAGTTAGCGCCTCATAGGTAGCGATTGGGTTGCGTTGCAGGCACTCCGGCGCGCACAGTCCGACAAGCTCCCGCAGGTGTTCGAGGGCAGCGATACCGACATCTTCACTCACGACCCGGCCTTCCTCGGTGAAGGGATCTTCGCCAAGCCCACAGCAGAGCATGTAGAAATGCATGAGGCTGTCGATGGGAATCGCCGGTAGCGCAACCAACTTACGACGTGCGAGATCGAGAAGGGCTTCCCAAGTATCCGGGAGTTCGAGCCCTAAGGTGACCAGGAGATCAGGCCGATACGCGCTGACAGGGGTAGCAGCGTCGATCGCCAGCGCCCACTGGTGGCCGCCCAAGTGGTAGCTGGTATGCGACGTTCCGACCGAGTGAGCCGCCTGATCCGCTAGAAAGTCCGACGGCAAGAGTTCGTCCAGGGGCAGGAGGACTGGGCGCGCCGCAGCAAACCCGGAAAAGGGATGATCGATCACCAACAAATCGAAATCTTGGGCCAGCCTCTCGATTGGAAAGTCAGCGAACTCTTGGAGCGAGCGCTTCTGCCAGACGATCTCGACGCCCGGATGTGTCTCGCTGAAGCGTTGGGCTGTGGCGACCATCGGTAGATAGCCGCGGGTGTGATTCCAGGTAATCCCGGTGAGCTTAATAACGTCAGGCACGTGGCTACTCCAAGATTGGGATGCCGCCGGCTGCGCTCGACTGGTAAGCCGCCTTAACCAGCGCCATTGTGCGATAGGCATCTTCGACCGAAGTCGGCAGGTCCCAGGCCGATCCTTCAGCATACCGCTGAAGGCTGCTCATGGTGCCGATAAAGGCGTCGGGAAACCAGCTGCCTTTGACGGGAATGCTCTGCCACTCACCGGGTCGGCCGTCATCCAGGGTGATATATTCCAGGGTGTCCGGGATGCCTTTTGGATAGTCGATCAGCGAACCCAACGTCGCCTTGATGGCCCCCCGGGTGCCTTCCCACTTCACATAGCTTTCCTGGTGGCGCGGACCCCAGATGTGATGATGGTTGGTCGTGATTGTAGCTCGCAGGAAATCCCCGTAGTCAAGCAGCATGGCGCTGCGAGTCCCGGCGAGTTTATCGAGACCGGGGTAGCGCACGGTACGGGCGTAAACGCCGCGCGGCTCCCCAAGAAACGAGCGCATCAGGTCGAGATAGTGGATGCTGTGGTAGAGAATCTCGAGACGCGGAATGCCCTCGAGGAAGGTCCACAGGTGCCAGGGGGTTTCAACAGTGACCCGTACCTCCATATCGTGAATCTCGCCCAGGATTCCTCGATCGATCAGCTCGCGGGCTGCTATGACGTAGGGAGCACAGCGCAACTGGAAGTTGACGGCTGCGGTGATCTCCTGCGCCTGGCAGAAATCGCGGAGCACACGGGCTTGATCGAGGGTTTCCCCCAACGGCTTCTGAATCAATGCATACGATCCGCGCGGCAGCTCACGAAGGATACCGTATATGGCAGAAGCGGGTACGGCGATATCGAAAATGGAGTCTTGAGGCGCGGCGGTTACCGCTTCAGCGAGCGAAGCGTAGACGCGAGGGATACCGAAGTCGCGGGCCAGCGCCTGCGCCTTGCTAGCATCGAGGTCGTAGATGCCTGCTACACCGAAGCCCGCCTTGCGGTATGCCGGCAGGTGCGCGTCCCGAACGATCCCGCCCCCTCCAATGAGTATAATCGGTCGAGGCGAATGTGGAAGAGCGGGGGCTTGGTTGACCTGTTGCGGCGCTGTCATCGGCTTCGATCCTCCATGACCGGCGTGGCTGCTTCGGAAATGTCCTGTGCCGAGCTGGGCGTCTTGGTTGGGGTCCGTGAGGCACTCGCCCGACAAACCTTGTATAATCTTCTTTACAGGCAAATATTGTATTTCCTAATAAAAGGGTTGTCAATGGCCCAATCGTCGTCTCCATCACCTGCCTACCAGGTGCCTGCGCTCGACAAGGGACTCGATATCCTTGAACACCTTGCTGCCGAGGGCATCCCACTGACGCAGACGCAGCTTGCCCGTGCACTCGGCCGCGGACCCAACGAGCTCTTCCGCATGCTGGTATGCCTCGAGCGTCGTGGCTATATCGGGCGCGACCCGGCCTCAGGTGCGTATAGTTTGACACTGCGGCTCTTCACCCTAGCCCACGCACATTCGCCGTTCCAAGGATTGTTGCGGGCGGCCGAACGTCCGATGCGGGAGCTCACGGAAGAGGTGCGTGAATCGTGTCACCTCAGTGTGAGGCATCGTGGCGAGCTGCTGGTGCTGGGACAGGAGGAGAGCCCGCGGAAGCTGCGCCTATCAGTGGAGGTTGGCGCGGTATTTCCGCTGCTCCATACGGTATCGGGACGACTCCTGCTCGCCTATTTGGAGCCGGGCGCGCGGAACGAGGCGATGGAGGCCAATCCGGAGTACGGGACGTTGACCTCCACTGAGCAGGGCGCCCTACGTAAACAGCTCGACACAATCCGGGCGCGGGGATACGAGGAAGCATATGGCGAGACGATGGAAGGAGTGCTCGACCTGGCGGTGCTGGTCGGCACGCCAGACATCGGGGTGCAGGCGGCCCTAACCATCGCTTCGCTCGGACGACGGCATGGACCCCGTACAGACGAGCTTTTGCCAGTGCTGCAGCGGTGCGCACACCAGATCGGACGTTCAGCGGGATTGATAGCCTGAAGGAGCAAAACGTGATCAAAGAGCAATATTTCGAGGAGTACAACCTCGGCGCGAGCCGGCAGACGCTCGGCCGGACGATCACCGAGACGGACGTGGTGCTGCATGCCGGACAGACCGGTGACTTTTACCCGCATCATATGGACGCCGAATGGTGCAAGACACAGGACTTTGGGCAGCGCATCGCTCACGGCACGTTGATCTTCAGCGTTGCAATTGGCATGACGGCGGGAGACGTCAACCCGCTGGCGTTTTCTTATGGCTATGACCGCCTTCGCTTCATTAAGCCAGTCTTCATTGGCGATACATTGACGGTCACGGTTACGATCAAAGAGACGCGGGATTTTCCGAAGCGTCCTGACCATGGCATGGTGGTCGAAGGCGTCGCAGTCTTGAACCAACACGGGCAGACCGTGCTGGCCTGCGAACATCTGCTGATCGTGAAGCGGGGCCCAGCAAACCCACAGGTGACCGACCCTGCCTAATCCGAAGGCCACTCTCCGCGAGCCGGGAGCATTCTTAACTTCATAGCGAGAACAACCGACCTCTTCCGCAGAACCAAGGGCGAGGGTGCCTGGTGCAAAGTCTAGTTGCCGGTCGAGCTTAAGCGGATCTTCGGTTCGGCCCATGCTCCCCATTACAGCAAGGATGGCAGCGTGCAGACCAGGAACGAGGCAGCATATGTTGTTCTTGTGATCGTGGGAAAGGTGAGCTTGCCGTGCGGCCTTGGTCGTGACAAGCACGATTAATGAGCATGTTCTATCGCGTGCTTTCCTGATTCGGCTGCAATGATTTCGCCATGAAGGGTAGTCGTAGCCCGAGTGACGGCTTGCTCGTGTTCTTGAGCATGGAATCGTTTTCGGCATGGTTCGGACTAGCCTTGACGCCCATGCACCATGTTTGGTGGAACTGATAGGTGGTAGTGTCGTATTGATTGAGAGCTTGAGCGCTGAGTCGAAGCCGGCAGCCTGCTGCAAAAGGTGTAATCCCTGATGGAATCTAACATGCCCTTCGCGTCCTGGCAGGACGTGCTCAGTGCTCCGCACTCTCAGTGCTTTCATTACCACCCTACCGACACCGTGTTCGATCGCGCAAAACACGAGATGCTCTCGGCTGAAGCGCTCTTCACCCAATCCAACACGCGTGTCTTGCTTGGTCACGCTGCGAACGGAATGTTGCGAATGGTCGCGCTGCCGACCCAGGTCTACGCCGCGGCGACTGGCCCCGCTTCAAGCGAATCGTAGTCAACTCAAGATTTCGGGCTCTTGGGACCCGGCACGATCGACGGGAAGGCGCGCAGATTCGCGCGCTCCTCTCTTGATGGTTGACACGACAAGTACGACGCCGCGCCGGTCCTCTGTCGTGCCCAGAGGCGAAGAGCTGCCACCCTCCATAGGACAGATATAGTCAATCAAAGACATGGGCAGCCCATCGGCCTCAATATGTGCAATGGCATTCCGACAAGCCTCGTGCGCAGCCATGGCTACGTTTCGACGTGGGGCCGCGCCAATTCGACGCGCGCCACCTCGGACAGCTCAAGGCCGTGCCCGGGCCGATCAGGCGCGATCGCGAAGCCGCCCACAAATTGAATCGGCTCCGCGATGACCGCATCGTAATCCTGGAATGAGTACTCCATCGATACGACCTCTGGGAGTGCCGCGGCAAGATGCACCCCGAGCTCAAAAGGTGTGTTCCCGAGCGACAGAGGGATTCCGTACTCGGCAGCTAATCGCGCCGCCTGTAACGTGTCGGAGATTGTGCCGTGGACGTTCAGGATGTCGACAGCCCGTTCCTCCATTAGCCGTCGCTTGCCGTGAAGATCGAGGTATTCGCCGCTATTGATGTGGCTGAAGGGCACCGCCTCGATGACGCGCCGCAGTCCCGCGAAATCATTACGTAGGCAAGGATCCTCGATCCAGTAGATGTGGAAGCCGGCCTGATGGTAGGCATGGGCACGCCGGATCGCCTCTTTGGGCGACCACGCCTCATTCGCGTCGACCATGATCGTTGCCTCTGACCCTACCGTCTCACTTAACAATGCCAGCCTCCTCAAATCCCAACCGAGATCGGGATGCCCCACCTTGATCTTGAACGCGCCGAAGCCCCGCTTGACGGCGTCCTCGAACAGCTGGCAGAAGGCATGATCAGGCAGATGGAAATCGAGGCCGCTAGCGTAGGCCCGCACGCGGCTATCGGTCCCGCCCAACAGACGGTAGAGCGGGAGCCCAAGCGCTTTGCCCTGCAGGTCCCAGAGCGCTTGATCGATGGCTTGGTGAAAGATTGAGGCCCGGATGTTGCCACCCCGTGGGCGAGTCACGCGGTTGGTGAGTGCGAAGGGACTTTGCTCGCGCAGCGACGGCCACTGCTCGGCCATGAAGACTCGTTCCAGTTCGGAAAGCGGTGGGAGCGGAAAAAACAGTGCGCCGAAGAAGCCGAGGCCGACATGACCATCATCGCTGAAGAGCTCGAGTGCAGCCAGGTAGTGCCAGTCGCTGCGCACCTGTGAGTCTCCGATCACTCGAGCACGTGGGAACTGAAATCGCGTGATTTGGAAACGGTCGATCATGGTCATGGATGTATCCTTTCGGATGCGCGTGACTATTTGCGGAGCTCTGTGTGGGTGGCAGCCGGGATAAACTCGTCCACAGAGCAACGGTACGGGCGTCATGCTTCACGTGCATCGATGTCTATGATAGCTGACGAATGCGTGCGACCACAACCGATCTGAGCTGGAGCAGGCGCGCCTTCGTGGACCTTCAGGGGCCACACCCTGCCGACGCCGCTGCGCATGCAGCTCCGAGATCGGGTCGGTATCATCAACGACCTGAAACCTGAGTTAGTGCAGGTGGGACGGGTCCTCCTCGTATTCGAGCAGCGTATGGTCCAAATCAACGGGCAGGACTCGCCAGTGTAGGAGGAATTAGCGGCATCGCCAACGTATCGCTCGATCGTGATAGGGACCTGCCAGCTGTGGGCAATGCGGTTGAAGCGCCGCTCTTCCGATGCCTGTCAACGCTGCTGCCGAGAGGCTAGCTGCGTCGGACCAGATCTGGAATCGGCTCATCTTCGTCACTATCCAACGCGCAAGTCTTTGATACCAATCCGATCTACGCCAGCCTGCAGGGACGATTTATTCCCGGCACCAGACGTCGCGTTGGTCAGCTGAGCGTTTCCGTAGTGAGTCCCCCGACTTCAACCCAGCACCGGAGCGGCCCCTGTTCTTCACCAGGAGATGAGCCGCTGGAGCAAGGTCTGAAACACCAATGAGTACGAGCACAACAGGCTACGATCCGATCCCGAAGTCCCTGGAACGCCAGCTGGAGATGCTCCACGACAAGGCTTAATCAGTCACAGCGGATGCGTCAAGCCCAAGCAATACCCAGCGCGCGTTCCGGTTGTAGATTTTTTCAAGGACGTCATCAGGCAGGCAGAGGCCATAGATCTGCCAACGACCCTGCGGCGGAACATCGGCCCGGCTGTAGTCAAAATACGCATCATCTGTTTCGAGGAAGCGGTAGTATATGTGGTAATCGGCCGCATCTGCAGGCTGATCTAAGCCAAACAAAATCCGGTCCGCGTACCTGATGCAGAAGTGGCGGGCGGTGTAGGGCTGCCGGCCCAATTCCCCGATCCGCGCAGCGATGTCGATGTAGAAATTGGGGCGCCGGTCAAGCATCTCGCCGACCCACTGCAGATTCTCTGCATAGCAGCCGACGTGCGCCCCGATGAACGTGGTGCGCGGGTGGCGTGCGACCAGATTCGCGAAGGCGGTCATAACCTCCAAGAACGGTGGAAACGGCGGGTTCGGGAAGTGCCAGTAGGGATGAGCGTGGAGCTCTTCCCAGCGCTCATTGTAGCGATCCACTGGCGCGAAAAACGCTACTGGGTCCGCGACGTGAATCATCACTGGTCACCGCAGCTCGGCCGCTGTTTCCCAGATCGGTTCAAGACGCGGGTCATCGACGGCAACGCGCGCAGCAAAGTGATCCCGGACGTGCAGACCGAATGGCTTCCAGATTTTGAGACCTTGCGCACCCCGCGGCCTGGGCCTGCATGTGACCGGCGGCCCACTCGCCGAACCGATGCCCGTGTTCTGACCACGCGTCCCAGTTCACGCCACCAAAGATCAGAAAGCGCTCGGGTGCAGCCGCTTTGAAGTGCTTGAGGTGGGCATCCAGGATGTCCTCGCCCCAGCCGCCGTCGAGATCAACAATGTGAGTGACGCCCGCTTCGTCCAACACGTCGAGGAGCTCAGTAACCGAGCGCCGGTCCCACCCTCCACCAAAGTCGCTTCCGGTATGATTGTGCGCATCGAAGACAGGGAACCGCGGTTGCTCAATCAGCGTCTGTTTGACGACAAGGACTGGGCGTGGTCTGTACTCAAACAAATTCATTGGAGGCTGTGTTTACTTTAGCAGGCACGCCTAAAGCGGTCAAGACTGCGACTGCGATAGGACGTTCCGCTTTCCTGCAAAAGATACTGAATCGGCGACAGGTCCGGGCAAGGAGACGTTAAAGCTGGTATGTTGCATGTGCGACG
>JADDQE010000145.1 GCA_016781525.1 bacterium | reverse complement strand
GCACTCTCAGTGCCTGAGTGCTAAAAGCGAAACACATGCCGGGTTGGTCGACGAACGACGAGTGAGGAATGCTATGGCGCCAGACATGACAGAACGACGTCAACTTATTCTGAAGCTCGTAATTCAAGAGTACATCGAGTCACCCAAGCCTGTCGCGGTGGCATCCGAAACGCTGCAGCGCAAGTACAAGCTGCAATATAGCTCGGCAACGATTCGGAACGAGCTTGCGGCGTTGGAGGAGCTTGGGTTGCTCACGCACCTACATACATCGGCGGGACGCATCCCGACCGATGCCGGCTATCGCTACTTTGTAGAAAATCTGATGGACCGCCATGCGCTCACGCCCCAGGAGCAGCGCACGATCCAGCACCAGTTCTATCAAGTGCGGAGCGAGCTTGACCAGTGGATTCATCTTGCGGCGGCCGTCTTGGCCCACACGCCGCCCACACATAACACAGCGGTGGTAACCCCGCCGCGAGCCTACCAAATCCGATACAAGCATCTCGAGCTTGTCGCGATCTTCGAAACCGTCGTTCTGCTGGTGCTGGTGCTACATGATGGCACGATCAAGCAACAATCGTTAACCACCGACGTACCGCAGGGTCAAGACGAGCTGCGGCGGATCGCCGTGCGGCTTAACGAGCGGTTACAAGGCTCGACCTTGGATAAGGTGCAGCAGTTCGTGGCGGACCCAGGCGAACCGGAGCTCAGCGCCTTTGAACGTACCATCCTTGACGTCATCATGCGGGCGATGCAGCAGATCGAAGGTCAGATCAACGACGAAGTACACCATGACGGCCTGCTTGAAATGCTCCGCCGCGACGAGTTCGCCGAGGTTGAGCGGGTACGTCAGGTTCTGCAAATCTTGGAAGAAGGACGCGGTATCGTGCCCTTGATTCCGCAGGCACTTAGCAGTGATGGCGTGCAGGTCGTCATCGGCGGTGAGCATGGACAAGACACGATGCGCGAGTACAGCGTCATCTTGTCACGTTATGGACGCAGCGACGAGGTTGCAGGGGTGGTAGGCGTCTTTGGCCCAACCAGAATGCCTTACCCGCGGTCAATCTCAAGTGTCCGCTATATTTCCCGCGTAATGAGCGACTTGCTGGCAGAGCTGTACGGCGACCGGCCAGCATCTTAACTACTTGAATATTGCGAAGGAGTCATACGAACCATGGAAGAACAGCAGACCCCGATGGAAGAGCAGGTTACCCAGCCAACGAACGGAGAGCCCACGGCTGCGGAAGGGCAAGCCGCAAGCGACCCCTTACAGGAACGTGTGCGCCAGCTTGAGCAGGAGGTCAACACCCATCGCGATCAGTACTTGCGCGCCGCAGCCGATCTAAAAAACTTTAAGCGTCGGACGGAAGACGAGCGTGCCAATCTGATCCGCAATGCGACAGCAGGGCTGATCATGAAGCTGCTGCCCATCCTCGACGACTTCGATCTGGCGATGCAGCATGTCCCAGCCGATGTCGCGGAAACCTCCTGGTTCAACGGGCTTCTCGGCGTGCAGCGCAAGCTCCGAACGGTGCTCGAGGGCGAAGGTGTTAAGCCGATTGAGGCGCTTGGCCAGCCGTTTGACCCGAACTTCCACGACGCGGTGATGCACGAGGACGCAGGCCCGGAGCAGGCGGGCAAGGTGACCGCCGATCTGCGCACAGGCTATACACTGCACGATCGTGTGATTCGGCCCTCGATGGTGAAAGTGGGACAAGAGTAAACCAGTAGCAATGGGCAGGCAGCAGCGCAGCCCACGGCCGTTCGTTGACCATGTCTGATTGCTAGTTGGAGACACTATGGCTAAAGTTATCGGCATCGACCTTGGTACCACAAACTCGGTGGTCGCAGTGATGGAGGGTGGCGACCCACAGGTTATCTCGAGCGCCGAGGGCACGCGCACCACCCCATCGGTTGTCGCTGTCAGTAAGGGCGGCGAGCGCACCGTTGGGCAAGTCGCCAAACGCCAATCCATTACCAACCCCGAGAATACAATCTTCTCGGTCAAGCGCTTTATGGGCCGCAAGCTCGACGACGAAAGCGTCCAGCGAGATAAGGCGCTTGTCCCCTACAAGCTGACTTCCGCTCCGAACGGCGACGTTCGGGTGATGATGGCCGGCAGCGAGTACGCGCCGCAAGAGATTTCGGCGATGATCCTGCAAAAGCTGAAGGCGGACGCGGAGGCCTACTTGGGTGAGACCGTTACTGAGGCCGTGGTTACGGTTCCGGCCTATTTTAACGAGTCGCAGCGCCAAGCGACGAAAGATGCCGGCAAGATCGCCGGCCTGGACGTCCTGCGCATCATCAACGAGCCAACGGCGTCGGCACTGGCGTACGGCTTCGGCGAGGGTAGCTCGAACGAGACAATCGTTGTCTACGACCTCGGGGGCGGCACCTTTGATATCTCGGTGCTCGAGCTCGGCGAGGGCGTCTTCGAAGTCCGTGCCACCAACGGCGACACTCATCTCGGCGGTGACGACTTCGACCAGCGGATTATTGAGTGGCTCGTCGACGAGTTCAAGGCGACGGAGGGCGTTGACCTCCGGACTGATCGTGTTGCCCTGCAGCGACTCAAGGAGGCGGCTGAGAAGGCGAAGCAAGAGCTTTCCACGGTGATGCAAAGCGAGATTAACCTGCCCTTTATCTCGGCCGATTCGAACGGTCCGAAGCACTTGCAGGTCGCTCTCACACGAGCAAAGCTCGAGCAGCTGACGGCCGACCTCGTTGAGCGAACGCTCGAGCCTGTGCGGCAGGCGCTCAAGGACGCGGGACTACGAGCCAACGAGATCGACCAGGTGATTCTGGTCGGAGGGCAGACGCGCATGCCAGCCGTCCAGAACGCGGTTAAAAAATTCTTTGGCAGAGAGCCGCACAAGGGCGTGAATCCGGACGAGGTCGTAGCGGTCGGCGCCGCAATCCAGGGCGCTGTCCTAGCGGGCGATGTCAAGGACGTGCTGCTGCTCGACGTAACGCCGCTGACCTTGGGTATCGCCACGCGCGGCGGTGTTATGGCCGCGCTGATTGAGCGAAACACCACGATCCCGACAAAGCGCTCGCAAGTCTTCTCTACGGCAACCGACAACCAGTCGGCGGTCGAGATCAAGGTATACCAGGGCGAGCGGCCGATGGCGACCGACAACAAGCTGCTCGGCACATTTGAGCTCACCGGCATTCCACCGGCGCCGCGTGCGGTCCCGCAGATCGAGGTTACTTTCGATATCGACGCGGATGGATTGCTGAACGTATCCGCGATTGATAAAGGAACCGGCCGCCAGCAGAGCGTGACGATCCGGCCCTCGTCCGGGCTCAGCGACGACGAGATCGGAGAGATGATCACACAGGCAGAGCAGCACCGCGCGGAAGATGTCGAGCGGCGCGAGCGGATCGCGGTACAAAACCAGGCCGACGGGATCATCTACAGTGCCGAGCGTCGTCTGCATGAACGTGGTGAGCATATCAGCCACCAGCTGCGCGATGAGATCGAGTTTCACATCGCCGGTCTACGGCGGGCGATTGATAGCGACGATGTCAATACCATTCGCACCCGCATAGGTGAGTTGGCGGCGGCGGTCGACCAAATCAAGGATCCGACGCCCCAAGCCGACGGGACGGATGGCACGGACGAGACCGAAAAGCCTGAGGATGTAACCGAAGACCAGGTTGGAGCGTGACGAGCCGTCGGCAAGCAGCAGTCAGTATGGCGGGGCACCCCTACATGACTGCTGTACGCTGACTGCTGACACCTACGGAGCGAACAATGGCAACCTCACAAAAACGTGATTATTATGAAGTGTTGGGTGTCAGCCGTAGCGCGAGCGCGGACGATATCAAGAAGGCGTACCGCAAGCTGGCCAGACAGTACCATCCCGATCTGAATAAAGCGGCCGACGCCGAGGCCAAGTTCAAAGAGATCAACGAAGCCTACGAGGTGCTGTCTGATAACGACAAGCGCACTATGTACGACCGCTTCGGGCATCAGGCCGTCGGCGGCGCGGGCGGCTACGATCCCTTCGGCGGCGCTGGCTTCAATGGTGATATCTTCTCGACGATCTTTGACGCGTTCATGAACCAAAGTGGGCGGACTGCCGGTGGTACAGCGCCCAGTGCACTGCGTGGTGCGGACCTGCGTTACCATCTCCAGGTCAGCTTCGAAGAAGCAATCTTTGGCACCGAGAAAGAGATTAGCTTTCAGCGGCCTGAACCATGCGGTACGTGCCATGGCAATGGCGCGGAGCCAGGTACCGACCTTACGAAATGTTCGAAGTGTAACGGGCAGGGTGAGATCCGGACGCGTGCCCCGATCTTCAACATGCTGACCGTGGTCACTTGCGACCAGTGCGATGGCACCGGAAAAATGGTGGCGGTGCCGTGTCACACGTGTAAAGGTGATGGACGGGTGCGCAATACACGTAAGGTCAAGGTGAACGTCCCGCCGGGCGTCGATACCGGTCTGCAGCTGCGGCTGCGCGGCGAGGGCGAGGCAGGTCTACGCGGTGGTCCCTCGGGTGACTTGCTGGTTGCGATCTCGGTTAAGGAGCACCCGCTCTTCCAGCGTAACGGCAACGACATCATTCTCGAGCTGCCACTAAATGTTGCTCAGGCAGCGCTTGGCGTCGAGCTAAAGGTACCGACGGTCGGCGGCGACGAATTACTCGAGGTCCCGCCGGGAACCCAGCATGAGACAATCTTCCGCATCAAGGGAAAGGGAGCCCCGTCATTGCGTGGGCAGGGCAGGGGTGACCAGTTGATTGTTACGCGCATCGTCGTGCCGACTAAACTCAGCGACCGCCAGCGCGAGCTGCTGAACGAACTCGCCGAGGAATGGGGCGACGAACCGATTGACAAGCGTGAGGGAGGCTTCTTTTCGAAGCTTAAAGACGCCTTCGGGATGTAAAGCGAGGAGCAAGAGCAGAGAATAAGGAACGCCGTCGAACAAGGTTGTTCTTTGCTCTCTGTTCTTTATTTCAATGTATGAAGCATAAAAACGACCGAATTCCTCGAGCGGGGGGTACTGGCCGTCCTCCTGCAGGACAAGCACAGCGCCGCGGTGCACCGCGGGATCGCCGCTTCGAAGAACGTCCGCAGCGGCCAGCGAGCAGTGAGACGTTATACGGCCGCAACGCCGTTCGCGAGGCGTTGCGTGCGCGCCGCAGAAGCTTGCGGCGCTTGCTGGTCGCCGAAGGAGTTCGCGAGGGTGGTCCGATCGCTCAGCTTACGGCACTTGCAGAGGCAGCCGCTGTTCCGGTCGTCACGGTTGAGCGGCGCATGCTGGACGACATGACGGATGGCGCGAATCACCAGGGAGTGGCACTGGAGGCAGGACTCTACCGCTATGCGGATCTCGACGATATGCTGGCCCTAGCCCGCGGTCGTGACGAAATGCCGCTGCTGCTGCTGCTCGACCATGTTCAGGATCCGCAAAATGTCGGGACGCTGCTCCGGACGGCGGATGTCGTGGGGGCGCATGGCGTAGTGCTGCCCGATCGCCGCGCCGCCTCAATTACACCAGCGGTGGTCAACGCCTCCGCTGGCGCAGTCGAGCACTTGCTGATTGCCCAGGTGACAAACCTATCCCGGGCGATCGAGGAGCTCAAGGAACAGAACGTGTGGATTGCAGGCCTCGAAGACGATCCACGCGCCCAAGTTTTCGACGCACAGCGCGCCGATTTACCGCTCGCTCTGGTGATCGGCGCCGAGGGCCCCGGCCTGTCGCGGCTGGTTAGCGAGCGCTGCGACTTCCTGCTGAAACTGCCGATGGCCGGTCATGTCGCTTCGTTGAATGCCGCTACAGCGGGCTCGATCGCCTTATACACGCTCTGGCGACGGCGGCAGACAAACAGCTAATCAGATTAGATGCCGCAGCGGGCACGCAGCACGGGTGAAACTCCCACTAGGAGCGCCAGGCATCCGAGCTGCGTGTCTGAAGCGTACGTAGCGAAACAACTACCCACCATAACCATTTCTCAACGGTCGAAGGCGCAAACTCAGCTATTCTGCACGTGATGATTTGCCACTAGGTTGCCCTCGCCTACCAACCGCTACGATTCCATAGGCAGACGGAAAATTTTGTGGTACAACATTTTCACGACGGAAGGTCCCTAGGTTCATCTCGGACTACACCTCCACTTAAAACGACGAGCAAGAAGCGATTGTGAAACGAAGCAGCGTGACATGGGGTGGGCTCGGACTTGAGCGGTGGGCATCTAGCCCATTGCGGGTTGTTGCCTATCTCACGCTCATTGCAGTCGTCGTTCTCGGGGGGCCGTGGGCCTGCCTTGCGCACTGTTTGATCCTCGATGCGGTCGCGCACGCTCATCACGATCATGCGCTCAACACCGGCTCTGGCCTCACCGACAGCTACGACCCCTGTCCGACCGAGCTCTACGGAACGGGGCAGCCGGCGGGCGAGCCGCCCAACGCGCTGACCTTTGCTGTGTTGGGGATGCTGACGCTGGTCCCGCTCCTATGCTCGACTGATTTCCGCTTTATGCCGCGTCTCGTCGATACCGTTTCCGTCATACACCCGCCGCCTCGTCATCCACCCCGTCACTCCATGAGCATACTCTAGCCACATCCTCGTCGGAGGAGCACGGCTGGCGAGCGTCTGTTCGCCGCCACCTTTGACACTTTCGCCACGTACACAAGGGCGCGGCGCGCTATCCTCTTTGCTCATGGAGAAATGATTATGTCACGCTCAATTCGTCTGCTAGTCTTTGCGCTGCTCGGTTTCGGCCTGCTGCTTCCTGGAGTTGCCGCCGCACACGAGCATCGCACAATTGGCCAGTATGAGTTCGTCGTCGGGTTTATCAACGAGCCGGCATTTGAAGGCGAGCAAAATGGCCTTTGGGTTAAAGTTACCGACACATCAAGCAACACGCCGGTCGAAAATCTCGCTGATATCTTGAAGGCGCGAGTCATCTTCGGAAATCAGGAGCTTGACCTTAATCTAAAGCCCGCGTGGGACGAGAAGGGAGTCTATACCGCAGACTTTTACCCGACGATGGCGGGCGACTACACATTCCAATTAACGGGCACAGTTGCCGACACCTCGATTGATGAACGATTCACATCCAGCCCTGAGGGATTTGACAGCGTCAAATCGTCTGACGCGCTCCAGTTCCCCACCAAAGTTCTCAGCCCAGCGGAGGTCAGCACTGAAGTGGCGGCAGCCCAGAGCACGGCCCGCACCGCACTGTGGCTCGGGGGCATCGGTTTGGCGCTTGGCCTTGTCGGCACACTTGCCGCGCTGTCGGCGCTCCGTAGCCGGCGTACCCCGGCCTCGACGGCCGAGCCAACCATTATCTGCACCTAGTCAACGCCGATTCTGCATGTCATGCCGCTATGGAACGGGCGAGACCCAGTAACTCTCGCTCGTTCCTGACGGACGATCGCTACGTTAATTATGATCCGAAAACTTTCTATTATTTGGGCAGCCCTGTGTGTGGCCGCGCTCCTACCTGGTTTGGTCCGCGCCCATGCCAGTTTGGTTGAGTCGGTTCCGGCGGCTAATATGGTCGTTGCCGAACCGCCCGCTACAGCACGACTACGTTTTACGGAGCCACTTGAGCCGTCGTACAGCCGGGTCGTGCTTACAAGCGCGGAAGGCGGTGCCGTCGAGGCTGAACCGAGCCGGGTCGCGCCCGACGACCCGCACGTGCTCTTGCTCGACCTGCCACCGCTGGCCGAGGGCGTCTACACACTGCAGTGGCGGACCTTGTCCACAGTCGACGGCCATACAATGCGGGGCGTCATTCCCTTCGCGGTTGGCGATCCTGCCGCGGCAAACGCGCCCTTGATACTACCGCCACCCCCGCCCGATCCGCTCGCAATGCCGGGCCCGGCAGAGGTTGCCCTACGCTGGCTCAGCGTAGCCGCCCTGGCACTCGCGGTAGGAACCCTCATCTTTAGCATCCCATACGCATCAAGCTAAGGCAGATAGGACAACAATTC
>JADDQE010000006.1 GCA_016781525.1 bacterium | reverse complement strand
CCGCCTGGAAGGATCCGATCTATGACCAGCCAGTCGAGTTCTTCGGCGGGCAGAAGGCCTACCGGCTGTGGCTCGACGCGGCTGCCGGGGTCCCAGCCAACATCGTCCACCCGGGAGACCGGCAGGCCAGCGATATCTTAGGCGCGGAGGTCACCAAGGTGGAAAAGGAAGGCAAGGATCCGGCCCAAGCCGTGAGGGACGCTGAAGCGGAAGCAGTCCAGCGTATTCGGGGCATCGAGAGCTAAACGACCAGGGCTAGCCGCTCGTGACGCCAGCGGCTAGCCCTTGTTACTGCGTTGCAGCGCAGCCTTATGCGCTGGGATGATTGTCGAGTTTCGCTCTGCTTCTAGCTAGCTCAGAGGAAACATCAGCTGTTGGAGAACGCCAGCCACGCTTGCGGTTACTCGAACACTGAGAAATGAGGCGGCTCTATGGCATCTACAATCGCCGGCGCGCGCACCACTGCGCACCGTAGAAGCACCTTGCACGAGATACGGCGGAATATCTGGCCCTATATCTTCATTTCGCCGTTCTTCATTTTGTTCATTATCTTTGGCCTTTTCCCCTATCTCTACGCCTTCTACTTGAGCTTCAACGAATGGGATGGCATCAGTGAGATGCGCTGGGTTGGCCTAGACAACTACCGGATGTTGCTGACGGATGACCTCTGGTGGAAGTCGTTATACAACAGCATCTGGCTGATGCTCGTGACCGGCATTAACCTGGTGATTGCGCTAGTGCTGGCCTTCATGCTCAACAGCGGCTTTGTTAGGTTCAAAGAGGCCTATCGCACGGCCTACTTCACACCCATCGTTGCCTCCTCCGTCGCTGTCGCCATGATCTTCGGCGGTATGTTCGGCCTCAGATATGGGCTATTGAACTATTTTCTGAGCCTGATCGGGCTGGGGCCCGTCGACTGGCTCGGGAGCGCCCTGTGGATCAAGCCAGCGATCGCGCTGGTGGTTATCTGGCGTTACTTTGGCTGGAACACCGTGATCTACCTCGCCGGCTTGCAAAGCATCCCGCTTGACTTGTACGACGCTGCGAAGGTAGATGGTGCCCGCTGGAAAGATATTTTCTTTCACATTACGCTGCCGCTGCTGCGCCCCACCATCACCTTCACCGTGATCCTTTCGATCATCGGCGGGCTACAGCTCTTCGAAGAGCCGCTGATGCTCGCGGGAGGCACATCATCGTCCTCGCCGGGTGGCACTGATCGGGCTGGGCTCACGGTTATGGTCAACCTCTATGCCAACGCCTTTGTCTACGTGCAATTTGGGTACGCCGCGGCGATGTCCGTTGCCCTATTCGTGGTAATCATCATCTTCTCGTTCCTGTACCACCGCTTGTTGGGCAAAAATTTGACGTAATAGTCGCTCTACGGGCGCGCGACTATCGTCGCTGCCGCAACCATCGAGCAAGATAGGAGACACATAATGGCAACAATGACTTCCCGCCGAGCCGAAAGGGACAAGGCACAGTCTAGTGGGCGCGATCGGGTGTTTGGGCCGCTTGGTACGATGCTTATGTATCTTGCACTGACGGCGATGGCAGTAGTTGCGGCCTTTCCCTTCTACTGGATGCTCATCGCCTCCACACACCGGTCGTACACGATTCTGAATCTCCCGCCCCCACTTCTGCCGGGTGAGGCCCTGCTCCAAAACTACAATGAGTTGATGGCGGGATTGCCGTTCTGGCGGAACATGTTTAACAGCCTTTATGTGGGCACGCTCTCGACTGTGCTCGTGCTGTTCTTCTGCTCACTGGGCGGCTATGGCTTCTCCAAATTTCAGTTCCCCGGCCGTGACCAGCTCTTCGCGCTTATGCTCGCGACGATGATGATCCCCGGCATCCTTGGTATCATCCCATCGTTCATGCTCATGAAATGGCTTGGCTGGCTAAACACCTATCTGCCGTTGATTGTCCCTGGCGCTGCTAGTGCATTTGGTATCTTCTGGATGCGCCAGTACATTGACAGCGCGATCCCAAGCGACCTGATGGATGCTGCGCGTATTGACGGCGCCCATGAGTTTCGCATCTACTGGCAGGTTGTACTCCCCGTGATTACTCCTGCCTTGGCGGCGCTCGCGATCATGACCTTTATGGGCAGCTGGAATAGCTTTTTCTGGCCCCTGGTCATCCTCAAGGACGCCGAAAAGTACACGCTGCCGGTGGCGCTGGCCAGCTTGCAGAACCTCTACGGGCAAGAGGAAGGCGTCCGAACGTTGGGCGCCACGATCGCTATTTTGCCGGTGATGATCGTCTTCCTCATGTCGGCCCGACGCTTTATGGCTGGTCTAACTGCCGGCGCAGTCAAGGGTGGATAAGCAGAGCGCCTGTTCCTCATCCCACATGTATCCCCTCTACACGCTCGCCGCCACCTTGGGGCGGCGAGCGTGTACTCAAGAGTAAAGAGCACGTATTCGGCTATGGGCCAACGATTGTTGAAATATATTCCGGCGTTACTCGTCGCCCTTCTGCTATCCGTCGTTGGCTGCCGTCAGCTGCCCGCACAGCTTTCGCAGGCCGCAACTTCAGCCGCGCTGTGGCCGCCCATGTCGCATACATTGCTCCCCGTTCGCTCGCATAAGACCGAGCTAGTAAAACCCATCAAGCCCTGTAGCAATACGTTCACGCCCCATACCCTGGACCACCTCACGTGGGCGGGCGAGCCGGTTCGTATGTTCGAAAGCAACGGCACGGGATTAGCGATCAACGACCTAGACAACGATGGCGATCAGGATGTGGTGCTCGCAAATCTGAAAGACCCGAACACTATTTTATGGAATGAAGGCGGGTTGACCTTCCGCAAAGAACGTTTGTCACATGGAGATTCACGCGCGGTCAACGTCGTAGACGTCGATGGTGATGGCTGGCAAGATATCGTCTTTACCCGTCGCACGAGTCCGCCCAGCTTCTGGCGGAATACAGGCCGAGACACAGATACAGCGCGCTTCGAGGAACTCTGGCTCCCCGACGTTGATCAACGGGCCTACGCGATGACTTGGGGCGATATGGATGGCGATGGCGACCTGGATATAGTCTCGGCCTCCTATGATGCCGCCCTGGAAAAAGATCTCGGCTATGACTTTATGCGGTTCCGCAGTGGTGGCGGTGTCTATTACTATGAGAATATTGACGCGGCGTTTGTTGGCCACCACTTGGCGGAGAGATCCCAGGCTTTAGCGATCGCCCTGCCCGACTTCAATCAGGATGGAAAAGCAGATATCTTAATCGGCAATGATTTTGATATGCCTGACCAGGCCTGGCAGCAACAGGGCCGGGAATGGGTCGAAGTAGCGCCATTCGACCGCACTAGCCATAGCACTATGAGTTTTGACCTGGGCGATATCGACAACAATGGTAGTCCGGAGCTCTTTGCTACGGATATGAAACCATACGGAACGGATATCAAAACGCACGCTGAGTGGCGACCGATGATGGCAAGAATGCCGCATGAAACATTTATTGGCGATCCACAAATCATGGAAAACGTACTGCAGATTCGAGATAGCGCGGGACGCTTTCATAATCACGCGTACCGGCGATCGCTGGATGCTACAGGCTGGAGCTGGTCGGGTAAATTCGGCGACTTGAACAACGACGGGTTCCTCGATCTGTATGTGGTTAACGGCATGCTTGCCGCCGATCTCTTTGACTATCTGCCTGGTAACGAATTGAGCGAGCAAAACCAGCTATTTCTCAACGATGGAGCGGGATACTTTACGCGGGCTCCCAAGCTGGGCCTAGGCTCTACCGCAAGTGGTCGTGGCATGAGCATGGCCGATCTGGATAACGACGGCGACTTGGATATTGTCGTTAACAACCTCCACTCGCCGGCCATCCTCTTCGAAAACCAACTCTGCGGTGGAGCGAGCATGGAGGTCGATCTCGTATGGCCCGAAAGCAAGAACACGCGAGCTCTCGGCGGCCGTCTGGTTCTACGGACAAGCTCAGGAGTTTATTACCGGGATGTGCGTGCTTCGAGCGGCTATTTATCGGGTGATCCGGCGCGCGTCCACTTCGGATTTGCACCCGGTACCGAGCTGTATCGGCTAGAAATCCACTGGCCCGACGGCCAAGTTTCAAGCGTCGAAGATGTGGCCGAAGGTACAATTGCGACGATCACTCGTTAAGTTCTGGCTTCCGCTTAGCAGGCGAATGGAGGCATCCAATGGCAACCGGCGTTGAGCACCGCCCGTACTCGCGCTTCCCACTGCTTGTGTTGCTGCACCCACGTGAGCAGACCCAAGCCGTTATACTTTTGTCGGTACTGGGCCTCCTGCTGTGGGGCCTGGTTGTGTCGATCGCCGGTATGCCGCTTTGGGGCGCCACCACAATGGTGCTCGCACTGCTACTGATTCCGGCCGTGCAGAAGTGGCGCGCCGACCGGCTCGATTACGGCCCTACGGCGATGGCCCTAAGCATCCTGCTTGCAATGCAAGGATTCCACAGCATAGAGCATCTGGTGCAATGGATCCAGTATCATGTCCTGCACTGGCCCCCATGGGAGTCAAGCGGATTAATCTCTCCGGCTAATGCCGAGTGGATTCATTTCGTTTGGAACTGGACGGTCGTCGCGACCGTCGCCTACCTAATACGTGGTGGCATGGGCAACCGCTGGGCTTGGATGCTGCTTGCTTGGGCGGTTGCACACTCGCTGGAACATACCTACTTGCTGGTACGCTACCTTGAACTGGTGCAGGAGCTACGCCGATTGGAAGTCCCGTTCGTCTCCGCGCAAGGGTTACCAGGCGTACTAGGGCGTGACGGCTGGCTGGCACGCAGCGCAGCTACAGAGGGCACCTTTCTCTGTCGGCTACCCGGCCTGACGACAGCTCCGCGCCTAGACGTACACTTCTGGTGGAATACAGGCGAGACGAGCCTGTTATGTATAGCAGGCAGCAACTACCTCCGTAATCTTTTTCAGGCTTATAAGTAAGGCTAGGCGAGCCGCTCGATATCCTCTGCGGTAACGGACTTCCGCCGATGGTACGCGAGACGGCGCTGCAGATGGGCATCCCCTCTGTTGCTTACCACGCTAATGCTGCTTGCGTTCAACGTCGATGTCCGGGCGCAACTATGGTTCGTTGTCCGGCGCGTGCGGGTCGTCTTGTGTCTCGATGTCCGGGCGAGCAGAGCCGGGCGGTGGTAAGGTCGTACTCCACCCACCTGGATAATCCGTCAAAGAACCGGCGCTTGTGCCAAGAGGAGGAACAATCATAACGCCAGTCTGGCCAGCGTCGACGCCTTCGTCCACGTCGGCACCGCCGGGCAGCTGTTGTGGAGCATAGAGCTGCTCGCGTTCGTCCATGTTTTGGAAAAGGGGCGTTTTGCTTTCCTCCTCAGCATTGTTCTCTGGTCGATCAGCCATAGTCGCCTCCTTGTTGATCGGCCGATAAGGTGTGCACGAGCGCTGCGGCGCTTGGTCAGCCGATTCGCTGGCGATTATTACTGCAAAAGGTGTACCAGAGTTCCTCAAGCTCTCAAGGTAGGGGCCAAGCGGATGTTAGAGAATAGGGCGTAAACCCCAGGTGCTTTAGCCCTGGGATATACGCCCTTCTCCTGCTTTAGCGGCTTTAGATATTGATAGAACAAGCGTGCGGTGTTATATTGTACGAAGCTATCTACTACTATCAGTATATGGAACGGCGACAATATAACAAGCCGTACCACACCGATCACAGCATTGTGTATAGCTGCCAGTACCATGTTATCTTTTGCCCGAAGTATCGGCGCAAGGTACTGACGGATGCGCTTGCGGTACGATTGAAGGAATTGATCCTCAGCAAGCAAGCCGACTATGGCTATGCCGTCATCGAAATGGAAGTGCTGCCGGATCACGTTCACTTACTCCTTGATGTTGACCCGCGTATTGGGATCAACGTCGTTGTGGCAAAAATCAAAGGCTTTACCTCCCACGAATTGCGGAATGAGTTTCCCTGGTTGAAAAAGCGTCTCCCAACGCTGTGGACGCGCAGCAAGTTTATTGCGTCTGTCGGCGCGGTCACGCTGGACGTTGTGCAGCAGTACATCGAAAACCAGAAGGGTGTCTGATGTTCCGTGTTGCCTACCAATTCCGCCTTGCACCAACGAAGGGTCAAGTGCGCCTGTTGGAACAGGTGCTTGAAACCTGTCGTTGGCTGTACAACGACACGCTGGCGTACCGGAAAGCCGCGTGGGAGAACGAACAGCGCACGGCAGATTTCTATGAAACCAAGCGGCGTATCCCGATCTTGAAAGCGGAACGCCCGTCGCTGAAAGCGGTTCACTCCCAGGTCTTGCAGAATGTGACCGAACGAGTTGATCTGGCATTCAAGGCATTCTTTCGCCGCGTCAAGGTGGGTGGCCTGGGTATCCGCGCTTTCGCGGGAGGGGTTGGTACGACAGCTTCACCTATCCGCAAGCTGATGCGTTCCGCGTTGACGGGCAGTGGCTTGACCTGTCGAAAATCGGGCGCGTGCAGATGATTGATCACCGCCCCATTGACGGCACGATCAAAACCCTGACGATCCGCCGTGCCAGCACGGGCAAATGGTTCGCCTGTTTCAGCGTGGAAACCGAACCAGAACCGTTGCCGGAAACGCAACGCGCCGTTGGGATTGATGTTGGCTTGGAGAAGTTCGCCACGCTTTCGACGGGTGAACAGGTTGCCAATCCGCGCTTTTTCCGCAAGGATGAACGGGCGCTGGCGAAGGCACAGCGCAAACTCTCCAAAGCTGAGAAGGGAACGCCCGAACGTGCGAAACGCCGGAAGGTGGTGGCGCACATTCACGAACGGATTGCCAACCGTCGTAAGGATTTCGCGCACCAACTCAGCCGCCGTCTCGTCAACGAGTTCGGGATTATCGTCCTTGAAGACCTGAACATCGCACGGATGATCAAAAACCACACGCTGGCAAAAAGTATTGCGGATGCGGCGTGGAACCAACTTGCCACTTATACGCGCTACAAGGCTGCGAGTGCCGGTAGAACGTATCTGCAAGTTGACCCGCGTGGTACGTCGCAACGCTGTAGCCGTTGTAAGGTGGTGGTCAAAAAAGATTTGTCCGTGCGCGTGCATCAGTGTCCCTCTTGCGGCTTGGAGATCGACCGCGATCTCAATGCCGCGTTGAACATTCTTGCTGTGGGGCTACACAGCATCGGTACTCAATCCGTAGAAGCCCACGCCTTTCAAGCGTGGGAGTAGTCACAACGTGCCGTCGAGGGTGCCTACGGCGTATATTCCGTCCAGAATTATTGGGAAAAGGGCGTCGGCTATGCAGGTGAAATCAGACAAGGCAAGCACCTCGCCGACGCAGCGAAGCAGGCAGGGGTCAAACACTACGTACAAGCGTCAATTTCAGATTCGGACAAGGCACCGGACGTCGAACATTTCAGCTGCAAATATGTGATTGAACAGTATATCGATGAGCTAGGGCTGCGGCGAACATTCCTCCGTACTGTGTTCTTTATGGAAAATTTTATGCTACCAAAGCAAGAGAAACTGATGTTTCCCTTGCTCACCGGGGGATTGAAGCCGGATACACGCTTCCACATGGTCTCGGTTGATGACATCGGAGCGGTAGCTGGGAAAGTTTTCCAACAGCCTGAACGATGGGTAAGACGATTGATACTGCAGGGGATCGGTTGACCGTTACAGAGATGAAGAATATTTATCTCAGGACGACCGGCCGCAAACCGAAGTCATACAAAATACCTGCCTGGATAATATCCTGACATGGTTTCGTCCGGCTCAGCGTATGAGAGTGCTTGGTCAGCTGGCCTCCGATGACGATTGATGCGTGGAACAGCACGTACGTATCTAACGACGAAACCTCAGACACCAGTTTGCTCTACGTCTAAAGGTTTCGTCGTTTGTGGCCTAGAGGTTGGGCTGCTTCGTGTTGAAACAGCGTCCATATCGGTGCTGTGTCATGTGCAGGCCCAACGTATATTGGGCCTGCTCTGCTATCAGCAGGATTACGGCGTTGCGGCGGGGTCCTCGGTAGTGGCCGGTTCAGCTGTCGGAAGATCGCTTAGCGTCCCTGCCTGTACGGCGGGCGCTTCGACGGGCTGCTCCGGTGCAACAGGCGCGGGCGCTTCGACGGGCTGCTCCGGTGCAACAGGCGCGGGCGCTTCGAC
>JADDQE010000035.1 GCA_016781525.1 bacterium | reverse complement strand
CGACATGTTGCCGTTCATCATGCCCGACATGTTGCCGTTCATCATGCCCGACATGTTGCCGTTCATCATGTTCATCATGCCGACGCATTGATCCATCAGCCGCTCGGCATCCTCACCCATTGCCTGATGCATCCGCTCGCTTGTGCCTTGCCCGTGCATCGCGTCCATCATCTGGTGCATCTGTTCATGGGTCATCGTGTTTTGCGGCGGTGTCTGGGCCGAGCTTGGGCTTGCTGTGAAGCCGAGCAATGCAAGCCCGACGAGTGCTCCACCGAGTGCTGCTTTCCCGCGAAACGAATGTAGTTTCTCAAACATGTCCTCATCTCCTTATCCAAAATGTGCGATCGCCCGACATATCCTCAGGTCGGCTGCCGGCCTCGCTCACTAGGTATACGATACCTCGCGGCTGTGAACGATCGATGAAGGTTTGATGCGGATGCAATGGAGATTCCCTAGCCTTGATTCGTACAACCGCTGCCGCAACGCCTCCATAGCCCGTCCACTCTTTACATTACACTTCCAGTTTCTTGGTACCATTACCGATAGTATGATTGACCATTGTACCAGAGAACGGTATAATAGAACTGTTGGGCGGCTGTAACGCAAGACCTGTCACGGTTAAGGTTAGGATAGGACAGGATCTCTCGGTGGAGGTAGCTGCCAACATCGATACCGCGGCGCGAGGTTCAGATATACAGGTGTAGGCTGGCTGTACCGGCCGCTGGATACCCGGAACACGTCGAGGACCAGCCATTCCGATGGAATGCCTACGGCAGTCCAATAGGTAAGCACAGGATGGAGCAGCTATGCACCGGCAGGTCGAACCACAACATATCCCAGTCAAGGTCTATCGCAGCGAAGATCGGTTGGTGATTGCGGCGCCAATGGCAGGGCTTCAAGCTGAGGATATCGTGGTCGAGGTGACCACAGATGCCGTCTGATCCTCCACGGGGAGCTGCGCGGGGTACTCAAAGATGTCAAAGAGGTTCTGCTCGATGAGTGGGACGTTGGCGCGTATCACCGCGAGCTAGAGCTTCCGGTCGCTGTCGATGGTGAACACGGCACGGTGACGTATGGCAACGGCGTTGTGGTTGTCGCGTTGCCAGTCGTCAGTCACACGCGCACTGCGCGACTAACACTGATGCCGGCTGGCCCAAACCGCGGCGAACGCGTGGGAAGCGTTGGTACGCCCCCGCGACCGACGACCACTGAAGAGCATCGTGCGGCAAAGGCGGCGGTACAAAAGGATCACGGCGCCGGTGATGATCCGCACGTGTAGATCGCTAGGCGGGATAGTGACGTTATAGGTGGGCTAAGCAATGGATCGGGGGGTACGGGGGGGTCACCGCGACCTGCCAGCATCGATGATGGACAGTATGAACGATGACCAAATTATTGCGCTTGCGCGCAAGCAGGTAAATGCGAAGCGGATGGCCGCCGTCGAACAACGTTGGAGCGGTTTGTGGCGCTGGCTCCCACCAACACTGGTTGTACTCACGCTTGCGTTGTTCGTTGCGGTGCCCGGGCCATTTCACCAAAAGCTGCTGCTTTCCATGGGTGGAGTGTGCGCCCTCCGTCCTTCGCACTCCTATTTTGCTGGCGGGTTGCAGTTCCCGTTGGAATCGCGGACAAGCGGCATCTACGCTGGCTTCTTGCTGGCGCTGGTGTGGTTGCTTGTCCGCGGTAGACTTGGCGCTCGCCGACTCGGCAGCCCGCTTGTGATCGGCGTTCTCACCCTTATGGTCGGGAGCATGGCGTTCGATGGGATTAACTCGACGCTCTTCGAAGTGGGCTTGCCGTACCTGTACATGCCCACCAATCCCCTCCGGCTTGCGACTGGGCTGCTATCTGGCATCGCGATGGCCCCGTTCCTCGTATGGCTCTGGAGCGTCGTGGCTGCTCCGCGGAACGTGATGCCGTCACGTCCAGTCCTCGGAGCCTTAAGGGAGTTGGCCGTACCACTCGCGCTCGCTGCCGGGTTTGCCGCATTAATGGTGAACGGCGGCACGACGTTTTATTACCCTGTTGCACTGACAAGTGTTATCGGTGTTGTGCTGCTTCCCGCCCGGGTGACGGTGATCCCGATCCTGATGCTGGGCGGGCTCGAAGGACGGGTTACGCAGCTGCGGCAAATGGTAGGGCCAAGCGCTTTGGCGGTGCTTGTTGCGTTTGGCGTGCTGGCTCTGATGACTGGGTTGCGGTGGGCAGCTACCGGGCCCGCCTGGCAACTGTAGTACTGTTGCGCAGGGCCGCAGCGCGCTTGAACTTTAGTTGGCGTTAAGCGTATCGCGGGTGTCCGCGGTATGCCGCGCTACACGTAGCCAATTGCTGCCGGCCGGCAAATCGCATCGAATCTCCATCACATCTTCACCGATTCATCACAGCAGGTCGGTATGCTATTGCTCAGTACGGCTGTGTAGAGTGATTTGGAAAAGGCGATGTCAGCTACCCACCCCTAAAGGATGTGGGCTTGCACTTCCAGATTTCGTAGCGCCTGTTAAGCACAGGTCTGACGGTGGAGCGGGTGTTTCGACCCACAGATACAGCATCTCGTCCACAACGGAGCGCCATTGGTCGGCTGACAGGGCGACCAGCTTGGTACAGCCCGTTTAGCTTTTACGGGGAAACGGAACGTTCTTTCCCCAACCGGCAAGCCAACGTTGTTCAGGTGCGAAGCTGTTGCTCGTGCGTACCCCACGAGTGTCTAACGCATGACCAGTATCGCAAATCGTTGTGCCAGGTACGGTCACAAGCGATGGCCGGATCAATCCGGCTGAAGCAGAGCGCTCGTCCCACCGCTGAAGCCCACCGCCTTCAGCACCTAAAGGAAAGTATTTGTGCTTCGTCCCCTGGAGGATATGATGACTCGTTTACCACAAGCATTAAGAATCTCACTGATTGCCTGTTCAATTCCAGCAGTACTCATTGCCGCCGTCGCAACAATGGGTGCGGCATTTGGTTGGAGTGAGCTGAGCTTCAGCAGCCCGATGTACTACCTCATCCTAACAATAGCCGCGTGGTGCCCCCTGAGTAAAGTGTTGCTGTGGCAGTTCAGGCAACGACAGATGAATGCGTGCGTGGTGTGCGTTCCGGCTTCGGCAGTACAGCGTCGATTGGCCGCGTCCACAGCCGTCAGATCTGCTGATCGGCGTGGTGTAGCCGCCGCTAAGGAGTCCAACCGTGGCTGATAAACAGCTTTCTTTACCGGTCCAAGGCATGCATTGTGCGTCCTGCGTCAACCGCATCGAGCGCGCAATTAAGAATGTCGCGGGCGTGCACAATGCCGCTGTAAATCTGGCTGCTGAACGAGCGGCTGTAACCTACGATCCGGCCGTGACGACCTCAGCCGAGCTCATTACAGCCGTGGAACAGACCGGGTATCACGTTCCTATCGAAAAGGTAAGCCTGCCCATTCAGGGTATGCACTGCGCGTCCTGCGTTAACCGCATCGAGCGTGCCCTCAACAAGGTGGAGGGTGTCCTGACCGCGAACGTCAACCTGGCGGCCGAGCGCGCGACGATCGAGTTTATCCCCAAGGTGGCTGACGTTGCCGATTTCAAGCGTACTGTCACCGATGTAGGCTACAGCGTGCCGGAGACACCAACGACGGGTCAGGCGGGGGCGGAGGCGGAAGATCGTGAGCGTGCTGCGCGCCGGCGGCAGGCGCGGAGCCTCCAGATTAAGTTTATCGTGGCCGCGGTGCTGTCGGTGCCGATCTTCTTAGGCAGCTTCCCCGAGTGGTTTCCCTGGGTCCCAGCCTGGCTGAGTAACCCGTGGACGTTGCTGGTGCTCACGACGCCCGTACAGTTCTGGGCCGGGGCGCAGTTCTATCGCAGCATGTGGGCGGCACTCCGCCAACGTACGGCAGATATGAACACGCTGATCGCGATCGGCACCAGCGCGGCGTACTTCTACTCACTCGCCGTGATCCTGTTCCCACAACTGTTTCCCGCGGGCACCGCCGCGCTCTACTTGGACACGGCAGCGATCATCATTGCACTCATCTTGCTCGGCCGCTGGATGGAAGCACGGGCGCGGGGCCAAACAGGCGAGGCCATCCGTAAACTGATGGGGCTGCGCGCCAAGACCGCGCGGGTGGTCCGCGACGGGCAGGAGCTTGACATTCCCGTGGACGAGGTGCGAGTGGATGACGTCGTTGTCGTCCGGCCAGGCGAAAAGGTGCCGGTTGACGGGGTGCTCATTGAGGGCTACTCGACGATCGACGAAGCGATGGTCACGGGTGAGTCGATCCCGGTCGACAAAAAGGCTGGCGACACCGTCATTGGCGCGACCATTAACCGCACTGGCGCCTTCAAGTTCCGAGCAACCAAGGTGGGCAAGGACACCGCGCTCGCTCAGATTATCCGGCTCGTTGAGGAAGCGCAGGGCTCCAAAGCACCCATCCAGCGCCTGGCGGACCGTGTGACTGCCTATTTCGTGCCGGTGGTGATTGGCGTGGCCTTTGCCACACTTGCCGTATGGCTGCTCTTCGGGCCAGCGCCGGCTTTGAACTTTGCCCTCGCGAATTTTGTTGCCGTTCTGATCATCGCCTGCCCATGTGCCCTCGGTTTAGCCACCCCGACGGCGATCATGGTGGGGACGGGCAAGGGCGCCGAAAACGGCGTATTGTTCCGGAGTGCTGAGGCACTGGAACTGGCCCATCGGGTCAAAGCGATTGTGCTGGACAAGACAGGAACGCTGACCCAGGGCAAACCTTCTGTGACCGATGTAATCCCGGTCGGTGCTCTCGCAAGCGATGACTTGCTGCGGCTGACGGCCGCGGTGGAGCGAAGCTCGGAACATCCACTAGGTGAAGCAATTGTGGTGCATGCCCGAGAGCAAGGGCTTGTCCTCTCTGATCCAACCGATTTTGCTGCCATTCCAGGGCACGGTGTCCACGCGACGGTCGAGGGCCGGCAGGTGCTTGCCGGGAATCGCAAGCTTATGCGTGACCAGGGGATCGATGTTGCGATTCTCGACGAGCCGGCGCAACAACTGGCTGATCAAGGCCGCACACCGATGTTCATAGCCGTGGATGGACAGGCCGGCGGTCTGATTGCGGTAGCAGATACCCTTAAGCCGGGCTCGCGCGAGGCAGTCGCAGAACTCCATCGGCTGGGTTTGGTCGTTGCGATGATTACAGGTGATAACCGACGAACGGCCGAAGCGATCGCGAAGCAAGTGGGGATTGATCGGGTCCTGGCCGAAGTGCTGCCGCAAGATAAGGCCGAGGAAGTTAAGAAGCTTCAGGCGGAGGGTTTGCGCGTTGCAATGGTCGGCGACGGCATCAATGATGCGCCGGCCCTGGCGCAGGCGGACGTTGGGATCGCCATTGGAACGGGTACCGACGTAGCGATGGAAGCGGCCGATATCACCTTGATGAGTGGCGACTTGCGAGGCGCGGTGACGGCCATCGCGCTCTCCAAAGCGACAATGTGCAACATCAAGCAAAACCTCTTCTGGGCCTACATCTACAACACGGTTGGTATTCCGCTCGCCGCCGGCCTGCTCTACCCGTTCATGGGTATTCTGCTCAATCCGGTGTTTGCGGCGCTGGCAATGGCCCTTAGCTCGGTATCGGTTGTGTCGAATGCACTCCGGCTACGCGGCTTTCGGCCTCCACGCGTGACGGTCGCGACGCCCGGGGAAGTCCGCGGCTCCGGCGTTGTTCTGCGGGATGCATGACGGTACCCGCTCGGATGCATACGTTCATCATTCGTATGCATCCGAGCGAGCCTGAGATCGAGCCGAGGACCCAGGTGGATGCCATGCGCGTAGTAACGCTGCACATCACCTGCATGCCTGGATGGCAAGTGAAACCGTCAACAGGGCATCAACCGGTGAGAACACGGATGGAGGCGGGAAAAGTAGTGCGTGAAAGTGACGAGGGATCAAAGGGAGGTGGCCTGCGATGAAGTTGGATTGGTACACCAAGCGTCTTTTCAGGCTGTGGCTACCGGCAGTCATTGGGATTACGGTGCTGGGGCTGGTCGGCCTCTATGGTGGCGGAACAGCGCGGTTCTTCTTATTCACCCACCATTGGTTCTATTTTATGGCCGCGTTCCTGCTCTTTAATCCGGTTGTCCAGACATTCTGGCCAGGTCCGGACATCAAGGCGAAACGGCAGTTCGCAGCTCAACGAGCCAGACATGCTCGACAGCAAGCCGACCGTTTGGTCCAGCTACGGCAAGAAAAGGTGGCATTGGAACAACAGATCAGCAGTGCCGCTACCAAGCGTACGGAAGGATCAAGATGAAGCGTCAAGTGGTGGACGTGACTCAATGTATACCGTGGACTAATCGGACAATGGCAGCGGTATGTGCTGCCCTGACGATCATCGGTCTAGCCCTGCTCATTATAGCAGGGGCACCACTGGCGGTTATCGGGCTGTTCATCATAGCACTGGCCTGCCCATTGGCAGCAGTTTTGGCATGGACTATGCAGCCAATTATAGAGATAAGGAGACATAACGATGGATTTTAGTACGTTATTACTGGCGGTCGCTATTCTTGGATGCCCGATCGGCATGGGGATCATGATGTGGATGATGAACAAGCAGATGGGGGGGCAGCATAACCAGGCGGTGTCCGAAGATCAGTTGCCGGCTGATCCTGCGGCTCGGCTTGTGGCGCTCCGGGAGCAGCGGGCGGCACTGGAGGCTGAGATTGCCGAGACCACACAGGTAGCGGAGCTTGAGACGCGCCGTGAAGCCCTGGTGAACGACCGGCCCGCGGTTCCATACAAAGGCAGGCGGTAGTGAGTCGCTTCGCCGCCATGTGTCATGGTGATGTTGAGCCAATATCTGCAGATTGAGGCGGCGTGTTATTTGTCCGTTGTGGCGCACTATCCTCGGAAGCGCCGGTCGTACCACCGGCCAGATGACGCCCCTGCTTACTGGTTGTCACGGGCAACCTGGACTGCTTTCGCACGACGTTGTACGCGCTGTACGCATCGGTACTAACCGTCTTGAGAACAATGAAACGACGCTGCTTGATGGAATTGCGAGCATCAAGCGCTTCGTGCTTACCGGCTCGTCGTCAAGAAAGCTACACGAGGAGGTGTAGCTTTCGTAGACACAAACGACCTGTACATGTCTAGCTCCACTTGGCATCTCAGTGACTGCCGTGCGCGGTACCCGGACGCAGTGGAAGCTCTGGGCTTGGCAAGTCCCCGCTACTATTTCCATCGGTTGTTCGTGCTCATCGCTGGTGCGCCAATACCGTTCTCCGGGATGTTGATCTCTGGTTACGATGCCTGGGCGGGTAGTGCTCGTGCTAGCCGGCGCCCCGCGTTGTAGATGGCTCTACCCATACGGTCAACGGGGCTTGCCGGGTCTGCCGCTTTGGTAGACACAGGGTTTGATAGGCAGGTCAACGTCTGTCAGCAGGCGACCGTCAACCCGAGGCCAGTGGAGCCGGCAGTTAAGCGGCCGGCTCCTTTCCCAAAGCCAATCGGCGGTTGCCTTTCGGTCCTCATTACATGTGGGTGGTTCTACGCAGGCGCCGTAGCTCTGTCTCATCACGACCGCATCTCAGCTGTAACAACTCGCGAGCAACACACATTGGTCGCGACAAGTTCCCAACGTCAATGTTTTCGCAGCTGCGGTACACGAGCCGATGGTACAGTTATTGATGGTAGACGGTATCGCGACAGAAACAAGGTGTGTTGAGCGAAGACGTGACATATGGGTTTCGTCTCTAGGTGCCAGGTCATTCGCGGTGCGTCGGTGATCTCACCATAACTTAATGGAGCACATTGCCCGTTAGCACGGATAACCCCGCCATTACCGCCTCATCCAACCAGGGACTAACTCATACTGTCGCACGGGTGGCAGCGCGCGGAACTAGGGATAGGGCCGACTGCCATTACCGCGGTTGGCAACATTGAAGAGGACGAGGGCATTGGAACGGGGCGTTGCGCTCGTGGGAGCTACTCGCTGAAAATGCGCGCAAATTGGCACGTGCTGATAGTGCGGTCTAACGATTGGATCGTGCCTGGGCTGGTCAGTAGTTAGCACGGCTCTGTACGTTGACTGGCCGCAACGTCATTGCACCTGGTAGCAAAACAGCTCGATCTTCGTGTGTCATCAACGGCGATTGAAGAAGAGGTGTAGACGTCGCGGCATCAGTAGCATATGCGGATTGTCGATTATCCATGAATAGGACTGAGGGAACGATGCGCATTATAGTGGACCCAAGAATCTGCACAGTCAGCAGGGCAGAGTTCAGTA
>JADDQE010000155.1:2926-8187 GCA_016781525.1 bacterium | reverse complement strand
ATGGCGACGATTCGGGCGGCTGGGCTCTCGTACTTGCTCGCGCCCGACGACGCGACACCGCAGGCGCTGATTAAGCACATGGCGTCCAAGCTCCCGTCCACCTACCATGAGCAAAATTCCTTGCAACGCGATATGACCGAGAAGCGCCTCGCCTTCGCTGCCCAGCGCGGCTGGTTTCACGAGGAGTTCGGACAGAAGATTAGCGCCATGATGCGCGAGAACGGCGCCATGGCTGACTACCGTGGACTGCTACGCCGCCTTGATGACTGCCCCGAGCGGTACGAGACAGCCACGATTACCCGCGGCACGGAGGAACTCGACCGGCCCTACTTGTCACTCCTGGCCAACTTGACGCCAGCCGACCTGGCACCGCATGCCCGCAAGAATGGCGCGCTGTGGGGAGATGGCTTCTTTGCCCGCTTCGGCTTCGTCACACCGCCCACCGACGCACCGCCCAAGGATGGCCGATTTCCTGAGGAGGAGCGCGTTATCCCGCCGGCGCTGGTTCAGCCGCTGCAGAACTGGCACGCGCGCCTCGGCGAGGCGGATGTCCATATTACCGAGCGGACCAACGACTCCGGCAAGACGACCGGCGAGTACGAGCTATTTGTCCAGCAACCGGAGCCCGAGCGCGTCACCCTCGGCGCCGGTGTCTATGACGCCTTTTACCGCTATGACGAGGCGCTCCGGTCAATTGTCGCTGGCAGTGACCAGACCGACCTCGACGGCAACTACGGCCGCTTCGCAGAGAAGGCGCTCCGGATTGCCATGCTGCTGGCCAGCCTTGAGAACGGCGGGCGGATTGAACTGCGCCACTGGTCCCGCGCGCAAGAGATTGTCGAGCGGTGGCGTGCGAACCTGCACGCACTGATTGAGCAGCTGCAGGGCGAAGGCGACGTGACCCGCGAGGCCGAACTCGAGGACAAGGTCATGCGCGCGATTGAACGGCTGGGGCCGACCACACTTAACAGCATTCGCCGTGCTTCGTTACGCTCTGTTGGGTCTGAGGAGTTACAGCGCACGCTGGATATCCTCGAGAAGCATGGACGGGTGACAGTTGAACTGACGCGGAAGGGGACCAAGCGATACATCGCAAAAACCGCAGGATCCCCACAGCAGAGCACGTCAGAGTCTACGAATGGTGTAATGGTGGAAATGGTGAATGGTGTAAACAATGATTTTTCTTACACCATTCAGCAACCAACAGACGATAACGAGCCGAATCAATCGAATGGTGTAACCCAAAGCGATGATTTACACCATTACATCGTTACACCATTACACCATTCACCACATACAGACGATACAGCTCACGCTGAGAAAGCCCGCGCGTCCGCTGCTCGTGGCGATCTGCACGACGCCCGAATCAATGCAGTACGGATCTTCGACCTCGCGCTCCGTGATCAGGTCGAAGCAGAGATAGAGGCGCTGGAGGTACCGCAATGACACCGACTATTGCGGAGCTTCGCGCGCTGCTCCGCGAGGCCATTCGCGTAACACCGAGCCAGTACCTGATCTCGCCGGCGTTATGCCACTGGGACGATCCTACGGATGCGGAGCGCCGGGCCATTGCTGCCAAGTTGCGCATTGTTATCGACGCACACACTGAGACACGACACGCCGCATGAACGATGAGGAAGGAGGCATGACCTATGGCCGAACACGTCAACAGCGCCGATAGCTTGCTTGAGGCACTCGTCAAGCTCGCAGCAGACGACTTGAGCCGGGGCAAACCGCGGGACCGCCATAGCGCGGCCGTGTTCCTGGACGAGGCCGGGCTGCTGCCCATGGTCTGCCGGGCGCGTGGTGTCGACTACGAGCGCGCCGTTGACGTGTTGCTGGATGGCCCACCCGCGACGCGAGGGCACCGCTAATGCCACAGACCTGCTCTGTTTGCACGTCCCCCCAGCGCGCGGCGATTGATGCGGCCTACGAGCGCGGCGCATTGTAGCGAAGGATTGCACGGATATGCCGGAAATTGCAGGTATCAGCCCAAAACAGCACAAAGCCCTCGCCGCGCTGCTCAGCGAGTCAACCATTGCCGCCGCTGCAACCAAAGCGGGCGTTGCAGAGCGTACCCTGTACGGCTGGCTGCAAGAACCGGCATTTAGCGAGGAATACCGGCGGTTACGGCGGGAAGCTATCGGACAGGCAATGGCAAGGCTGCAGCAGGTGAGCAGCGGGATGGTGAGCGTGCTTATTCAACTCGCCGCTGACAAGCATACCCCGCCGAGCGTGCGCTTCCAGGCAGCAGCGAAAGTGCTGGAATTGTGTGTGAAGTGGATAGAAACCGAGGACCATGAGCAACGACTCGCCGCATTGGAGCAAGCATATGACCAGCAAACACACTAAACGACTCGCAAGCCTCGAAGATGCAGAATGGCAGCGCCGATGGGCTGCTCAGGATGCAGCCATGGCGGGACTGACAGATGCGGAGCTTGAGCACTTTACGTGGTTTGTCCGCAAGAATGACCGGGAGGGCAGCCCGATTGAACTCGGAGCTGCCCGGCGTGTTTCCTCGCTCCCGTGGTGCTCACCGATGGAACTTGCAGCCGCCCAACGCTACGAACAGTTGTACTTTGCAGCGTATGAGGGGGCACGGCATGCGAACGTTTGAGAAGCGACTACATGTCCTTGAGCAGCGCTCAGACAGTGGTGGTGGTAGCTATGTGGTGTGGGTTGGGGGGCTCCGGCAGATGCTCAATCAGCCCCACTTGATAGAGCGTGATGATGCCCATCGAGGCGACGGAGACCAGCGACAAGCCGACAATCGCGCGCCGCCGTTGGAGATACTCGTTCACTCCTTCCCGGAGCTGGTAACTCAAGCGTTCCGGCTTCATGCTTTCCTCCCAATCAAGACTGCGCCCAGGCCCGCGATGCCCGCGCCAACGGCCAGTATCCATTTCCGATGCGTCGTGGCCCAGAACTGTGGACTCCACGTGGTGGCGCGGCTGTCAAAGCTGCCATGCGCGCCGTAATCCCGGTCCGTATCAACCGGCTCCCACAGATTGAAGGGCTGATCAGGATCGCGGGGTTCCCCGGTTTGCTGCCCCTGGAACCCCGTACGCGCGAGATACCAGTCGCCCAGCCCTGGCGCGAGCTTGTTGCCGACGACCGCAATCACGGTTGAACGGCCGACATAGATTTCGCGCCGGTTGTGATGGGCCGCCCAGTAGACGGCCTCCGCGGCAACCTCCGGCTGGAAAATCGGGGGGACCGGCTGCGCCTGCTGTGGCAGGCGGCTCTTGACCCAGCCGAACTGCGGCGTATTGAGCGCCGGCATCTGCACCATCGTGAGCCGCACGTTGCTCTTGTCGTGGAGCAACTCGGCCCGCAGCGAATCACAAAAGCCCTGGATCGCGTGTTTCGCCCCACAGTACGCCGCCTGCAGCGGAATGCCCCGATAGGCCAGCGCCGATCCCACCTGCACGATCGACCCCTGGTCGCGGGGGAGCATCCGCTTCAAAGCGGCCAGCGTGCCGTACACATAACCCAGATACGTCACCTCCGTCACCCGCTTGAACTCGTCCGGTGTCATCTCCTTCACCGGCGAAAACACCGACGTCATCGCGTTGTTGACCCAGATATCGATTGGTCCAAACGCTGCCTCGACCTGCGTCGCCGCCGCTTCTACCTGGTCCGCGTCCGCGACATCGATCGGCACGATCAGCGCCTTGCCTCCGGCTGCCTCGACATCGCGTCGCCCACCTTCCAGCCCTGCCGCTCCACGCGCCAGCAGTCCAATATGCGCGCCGCGCTTAGCAAATGCCTGGGCCGTTGCCCGACCGACACCGGCCGACGCACCCGTGATCACCACCACCGCCGGTTGCCCCTGTCGATACCTTCCCTGTTCGTTCATCCCCACCTCCTTATACCGTCGCCTGTGCTACTGATAGCTGTCCGGTGAATTCCTGGATGATCCGCCGGTAGGCCGCCGCCACGGGCCGTGGCCGACGGTCCAGGTCATAGAGCCCGATGGGATTGACCAGGTTGCGCTCATCGGCCAGCGCCACATCCCAGTCAATCTGATCAATCAGGCTATACCAGGTAAAGCCGAGGACCGGAATGCCTTCGCCGTGCATCAGCCGCATGTTCAGAAACTGTTGCCATAGCCAGCGCGGCCCCTCCTCCGCGCCCGTCCCGATGTTGTTCGTTTCCGTATGCATCACCGGGCGGTGGTACCGCTCATAATACTGTCGGGTAATCAGGTACCAGCCGAACACGTCACCGGCTGGCTCGATCCGTCCGCCGGGCATAACAATCTGCTCGTTACGCCGATAAAAGTCATTGCCCATGATGATGCGCGCGGAGAGCCCATGGTTCATGAACCAGGCGTATTCTGCGTCGTCAAGGCCACAGCGGCGCAGATACGTGCGGATATCATCCCGCACCGGATGGGAGTAGAGCAGATCAAAGGACAGAAAGCGGCGCTGGTTTTCAAAGTCAGCCAGCGCGACCATGTCAGGTTCCTGGCACCCCTCATGAAAGTATTCGGCGCTCTCGCTCTGGACAAACCACGCATCGGGACGCTCGTGCAGGATCGCTTGCACCGCCAGGAGGTTGGCTCGGCACAGATGCTTGAGCGCCGTGACAAAGCCCTCCTCGCTCCGCAATTGCTCGTTCCACACACCATGCAGAGCACTCAGCTTCGCGGCGACGAAGATTTCGTTGACCGGCGTGTACCAGCGCACCCAGGGATAGCGGCGCGCAAACACGCGCGCATACTCCGCGAAATAGGCGGGCCACTCCGGATTTTGAAAGTTCTCAAGCCAGTCCGGCAGGCCGAAGTGGCACAGATCGGCAATTGGCTCGATCGCCATGCTGCGCATGGCGGCAAAGATCTCGTCCGCAAAGCTCCAATCGTAGCGACCAGGACCGAGGTGCATGCGGTAGGTGGGTGGCCCATAGCGCAAATAGCGAATTCCCAGCTCACGGACTAACTGCAAATCGTCGCGCCAGCGCTGGTAGTGAAAGCACTTCTCCAGCTGGTCGATCCGTCGCCGCGACCCGTCGCGCCCGGTGATCGTCGGGTAGCTGCACTCGATCCCGGTGGCAAACATGAATACACCACGCAGCGGAAAGCGATCTTGATCAGAAGGGCTTGTCATCGCGACGTACCCCTGTGTGTTTCGTCATCGAGCCCGAGCAGGTGCATCACAAGGGCAAGGATAGCGCCATACGCCGCATGCACACCGATCACCATCGTGGTAAGCCGCGGCTGCTGCTGGGTTGGCGGGAGCATCAGCTTCATCTTCGGTACG
>JADDQE010000155.1:0-2803 GCA_016781525.1 bacterium | reverse complement strand
TGCCACGCCAGTCCGGCCTGCGCTTGTTGCTCCGGTGTCAGGCTCGTCCCGAAAAGACCGGTCGCCACCTTCTGGACAAAGGTTGCGGTCACCTGATTCATCGCCGGCGGCAGATTGGGCCCTTCGGACAGCGCTTCCGCTGCTGATATTCCGGCAGGACCGTCACTGGTGTCAGCGTGCGGGCGACCACCCATCATCGTCCGGCCCAGCCTGACCATCACGGTTACGGCCAGCGCCCCCAGCATGCCGGCCACGAGGCCGTTGATCGCCACGGTGAGCGGTGTCTCGCTTGTGATCTTCATCTGTCCCATGCCTCGCCTCCCTACTAAGTGCCTATCCGAATAACTTGGTACACTCTTGACATGAGTACAACAACGCCTCCCAAACGAACGCGGGCTCGCACACCGAACAACCACACAACGACCGGGTTTCGCGTCTCCGATGAACTGTGGGCCGTGCTGGAGCCGCTCCTGCCCAAACGTGTGAATACGCATCGCTTTGGGGGTGGTCGCCCACGGGTGCCTGATCGCCAGTGCGCTGATGCCATCTTCTATGTCCTACGGACCGGCTGCCAATGGGACGCCCTGAACCACACCGCGTTGTGTGCCAAGTCCACGGCTCACGACCGCTTTCAGCAATGGGTCGAGGCCGACGTATTCCTGAAGCTGTGGCAAGCTGGTGTCGAACGGTTCGATGAACTGAAAGGGATTGACTGGGACTGGCTGAGTATGGACGGGGCGATGACCAAAGCGCCACTTGGGGGGGAAAAAGACGGGGCCCAATCCAACTGATCGCGGCAAATGCGGCGTCAAGCGCAGTCTCCTTACTGAAGGCCACGGCGTACCAATTGGCCTGGCGGTGGCCGGTGCCAATCGGCATGACATGAAACTGGTCCAGGCTACGGTCGACACCATCGTCGTTGCGCGCCCTGAACCGACCGACGACCAGCCGCAAGGCAAGTGTTTGGACAAAGGGTACGACTACGACGAAGTGCGAACGATCCTGGCCGAGTTCGGCTTCACGGCCCACATCCGGGGGCGTAGGGATGAGGCGCAGGAAATCAAGCGGGAAGCTGGCAAGAAGGCACGGCGGTGGGTCGTGGAACGGAGTCACAGTTGGCTAAACCGCTTTCGCCGCATTTTGGTGCGCTGGGACAAAAAGCCCGACAACTATCTTGCGTTTCTGCATTTCGCGTGTGCCTTGATTTCGTTCCGTGCGGCTGGGTTATTCGGATAGGCACTAAAGCCACGTCGTTCCCAGAGCTATGCCGTTTCGCCGTTGTGCTGACGGGAACAAAGCAAACTGATGTCATATTCCGCCAGGCAGCGCAGCAGCGGCAGGAGCTACAGGTGACGATTGCGCTGGCGCGTGAGATTCAAGATCGGGCCACGACCCAGCGCCCGCGTATTGACGAAGCGGGCAATGTGCAGACACGGCCGCGCTACCAGTTTGTTGGCGATCACGATGTTAAGTGGTGAGGACGAACATATGATCGACACCGCACCATCCAACCCCGTTGACGCCCTGTGGGAGGCGCTAGCCTAGCATATCGACGCAGCAGTGACCCTACCCTTGATTGGTAGGGTCGTTTGCATTCTGTTCAGTCTCCCGGCGCCGCCCAGCTGCAACAATGGCCTGCTTTACTAAATCCACTCGCCTGCCGACTTTTCCGCTGGCCTTTGCTAGAGCGTCCAAGTCCTGCCCTTCACTCGCTAGCGCCATCTCCTCGACAGCTTCTTCTAATGCAGCAGTTTCGCGCGGACAGATTTCACGGCAACGAGCAACAGTGAATTCGAACTTGCCGTGCCCCTCAAAAGAAAACGTAATGATTTCGCTATCCTTCATTCTTGGTCTCATTTAGCAATAAGAGCGAACCGTTCTATGGTTGGACTGTTTCCATTCTACAAAGTACGTCAACACAGCGCCTCTGTATTGTCGACAATACAGAGGCGTTCGCATGCCACACAGCTGCTACAGGTCCAATCACCCACAACCGACCCACAACGCGGGAGAATGGCGTACAGCGTGTTGCTAGTTGCGGCGGGCGTGTTTCCTCTCAATCCAGTGGCTTATCATATATAAGAGTGTTTAGTTGTATAAGACAGATGTTCTAAAATCATGATCACCGCACCACGTGTCATAGCTGCAAGGCATAGAAAAACACCCCTACCGCTGATTGGTAGGGGTGTTGCTGTGTGCTGTATCCAACCGGCTACAAACCGAAGCGGACCCGCGCTTCGTCCGATGGATCCAACGGCACCGCAGCAGCACGCGCCCGCAGGCTATCAACGGCCGCGATGATGGTGTTCGGGTCTTCCATCAGCGCGTCAAAGAACATCACAAAGCCCGCGCGGCGGAGGTCCGGGTTGTCACTGGCAATCAGCGTGTGGGCGGCGTGATAGCAGCGCTGGCCAGCCTGGTCAAGCTGCTCATAGATACCGCCCTCCTGGAGGCCGACGGCAAGGTCATCACAATAGCTGAGCAGCTGCTGAGCTTCACGGCTAATGGGTCGATCGTACTGCATGGCGGGAAATACCTTTCTACGATGATACGTCGTGAGCGGGCGGTAGGTGGTGTACCGCCCGAGCGGGCTTATTGACGAGCCTTCTCCTGACAATACTCCTCCCCTATTTTAGCTGAGCAGTAAAATGAACCGGGCTTGCGGCTGGGCTTCATGGGGCGTTGATGCACCGGACACACGGGTGTGCTACCGGCGGGCTGGCTTGCGGTCGTGGGCTGAATACCGGCGTGCTCCAGCAGCTTGATCGACTTCACCAGGTCGTTGACGGTGGTGCTTGAGATA
>JADDQE010000058.1 GCA_016781525.1 bacterium | reverse complement strand
GTTGCGCTTCCTCGTCTAGCCCCTCGCCCTCGCCTCGTTGTTTCGATCCTTGACGCCGCTATGACGATCCCCTATACTTCTCACCAGCGATGACGGGGACATGTAGACCGTTGAGCTGCATCAGAGAGCCTGTGGTTGGTGCGAACAGGCGCGGCGAGCGTGTTGAAGATCACCCCTGAGCTGATCGTCGAACCAGTGCGGCGGCATTCGCCTCCGATGACTGTAGTAGGCCGGTCCGGGCTCGTCACCCGTTACCAGCGATGGAGATGTGATAGCATCTCACCGAGCGGGCGCGACATGCGCCAAGCGGGGTGGTACCGCGGGGTTTTTCAGCCTCGTCCCCTTTCTGGGGGCGGGGGTTTTTGTTTTAAAGGTTTCAGCAATAGGCATCAGGCAAACGTAACTTTTTGCTTCGACCATCTCAAGCCCGAAGCATGATACCTGAAGCCTCGTAAGGAGCACATCATGCCGTTCAAGCCCGTCGACACGCGCGTGTCGTTCCCGGCACTCGAGGAGGAGGTCCTTGCGTGGTGGGGCGAGCATGACGTCGTCAAGCAATCGTTGAACAGCGGCGACCGTAACAATCCGTTTATCTTTTTCGAAGGGCCGCCAACCGCTAACGGCAAGCCCGGCGTCCACCACGTCGAGGCGCGCGTCACGAAAGATATCATCAATCGCTTCCAGCGGATGCGCGGCCACTACGTCTACGGTGCGCGCGGTGGCTGGGATACACATGGCCTGCCCGTCGAGGTCGAGGTCGAAAAGGAGCTAGGCTTTAAGGGCAAGCCCGACATCGAGAAGTACGGTATCGAAGCCTTCAATAAAGCCTGCAAGGCCAGCGTCAACCGTTATGTCGACCAGTTCGAGCAGCTGACCAATCGCATTGCCTACTGGCTTGACCTCGAAAATCCGTACACGACCTACGACAACTCGTACATCGAGTCGTTGTGGTGGATCATGCGCCAGCTGTGGGACAAGGACCTCCTGTTCCGCGACTACAAGGTGACCTGGCACTGCCCGCGCTGTGGCACGACGCTGGCCGACGCCGAGGTTGCCCAAGGCTACCAGGAAGACACCGACGATCCCTCGGTCTGGATCTCGTTCGTCGCCCAGCCAAGCGACCACCCGCTCGCAAGCAAGCTGGAAGGCGCGGCTTTCCTTGCCTGGACGACTACGCCCTGGACGCTGCCCGCGAACACTGCGCTTGCCGTCAAGCCCGACGCGGACTATGTCTTGGCTGAGAAGGATGGCGCGCGCTACGTCATGGCGGCAGCTCTGGTGCCGCAAGTGCTGGGCGAGGATTCGCAAACGCTCGAGACCTTCCGCGGAACCGATCTCGTCGACCTGCGCTACGAGAAGCTCTTCACGGGCGTACCCGGTCCTGGCGATACGGTCGACCTCAACACGGCCTATCGTGTCGTCGCCGATGATTTTGTCTCGCTCGAAGACGGCACCGGCATCGTGCACATCGCACCGGCCTACGGCGACCTCGAGATCGGCCGCAAGTACGGGCTGCCTACGCTCTTCTCGGTCGACCTGAGCGGCAACGTGCTGCCCGAGTTCGATGAGCTTGGCTTTGGCGGCATGTTCTTCAAGGAAGCCGACCCGCTAATCACCCGGAATCTTAAGGAACGCGGCCGGCTGTATAAGAGCGGGCGGGTCAAGCACACCTATCCATTCTGCTGGCGCTGCAAAACGCCGCTGCTCAACTTCGCCAAGCGCTCGTGGTACATCCGAACCACCGCGCTCAAGGATCGCCTGGTTGCGCTCAACCAAGAGATCAACTGGGTGCCGGCGCATATCAAGAATGGACGGTTCGGCAACTGGCTCGAGAACAACATCGACTGGGCCATCTCGCGCGAGCGGTACTGGGGCACGCCCCTGCCGATCTGGACCTGCGAGAGCTGCGGCAAGGTCGAGGTCATCGGCTCCGTGGCCGAGCTGAGCGAGCGGGCGGGCGAAGATCTGTCACAGCTTGATCTGCACCGGCCGTATGTCGATGCACCTAGCTGGGACTGCGGCGACTGCGGCGGCGGCATGCAGCGCGTGCCCGACGTCGCCGACGCGTGGTTCGACAGCGGCGCTATGCCGATCGCGCAGTGGCACTATCCCTTCGAAAACCACGACGTGTTCCAGGTCGCCGGTCAGGCCGACTTTATCTCGGAAGCCATCGACCAGACCCGGGGGTGGTTCTACACGCTGCACGCGCTGTCGACGCTGCTCTTCGATCGCCCAGCCTTCAAGAACGTTATCTGCCTGGGATTGCTTGTCGCGAGCAACGGCGAGAAGATGTCGAAGTCGCGCGGCAATACCGTGGATCCGTTTGTCCTAATGGAGCAGTACGGCGCCGACGCGATGCGCTGGTATATGTTCGCCAGCGCGCCGCCTTACAATACACGCCGCTTCGGTCCCGATCTAGTGGCGGAGATGCTGCGGCAGTTTATGCTGACGCTGTGGAACACCTACGGCTTCTTCGTGACCTACGCCAACCTCGACGGTTGGACACCGGACCAGGCCACCGAGAGCGGGCTCCAGCCGATCGACCGGTGGGCGCTAGCCAGCCTCAACAAGCTCGTGCGCGAGGTGACCGCCGATCTCAACAGCTATGAGATTTACCAGCCGACCAAGCGCATCGAGGCCTTTGTAGAGCAGCTGTCGAACTGGTACGTCCGGCGCAACCGACGGCGCTTCTGGAAGTCGGAGAACGACGCCGACAAAGGCGCAGCCTATACCACGCTCTACACCTGCTTGGTTACACTGTCGAAGCTGCTTGCGCCGTTCACGCCGTTTGTGGGCGAGGCCATGTACCGTAACCTGGTCGGCGAGCAGGACAGCGCTGTGCCGCTCAGCGTCCATCTCACATCGTGGCCGACCGCCGACGAGTCGTTGATCGACGAGCGACTGCTGGCCGACACCGAAACCCTGCTGCGCGCAGTGACAGCTGGCCGCGCAGCGCGTAAAGCCAGCGGCGTCAAGGTACGCCAGCCGCTGCAGCAGCTGTTGGTGCGCGCGCCAACGGCCAGCCAAACCGAGGGACTCCGGCGCTTCGAGGAAGAGCTGCGCGACGAGCTCAACGTCAAGCAGGTCAGCTACCTCGAGGGTGGCGCCGGCGTGGTCGAATATCGCTTCAAGCCGAACCTTAAGCTGGTCGGCAAGAAGTATGGCAAGCTCGTGCCGGCGATCAAGGCGGCGTTGGAAGACCTGAAAGGTGAGGTTGCAGCTGAGGCCGGACGACGCGCCGAGGCGGGCGAGTCAATCGTGGTCCAAGTCGACTGCCAGCCGCTGGAGCTGCAGGCCGACGAAGTGCTGGTTGAAACGTCGTCGCCTGAAGGCTATGCCGTCGCAGAGGATGGCGGCGTGCTGGTCGCACTGGATACGACGCTCACGGACGAGCTGCGGCTGGAAGGTGCAGCGCGTGATCTGGTCCGGGTCGTGCAGGACGCGCGCAAGGAGGCCGGCTTCGAGATCTCAGACCGAATCAGCCTGTACGTCAGCGGGCTGGGCGCGCATCACGAGGGAGTTTCGCTCGAGCAGTTAGTGGAGCGGCACGGCGCCTACGTTCAGAACGAGACGCTCGCGAAGGAGCTGCACCTTGCGGGGCTGCCAGAAGGAGCGCACCGGGTCAATGCCGAGATTGGCGGTGTACCGATGGAGTTGGGGGTCGTCCGGGCATAGCATCAGGAAATTTGGAGGAGCCGCCTGCCAAGGCGGAAGCATGGGGCGGACCAGTGGTCCGCCCCATGCTTTAATCTTCGCTGCCTTGAACAAAGGCCACGTTACTCGATCAGCGCGGCGCGGTCGATACCCGGGAGACCTAGCTGCATCTCGCCGTCGGGGCCTTGGCCGACCGCCACCCGCACGGCGTCGATTACTTTGCGGCGATCATCCTCATTGTGCACCACATCGAGATCGTCAGTGTCAATTGTCAGGATCGGGCAAAGGTCGAAGCGACGCAGCCACTCGTCGTAGCGGCGGTTTAAATGCTCCAGATAGGAGGCAGGAATCTTGCGCTCCGATTGTCGTGCACGGCCCTCAATGCGCCGGCAGAGCATTGGGACGCTGGCCCGGAGGTAGACCAGCAGCGTCGGCGGTGCAATCGAGTGAATCAGCGCCTGGTAAAGCCGTCGATAGGTACGGAAATCGCGGTGCGACAGAATGCCCTGCTCAAGCAAGCCCTTGACGAAGACCTCGTAGTCCTCATACATCGAGCGATCCTGCACGACCGAGATTGGTGTATCGACGATCTCTTGCTGCTGCTCGAAGCGCTGCGACAAAAACCAGACCTGTGAGTGAAAGCCCCAGCGCTCACGGTCAGTATAATAATCATCAAGGTACGGATGGTCGGCGACAAGCTCGTAGTAGGGCTGCCAGCCAAAGGCGTCGGCCAGAATGCCGACCAGGGTTGATTTCCCAACGCCGATGTTTCCTGCGATGCTGACATACTGCCGCCGGCCTGTTGCTTCCGTCGCCACGCTGCTGCTCCCCTTACCTGCAACCAAGACCACGACCAGATCGGCTGCGATTATAGCACAAAGGTTCAACAGCTCCTGCCGATCGCGCAGGAGCTCCTGGTATCGACGCGAGAAGCTCGCGTCGAGCGCGACGACCACGCAGGCAGATGCAGCCAGCATGAGCCACTGGGCTGATGATAACGCTATTGTGTGACCGGCACACGCACCTCGATCGTCGTGCCATGGTCGACCTTGGACCTGATGGTGCAGGTGCCGCCGAGCAACTGGGCTCGCTCAGTCATATTGAGCAGTCCGAAGCTGCCACGCTGCACATAGCTCGCCTGCACCTGATCAACTGCAAAACCCCTCCCATTGTCGCGGACCTCGGCGGTTAGCGCGGCCTCGTCTGCGCGAAGCGTAATCCAGACCCCGGTCGCTCGGGCGTGCTTGCGCACATTGTTGAGCGCCTCCTGGATAATGATAAAGACGGCGCCCTCAAAGTCCGGCGTGAGGCGGGGCAGATTTTCTGGCGCATCAAGGTCGATTTGGAGACCATTAGGATCGTTGACCCGCTTAATGTACTGCTGGAGCACCACGACCAGTCCCTCCTCGGCGATGCCCAGCGGGCGCAGCTCATACAGCACCGTGCGGAGGTCCCGCGTGGTACGCTTCAGCTGGTCCTGCAGATCGTTAAGCGCCTCGGCCAGTCGCTCGGGTGCGCGCTCTGCCACCCGCCGCACGTACTGCACGGTCAGCTCAGCTACGGCAACCTGCTGCACCGGGCCGTCATGCAGGTCACGTCCAATCTGCGTCCGCACCTCGACCTCACGTCTCAGCAGCCGATCGCGCTCAACGCGCAGTGCCTCCGTCAGCTCGGCGTTGACGACTTCGGCCTGCTTGCGACCGGTGACGTCGATCAGGGTCTCGAAGGTTCCAACGATGCTGCCGTCATCGCCCAGGAGCGGCCACACGTGTACCTGGACCCAGCGGACCGCGCCATCTTTTGCAAGGTAGCGGGGCTCGTAGTGATAACGGGTGCCGTGTCCAGCGATGAACAGCTGTAGCATGTCGGCAACACCCTGGCGGTCGTCGGGATGCACATGCGCCCAGACCGGCGTACCTAGGCTATCCTCGACGGTGAAGCCCGTAAGCTCAGTCCACGCTCCGTTCAAAAAGGACCAGTGGCCGACGGCATCGGTTTGGAAGATAACCTCGCGGACCTGCTCGACCACGGAGCGATACTTCCGCTCACTTTCCCGCAGCGCGTGCTCGACGAGCTTGCCCTCGACAAACTGGCCAATCTGGCTCCCGAACATCGCCATCATATGGACCTGCGCCGGATCCGGCCGCTGCATCTCACGGCGGAAGAGCGCGATTACGCCACAAATTTCTCGCCCGTTCAATATTGGGAAGCAGAACGCGGTGCGTAAATGCTCGCGCGCGGCAAGCAGCGCGCCCGGAAAGGTCAGATCCTGAAGAAGATCGACGATCCAGGAGGACGTGCCCGAGGCCCATACCTGCCCCGGTAGTCCCACGCCGGGAGCATACGTCGTCTGCAGGCAGAACGCGCCAAACTCTGCGACGTTCGTAGCGGGCGCGTGCCAGATCGTGTCGCAGTGGAGGACGTTGTTGGCGGCATCCACGTTCCAGTGCACGCCGACGTCCCAGCCGAGACTTTCACAGAATGATTGTAAAATGATTGGTGTCGCCGCACCAAGCGAGGGCGACTCGCCAAGGACGCGCGTAACTGCCTGCTGCACGGCGTGGTAACGCTCCAACGTATACTGGTGAAACCGCTGAGTCTGCTCGGCGGAAGCTTGACGCAGCAACGCATTAGAGATCATAAGCCCGATGAGCTGCAGCTCTTCCAGCGGCAGGGTCGCCTCGGCACCGACGAGCTGGAGCAGGCCGACGGTTTCCGCGTATGCAGTAACAGGCAGCGTGAGCAGCGAAGTTCCTACCAGCTCGTCAAGGCTCGCACCATGCTGCCGCATCGGCATGGACGCAATGTTTTCCGCGATCAAGTGCTGGACCGTCGGGGGAATGCTGCCATAAGTCACATGAACAGCGTCGACGTGGCCAGGACGGTAGGTTATAACACACGCAGTGGCGTAGCTGGCCGCACAAAGCTGCTCCGCGACCAAGGACAGCAGCCGCTCCGGGCCGGATATATCGATCGTCAAGACGTAGAAGAGCTGCCGCCATCGTTGCAAACCGCCTGACGTTTGGCGAGCTATCTCCTCAAGCACTGCATACACCATCTGAACTCCAGGCACCACTAACGCAATGAACGCCCGACAAGCACACGCTGCACTCGGTACAAGCGAAGAAAAACGGAACACAAGCTCGATCTATGCTGCTCACTGTAGCTGCTGTAACTCTACACGAAGTTGTCTTCTCGACCGCGAGCAGCCTTAGTACTGGGGTCCTGAGGTCGGAGACAAGATCGAGCAAGCTCCAGTAGCCTGCTTCAGCCATAGCAGGGGGACGATGGGCTACACTTGCTGTCGACCCAGCACGATCACTATAATCAGTGTGCATATCCTGCACCCTTCCGGCCGCACAGCGCACGGTCATCACGATCGGGACGGCTACGTATGAACATCCTTATCTTTGGCAACGACAGCACTGCGCACCTACTCGCGTGGAAGCTTGTCAATAGTCACTACGTCGACGAAGTAATTCTTGCGCCCGGCAATAGCGGCACCGCCATTTTCGCGCCATCCACGCCGCTAACATGGGCCGATGCTGGAGCGGTCGCCAACTTTGTGTTGAGTGAATCGATCGACCTCGTCATCGCAGACAGCGCCGCAGCGCAAGCGGGCCTACCCGATGAGCTTCGCGCACTACCGCTACCCGTTGTTGGTGCGAGCCGCGCGCTCGTGGCGATGACCAGAAGCCGCTGCGCCACACGTGAGTGGCTCCAACGGCACGCCTTGCCGTTGCCGCGCGGTCGGGTCTGCGCAACACAAGTCGAGGCGGAGAAGTTCGCCGCCTCGCTGGGGTTGCCCTTGCTCGTCGCGCCCGACCTCGTCGATGGGCAAATTGTCACCTGTACGGAGCGTGCTGCCATTCCGCGAGCAATTGGAGATTGCTTCGCTGCAACAGGATCAGCTGGGGTCGTCGTCGAGGAGCTTGTTCCAGGGCCGGTTGTAACCGCGTCAATCCTTACCGACGGAGAGCGTGCCCTGGCGATCCCAGCCGCCCGCCTGTACCCGCCGATAGGCGTAGAGCTAGCTGCCTGGCAGCCGAGCCATGGAGGAGCGGGTGTGCACAGCGCGGCAACTCCGCTCTGGACAAGACTAGAAAGTTTTCTCGAAAGTCAGATCCGGCAGCCGCTCATGCAGGCACTACGAACAGATGGACATGACGCGCAGGGCTGGATCGGCGCGACCTGCGTCCTGAGCCAGCGGGGCCCGGTAGTCCGGTCACTGCACCTGGTACCTTCCGGGCTCGAGCTTGCAGCAACGTTGCCGCGACTAACGGGTGATCTATTGCCGCTGATGATTGGCTCTGCCCGTCGCACGCTCACAGCGGTCGAGCCTCCTGAATGGAGCGATGCAGCAGTCGTCGGCGTTACACTGATGCGCATGGCGCCTGGCCACTCCGACAGCGATATAACGTCGAGCTCGTTCGAGGCTTTCGAGCCGGGCCTGCTTGTCTTCCACCACGCGACCAGACCGGTCATTCCGAACACTTATGTACCGCGGAGCGGTCGACAATCCACCCCTCGCTCTGGCTGGACAAGCTTTATAGCTGGGACATCGGCAGCGCACATAGGAGCCGGGGCGGTGGCCGAGCCAGCGGCAGCGATTGTGGTAGCCCAGGGGACGGACGTGGCCACCGCACGCGAGCGCCTGTATGCCAATTTACGACGCACACACCTAACAAACATCGTGTATAACGATCAGATTGGCAGTCGGGAGTTGTGATCTAGCGCTGAGGTTAAACCCCCCGCGGTTTTAGCACCCCTCGCTCTCTCTTTTCGTATAACAGGAGGAGGCGCAGCCAAGCTGCGCCTCCTCCTGTTATATCCACCGCTTGCCGGCAGCTTAGCGATCGACCGCCCGGACAAACGCCACCGACTTGACCCCGCTCTGCGTTCCCTGCATCACGATCGCGTAGAGTCCTGGAGGGAACGGGAATGGAGCGCCAAAGCCGGCACCGCCCTGTGCGTTGGCTCGCAGCGGCCGCTGGGGCACTACGCGGCCATCGTCACGGCTGACGTAAAAGGTAATTTCCTCGCCCGGCGTAAATCCAGAGCCTTCCATCGTAACAAGGCTACTGACAACGATACAGCTGCCTGGCTTGAACGTTGCGTTTTCAGCCGGCGGGACAACGCCGCACCGATCGGCCGGCGGCTGACCGCTGGAAGGAGACCCGCCACTGCTGGGACGCGCTGTTTCGTTGCCCAGGAGGCCGAGCAAAACCTGATACTGCGCCGGCTTATCGGGGTGGAACTCGAAGCGCGCACGCTCAAACCACTGCGTGAGCACATTCTCACCCGATGTATTCACCTCCGGCATAGGCTCTGACAGGGGCAGTCCAAACAACGCGAGTGAGCGGCCATCCGGCGAAAGCTTCGGGTCACGGAGACCGTTCTTCTTCCAGTAGCTGAGGAATGGCTCGCATACAGTATGGCTGGTTTCGGCAAAAAACTGACAGCCCGCTGTCGGCTGACCTTTAGAAAAGGTAAACCAGTTACGCCCCTGACGCTGGAGCTGTGTGTCGCTCAGCCGGCCAAGCAGCACATTGTAGGGCGGGGCCTTTTCAGGATGATACTCAAAGCGGTTGCGCTCGAAGTACTGAACCGTGAACGTGCCCTCGGGAGTGGTCTCGGCAAACTCCTCGGAAATTGGGAAGCCGAAGACCGGAAGGCCACCGTTTTGCTCCCAGAAGCGGAGGAACTCGCCGCGCAAGGTGTGTTGTGTTTCGGGAAAGAAGGCGACTCCGGGCTGGTTTGGATTAGCTACCGGATCGAAACTAGGCACGCGCACAACGCTCAGCGCGCGGGCAGCATTAATGCGCCCGGCGCCATACTCCGGATCGACCCCTGGCTGGCCAAAGTCGTCAGCTGTGGTCAGAATGGTCGATCGCAGCGTGTTGACGTCCATCGCCGGGTTCAGCGACAGCACAAGCCCCGCTAGGCCGGCGACGTGCGGTGCCGCCTGCGACGTTCCCGAGAACGCCTCGTATGGAAAATCGCCGGGATCGACCGTGCTCGGAATGTTCCATCCAGGCGCCGTGATATCCACGTACGGGTGCACCTGGGAGAAAAAGGCACGCTGGTCGTTCTCATCGGTCGCGCCGACGGCTAGCACTTCCTCGTACGCCGCGGGGTATTCAACCGGATTGCCATCATCGGCCGAATTGCCGGCGGCTACCACAACCAGGGCGTTCTTGCCGACCGCATACTTAATCACCTCATGGATCAACGGCGCTTCTTCTTCGCCGCCCAAGCTCACGTTGATCACGCGCGCGCCGTTGTCGGCCGCCCAGCGAATGCCACTAGCGACCCAGGCATCGGTGCCAAAACCCTCATTATCAAGCACCTTTACCGGCAAAATACGGCACTGCCAGCACATGCCCGCAATTCCTTCGCCGTTGTCACCAGCTGCGGCGACAATCCCAGCGGTGTGGGTCCCGTGTCCATCGTCATCCGAAGCGTCGGAGTCATCGTTGACAAAGTCATAACCGGGCAGCACACGACCAGTGAGGTCCGGATGCGCCGCGTTCACGCCACTATCGACGACCGCGACCACGATGCTGCTGCTGCCAGTCGTCACGTCCCATGCCCCATACGCATTGACTTTAGAAAGCGCATACTGGAAAGTCGAGAGCGGGTCGTTTACACTGCGGTTGGCGAAGCGGTAATAATTGGGCTGCGCGTATGCAACATCCGGGCTCGCGGCGATCTGCTGGGCTATCGCCGGAATATCGGCGCTTGACTCGAGCTCAAGCCGGAAGGTTCGCGGCGCCACCAACGTAGAACCTTGCACCTTCAGCGCACCGAATCGAGTCTGCATTGCTTTAGCGGCATCTAAGCCTCGTGCTGTTACCGTCGCGCCATCACGCATCTTGACCAACACCTCGCCCGGCACATATGACCGACCATGACGCGGGCGGCGGACGGCTGGCGCATCTAGCAGAGATGGTGCTGAAGGCTCCGCCGAAGCAGGCAGGACCAGACTTAACGCCAGCGCTATCACCGTAGCGAGCGAAATAAACCAGCGGTGGATATACATGAACACCCTCTTCTGCTGAACGGCGGGCGAGTGTTGAGGCTTCACAACACCTCTATCGACCGGGGGAGCAACGACAGAGCACAAACGTGGCGAAGCGTAGAAGTATTATAGCTAGCGGTTGCCCGCTTCGCAATAGCTTAACAGCCCTGCTCCTCCGTGTTCCCGGGATACGCGGGTGCCTAGCTGATTCAGCGCCGACTGCAGGGCTATGGGCTAGGTGTTGCGCCTGGCGTAGGCTCGGCGATCGCAGTTGGAACGGGAGTTGGAGCCTCAGTCGCGGTCGGCGTGGGCATTGGAGTCGTCGTCGGCGCGGGTGTAGACGTCGGTGTCAACGTCGGTGGACGGGTCGGCGTCGGAATTGTGGTCGCGGTAGGGGGGCTAACCAGTGTGCGCAAGTTGCTGTTTACGGCAACCACCTGGTCCCGCGCAAAATACCAAATGCTGCCCACCCCGAGTACCAACGCAAGCAGTGCGGCGGCAGTGACGACGATCCATTGCGGCATATCACGTGGCTCTGGACGGCCTCCCAGATAGGCGATCGGTTGCACCAGAGTATCGGCATACTCGGCGCGAAAATCGGCAACAGCGTGAGGGACGTCGAGACCTAGATAGGAGGCATACGTACGGAGCATCTGCTCGGCTGCGCCTCGCGGCAACATTCCGAAACGGCCTTCCTCCATCGCCTGGATGTACCAGATACGCAGCTTGGTATCAAGCTCGATCTGTACGAGTGCAAGTCGCAGTCGCTGTCGTGTTGTTTTGAGCCGGTCGCTGAGTGGGAGCTCCTCGATATTGCCGGTATAGGCCTCCGCCGCCTGCCGCTCCTGCAGCAGGGAGTGTTCGGCGGCCAAATCCATAAAAAGCGGCGAGTCCACGTCATCCCGTGCCGCCATACTAGTAGTTGGCAGCGGGCTGCTGGAGGCGCTTATGGGAGCGGGACCGGTGATCATGGTCGTGGAAGGTGCTCTTGTGACTCCACCGAGCCGCGCCCTAAGGCGCGCCTTGAGCTCGTTGGTGTGATACGGCTTTGCCAGGAATTCGACTGCCCCCAGATCGAAAGCGGCTACGATATCCTCTTCGCGTGCGTGACCACTAAGCACGAGCACGGGCAAGCCGCGGACTTCGACAGCCTCCCGCAGGAAGTCCCAACCTTGGCCGTGCTCGGTCGACACTTCCAGTACCACCGCGTCCACCAGCTCGGTCGCCACCATCCGTTCGGCAACATCCAGCCGATTCGCGCGCAGCACCGTATACCCGGACGCCGCCAGCGCATCGCCCAAGGCGGCAAGCAGCTGTGTATCGTCGTCAACTAGCAGAAGCGTAGGCACCGCTCTCTCCCGTTAATGTCGTACTATCATCAAAAGTTACGGCGACAGTGTATTGGCGATCGTTGATGAAGCGGCGCGCATTATACCACAGGCGGCCGAGCGCTCCCCAAGAGCTGCTCAGAGCCAGATAGGCCAACAGGATGCGCCATCTGGTGACCGGTGCTATAATCTGCGCCATGAATCTAGGAGCACATATGTCCGTGGCCGGGGGGCTGCATACTGCCTTCGCGCGGGGTGAGGCTGTCGGCTGCGGTACGATGCAGATTTTCAGCAAGAACGAGCGCCAGTGGCAGGCCAAGCCATTACTCGACGAGGACATTCAGCGCTTCAAAGCCGAGCAGGCGCGCACCGGCATAGGCCCGATCCTTGTTCACGACTCGTATCTGATCAACCTAGCCTCTCCCAAGGACGAGCTTTGGGAAAAGTCCATCAGCGCGTTTGCCCATGAGCTCGAGCACTGCAACCGCCTTGGTATTCCGTATTTAGTAACGCATCCTGGCGCGCATACCGGCTCGGGGTGTGACCCAGGCCTTGAACGCGAGGCTGAGGCGCTTAACCGATTGTTTGCCGAGGGTGTTGGCGGGGATACCGTGGTACTTCTCGAAACAACAGCCGGCCAAGGCACGTGCCTCGGCGGGCGCTTCGAGGAGCTTGCATGGCTCATCGAGCATGTCTCGCATCCGGAACGCCTGGGCGTTTGCGTCGATACATGCCATATCTTTGCAGCTGGCTACGATATTCGCACGCCGCAGGGCTACGAGGCGGTCTTTGACCGATTGATCAGCGTCGTGGGCTCGCAGCGGATCAAAGCGTTCCATCTCAACGACAGTCGAGGCACCTTGGGAAGCCATCTGGACCGCCACGCGGGCATCGGGGAAGGCGAGATTGGGCTCGAAGCTTTCAGGATGCTGATGAACGACCAGCGCTTTGCTACGCTGCCAATGGTGCTCGAAACACCCAAGGATGACGATGGTAGTGCTGATATCCGTAACCTAAGCCTGCTGCGCAGCTTGCGCAGTGAGGGGCTGACACAGAATGGAGAAAAGGCAGGCTAATGTGATGACAGGTCGACAACTTCGGTGGCTGCTCCTAGCGACGGCTAGTGCATTGGTAACGTTTGTCCTGGTGCGGCGGCGCCAACAAGTTGCAAACGTGCTCCCACAGCCCCTCTTCCAACAGGCGGAGCGGTTCGAAATTCCGTGGCGGACGCTGGAGCGCACGGACACCGCGGAACAGAGCGAGGGGGACACAATTGAGGCAGTCGGAGCCGACGAGGAAGCGGTCGAGCCCGAGACCGATTCGTCGCGCCGCAAGGTCAGCACAGGATTACGCATTAGCTTTCGTGGTAAGCGCTACGGTCCATTGCCCGAAGCACTCGTGGGTCAATACGTGGATGTCGAGACCCGCGGCGATCAGCTTTTTGTGCTCCATGAGGGCACGCCCATTGCGACCTTCACGCTGCAGCGTTAGCGAGGTCCGGCAGCCAAAACAAACGCCCGTGGACAGCGTCCACGGGCGCTGCTATTACCTCACCACGCCTACAAGAGATTCGGCAGATTCCCGTCGCAGAAGATCGCTTGCGCGGGCCGATCCTTACCCTCCAGGAGGGTTTCGCCCTCGTGGTCAATCAGATCGACCAGCACATCGACAAGATCACCTTGCCACTGCTCATTGCGTCCCGCCCGCAGGATCTTCACTGCTTTGTCCACGGTCATGCCCTTGCGGTAGGCTCGGTCCGAGGTCATTGCGTCAAAGGCATCGGCAACCGCAATAACGCGTGACTCAAGCGGTATCTCCTCGCCCTTTAGTCCATCGGGATAGCCGGTGCCGTTATACCACTCATGGTGATGGCGGATGATATCACGCACATCGTCGAGCACCGCCTCCACAATGCGCGCGCCCGTTACTGGATGCTGCTTCATCTTCTCGAACTCGTCCGGTGTAAGCTGCCCGGGTTTCAGCAGGATCGCGTCGGGCACGCCGATCTTACCGACGTCGTGCAGCAGCGCGCCATAACGCAAGCGCTCAACCCATAGCTCAGTTTGGCGCATCACTTCGGCCATTCGTACCGAATATTTGGTCACCTGCTCAGAGTGGCCTCGCGTATAGGTGTCACGTGCGTCGATTGCACGTGCCAGCGCCGCAATCGTTTGGACGTTCTGATGCTTGAGCTTGCTGTACAGCCGACCATTCTCGAGCGCGACAGCCATGCTCGACGTGAACACCTCGAAGAGCTGCGCCTCCTTGTCGGTCAAGGGCGGGTCGCCCTCGTTCCACGCCATCTGCAAAACGCCGACGGGACGCTCTTGGACACATAGCAAGTGAACCCGCTGGTTGTTGGCCTGCTGATGCCGGACGAGCTCGGCGTGCGCGCGCAGCACTTGCTCCTCGCTACCAAGCTTAGGCACCGCGACTGTTCGCCCAATCTCAAGCGCCTGCAGACCATTTTGGTCCAGCAGCGTCAGCTTATGTTCATTCGGATCGAGTAGTGACAGTGCAACGCTCGCGGGCTTGAACCGATTGCGCAGCTGGCTCACGAATTCGCGCACCTGCGTGCCGACGTCCAGCTTTGAAGAAATCGTACGGCTAAGCTCCATCAGCGCGACCATCTCCGACAAGGTTTCGCGCTCGTGGCGCAGCCGGCGCAGCTCACGCATTTCAAGGCAGGTGGATACAGTCCGCTCCAAGTCGTCTAGCTCTAGTGGCTTCGTCAAGTAGTCGAAGGCGCCCAGCTTCAACGCTTGCTTTGCAGTGTCGATCGAGCCAAACGCCGTGATCATGATCGCATCCGTCTCTGGATAGCGCTCTTTGAGCTGGCGCAACAGGCCCAAGCCGTTGAGCAGTGGCATACTGAGATCGGTCAGCACGATATCGTAGGTCTGCTCGCTCAAGCGCTCAAGTGCGCGCAGGCCATTCTCAACCTGATCAACCTCGTACTGACGCATCTTCAGCAGTCGGACGCATACCGTTCGGACGAGTGGATCGTCCTCGACGACAAGCATACGCGGGGCCGTACCAGTGGGGGCACTAATCGATGGACTCGTCTGCATGGACTCGTTCCTCACACTTGGTGGTAGGTACGAAGTGTACCGTTAAGACCATTTGTCGTCTAGATCAACGGCAGCCGTACCGTGAAACAGCTTCCTTGCCACACCTGGCTGCTGACGCCGATCGTGCCCCAGTGGTGGCGTACGATATCCAGCGCCATTGGCAAGCCAATTCCAAGGCCTCTGCGGGTACCGCCAGCTGTCTTTGTGGTAAAGCCGGGCGTCCAGATGCGGTCACGAAGATCATCGGGAATACCGTAACCATTGTCGCTAACGACCAGGAGCGCCCACTGGCCGTCGATGCGGACTTCGAGCGTGACCTCGGGGGCATCATTGGTTTCGAGCGCCTCGATGGCATTGCTGAGCAGATCCAGGCAAACCTGCTGAAGCTGAGCCCGGTTACCAAGCACCACTGGCGACTCGTCCGGCATGATAACCCGCAGCGCGACTGAGCGCTGCTGCGCGAGGCCGCCGACCACAGCTAGTGTATCAGCGACGATCTCGGTGAGCTTAACTGGCACCTTGGTCGAGCCCGCCATCTGCCCAAAGTTGGCCAGGCGCTTGACGAACTCGGTGATACGGTTGGTCTGGTCGACGATCAGCTGCGCGTCGGCTCGAGCATCCTCGCCAAGCGTGGGATCGCGTCCTAGCAATGTCGCGACGCCAAGTAGTGCGCTAAGCGGGTTGTTGAGCTCATGCGCCAGCCCCGCCATTAGGTCTGTGATTGCGCTCGAGCGCTGCTGATGAGCGTGCTGCACGAGCATCCGTACCGACTGCTGAGCTTGCTGCTCCCGCAATACCTGCTCCCGCAGCCAAACTAACACTGCGGTCAATAGAGCCGTGATGTGCTGCAGGCTGTCTGGCTCGACCAGACCGAGCGGCTCGACAGGCGGCAAGTGCAGCCAAAGCCAGCCCAAAGCCTCGCCATCATGCACAAAGGGCAGAACTGCTTCGCCATTGCCAACCGCTGGTGCTAACCGCTCGCGATCGTGCCTGTTAAGTGCCGGCCACGTCCGAGCCTCGCCGTCACGCTCCCACTGAGCGACCTGGGTTACTAGCGCAGCTTGTTCCTCAGAGGTTGGACTGGGCGGATCGCTTGCGACCTGCGGCAAACCGAGGGCATACGCCAGCTCTGTCGGCAAGAGCAGCGCAGCCGCCACGGCCCGAGTGCTCGTCGCGGCACCAGCCAAAATATGCGCCAGCGCCTCCGGAAGCGTCGACGCCAAAAACCCGCGCTGCAGACCGCCCGCGAGATTGCGGTAAGTCCGCAGCTCGCCACGGGTGTGAGCTGCCGCTTCCATGTGCGCGAGCGCCGTCGCGGCGTGGCGTACCACCACCTCGACCCGCCACAGGTCGGCATCACTAAAAAGACTTGGCTGCGCACTCAACAGCTCCACCCACCCCCGGCGGCGGCCATTCAGCACCAGTGGAACGCCGAGCCATGAGCGCACGCCCTGAGGGTTGACACCCTCGTCGACAAATAGGTCGGCGATGCGGGCGCTCTGTGCGCCGCTTTGGAAGACCCAGTGTCGGGTCGCGGAATTAGAGGGAAGCTCAGCCCCATCCGGCACCGTCACACGCAGTGCAGGCCGGTCGTCATGTCCTAGCCAAGCGGCCGCCAGATCGTACGGCACAAGCGCCTGCAGATCGGTTAGTAGCTGATGAAGCGCCGTGTCCAGCAAGTGTGGGAGCGGAAGCTCAGACTGGACGTCGGTCTCGGTCGCCTCGACAGATACATCCGTCATGATCCCTCCAAAAGTTGTGGCCGCACCTCGGCGTTGAGCCAGCTGAGATACGTTGCCGCGCCAGCCGCAACCGGCAACGCCAGCACTTCCGGCGTCTCATATGAATGCAGCTCAGCCACGCCCTCTGCAAGCCGGCTCCAACAGTCCGCCGTCGTCTTGATCACCAGCAAGACCTCACTCTCGTCCTGGACTACGCCCTGCCAACGATAGATCGAACGAATACCGGGCACAAGATTGGCACACGCAGCTAGGCGCTCCTCCACAAGCGTCCGCCCAAGCTGGGCGCCTTCCTCCATCGATGGCGTAGTCACGAGCACAATCAGCACCTGCTCACTCATAGAGGCCCCTCATCTTTGTGGCGGCTCTCAGCCCGTCGCACTCGACCAGGACGGCAGAATCACGCGTCGCCATCGAGTACGGTCTTTGGCACAACGCGGCCAGAACGTCTCGGCGCCAGCTTTGCCGGCCACGGCACCTCGGCTGCCACGACGCCAAGCAGCATGAGCGAGCCGCCAAGCAGCACCTGGGCCGTAAGCGCCTCACCTGTCCACGCCCATGAAAAGAGCGCGGCGAACACTGGCTCCAATGCAAAGATTAGCGCGGTGTGAGTCGCCGAAGTATAGCGCTGCAGGTTGAGCTGAAGTGCAAAAACCAAGGCCGTCGCTACGAGGCCCAAATACAACGCCGCGGCCCACACGCCGGGCGTCGGAAACGAGACAGGCCAGTCGACCGCCAAGGTCGTCAGGCCTGCCAACAGCATAACAACGATCAGCTGAACCGCATTGACGGCGACTACCGGCAGCTGGGTCGCCCAGCGACCCACTGCGACGATATGCATGGCGAAGGCAAACGCACATACAAGTACCAGCACATCGCCAAGCTGCGAGTAGGGCGTGGTCGCGACGGCCTCCACACACTGGATGCCCGGCAGACGACAGCCCCAAGACAGAATACCGAGCCCGACAACCGCCAGAGCCACACCGACGAGCGCTCGCTGTGCCGGACGCTGACCGAACAATAAGCCCAGCAGCGGCACCAACACCACGTTCAAGCCAGTGATAAAGCCGGCTCGCGACGGCGTGGTGTAACGTAGCCCAAAGGTCTGGGTTGCAAAGCCGACAAAAAGTAAGACCCCGAGCAAGGTTCCAATCCCAAGCACTGGTCGTCTCAGCGCAGCACGTTCCCGAACCAGCACCGGTACAAAGACCAGTGCCGCGCAGCCGAAGCGCAGCGCGATCAAGGCTAGCGCAGGAAAGGTAGCAACAGACTCATGCACCACCGCGAAGGTTGTACCCCAAATCACTGAGATCAGCACCAACAGTGCATCGGCCCGCCGCTGAGTCACGCTAATGCTCCCACCTACTATGCGATCGTGGGCAGCATTATACCGAATTAGACCCGCGCCGGTTCACGATAAGCCGCGAGGTCGCGCTCGGCCACGATCGGCATAAACCGTGACATCTCGACCATCTTGAAAATTTTCTGATGGTGTGGGCTGACATTGATCGCGAAGAGCTTGTAGCCGGACTTGCGCGCCTGTACCACGAACTTCAGGAGCGCCGAAATACCCGCGGAGTTGATAAAGTTGACCTGGTCAAAATCAAGCGCTGTGATCGGCCGCATATCGGCGCAGGCTTGCTCGATTGCCGCGGCCGAGATTGCATCGACGCTCGGCATGCTGATACGGAGGATTGCAAGATCGCCTTGCTCTTCACGACGAATTGAGGCAGCCATGGTAGGTATCCTTTCAATGATAAAAAAAGCTTGGAAGCTAAGCGACTTTGCGGAGCAGGCGCAGGGTCATCACGGTCCCTTCCGCCGAGCTCGTCACTTCGTACTGGTCGACGAGCGCGCTGATGAGATACATTCCGAAGCCACGAAGCATACCAGCGTCGAGATTATCTTCCTCGACGACGCGCCGGCTCCAATCGATGCGATCGACGCCGGTACCGTGGTCGGTGACGCGCACTTCTAGGTGCTCCCCGTTCACGCTGAACGAGACATCGATCGGCATGTGGGCTTGACGCTTGCTGCCATGATCGATTGCATTATTGACAGCCTCGCTGACGGCAAGCTTTAGATCTTCGATGCGATCGGGCTCGAAGCCAAAGGTGTCGCCCAGCTCAGCCGTGCTGGCGCGGACCACCCGCTCAAAGGCGGGATCGGACGGGATGGACAAGGTCACACGGTGCATACACAGGCTCCACAAGTTAGGATGATGCTGGGACGACTTGGTGCGGCAAGCGGGCAACTCGACCGCCACGCGCGACGAACCGGTCATAGCGCCGCAAGTAGGCGCGGCCAACAGGTGCATTGCCCGTTTGAAGGTAACACGCGCCGACGTAGTAGAGCGCTTGCGCGTGGTTCGGCTGGGCTTTGATAACCTGCTCGAACAGCGGGATGGCGCGGGCTGGTTCCAAGAGCTCCTTGTAACAAGTTCCGAGCAAGAAGGTTGCTTCAAGGTCTTCGGGCTTGCGCTCCAGCACTGCTTCAAGCTCGGCAGCCGCGAGATCATGCCGGGCCCGGCGAATATAGATACAGGCTAGGTCATACCGCAGTGAGGCCGAGCCGGGCGTTAGCTCGATTGAGCGCCGCCACGCCGTGATCGCCCACTGCTCCTTGCCAATGACCAGGTACATGAAACCCAGCAGGTAGAAAGCAAACGAGTCGCTATCCATGAGCTGTGTCGCACGCTCCAGTGAGCGCGCCGCAGCCTGGGGCTTGCCGAGATCGTAGAGCAGCTTACCCATCTGAACATAGAGCTGCCCTTCAGTTGGACGCTGCCGTGCGCAGTCGTACAGAATGTTGTAGGCCTGCTTCAGGCGCTTGCCCAGTCGCAGCACGGTCGCGATACGCAATCGCGTGGCGACATAGAATGGATCCTGCGGCGGTATATACAGATACTCACGCACAGCCTCCTCCCAGCGTCGGCGCCGAGCTAGCAGATTGGCCAGCAGAAAGCGCGCGCGGTGCTCCTCAGGCTGCCATTCAAGCAATGCACGATAAATCCGCTCGGCCTCTTCTTCAGCCCCTTGATTCTTCAAGTCGTCGGAGAGCCGGAAATACCATTGAGCCGTATCTGCATCGGTCTTGTTGACCAGCTCCTGGGGCTCGGTCTCCGGCGAGATAAAGGTCGGCTCAACACGCAGGGCGTCGGCAAAGCAACGCTGCGCCAGCTCATGTGCGCCATGCCGCTGATGCATCAGCCCCATGTAGTACAAGGGCTCGCCCGCCTGGGGCCGTACCTCACGTGCTGAGGCATAGTGAATATAGGCTCGCACCGAGTCGTTGAGCTGCTGATAACAGCGCCCCAGCGCGAAGTGCGCCTCGTAGAGTCCATCGTTATGCTCGAGCGCCTCTTTGAACGCTGCGATGGCGCGGTCGGCTTGGCCCGACGCGGCGAAGGCCACGCCGAGGTTGTAGTGCGCTTCTGTCAGCGACGGGTCGGTACGGACCGCCTCAAGGTATTCGCGCAGCGAGGCATCCCAGTCCTCCGCAAAGGCCCAGGCATTGCCAATATAAAGATAGATGATCGCCCGCTCGCGTTCGGAGATAATGGCGCGCTGCCCGCCGTCGACATACGCCGCAATGAGTGCCGCCTTGAAACGCTCGACGGCCTCCAGATATTCTGCACTGAGATAGGCGCGAATGCCCTGACTGAACGCGGTGCCCAGCTCAGACCCGTCCACAAAGCGCTCACTCCCGACAAAGGTGTCGAGGTCAAGCGGCATAAACACCAATGTCTCAAGAGAGTTCATGCGTGGCTCCTGCTCGGTATAGCCAGGAGCTCGACTGTTGAGTGCCTGTGTCATATGGGCTCGCTCTTCGGTAACACCGGAAGGTGACCGCCGGCTAGGCCAGCGTACCAACCTCTACGGGAGATGTCTTGCGGTATTCCTCGAGCGTCACCCGCAGCTGCGAGAGAAGCTCCCGGCTCAGACCTCGTCCATGGCGAGCTTGCACCGTCTTGCCCAGCTGCGCCAGCATTCCCTGCCAGGATTCGACGTCGTGGGGTACGTTGCCCAACTCGCACCAGAGAGCCGCTGCCGCCATCTCCCCCATAACGTCGACGCATACGTTACGCAGCTCCGCCGCAAGGTCAGGCAGCCGTCGCCGCATCACGACCATCGTCATATCATCTGCCAGGTTGTTGTCACTCCAGGCTTTCACCGTATTCAGGATTGTTGACATCATTGTCCGCGGGCGCTGCTGGTGGTGGCGCAGCAGCAGGGATTGGAGCCGCGTATAGCCATACATACGCTCGCGCCGGTCATTTGCTTCGGTAATCCCATCGGTATACAACAGCGCTGTCTCGCCCGGCTCCAGCTGAGCGGTCATCGTCTCGTACTCCTCGTCAGGATCGATGCCGAGTGGCAGACCCGACAGCTCCAGCTCGCGGACATCACGACCGATCACCACTGGGAAGTTATGCCCCGCGTTGGCAAAGCGCAAGATACCCGTCTCAATCTCGGCGTGTAGGTAAATCATCGTCACCATGCCATGGGGCATTTCGCTGATCAACGCACGATTGAGCGCCGCCAGGGTGGCACCGGGATCGAGCTTTTCACGCGCAATTTGACGGAAGAGGGTCCGGGCAACCGCCATACGCAGGCCCGCGGCAAGACCATGTCCTGAGACATCGCCAATCATCAGACCATGCCAGCCTGAGTCAAGTTCTGGAAAATCATACAGGTCACCGCCGATTTCGGTCGCTGGCAGCGACGCGGCCGCGAGCTCCCACATCGGTAGGCGTGGAACCGTTTGGAGCAACAACCCTTGCTGCAGCTCGCGGGCCATGCGAAGATCTTGCGCCAGCTCCGGGTGATCGCCGGGCGCTGGACGTTGAGCTGCGCGAGCAGCAAGCGTCAGACGCGGCGGTAAGCGCCGGTGAGCAGAGCGATGACTTAATAGACTCGTCCACGACATGGAGATATCCCCAAACTAGCGATGCTGAAGCCGATCAACGTCAAGGTGCTGCAAAAACCGCTGGCAGGTATCACGCAGCCAGGCGACGGATACTCCGTCCAGCACATCCGTAGGCGCCATAACCCCGAGTTTACGCAGCGTGCTGCGATACTCGCGCTCCGCGAGGTCGAGTCGCTGCTGCCCACGGTATGCGTTGGCAAGATGAAACGAAGGCAGTGGTGCGCGCGGGTCCAAGTAGCGCACGCGCTCCAAATGCCCAACCGCCTCGTCCCAACGCTCCTGATTGGCTGACATCATGCCAAGCAGCAGATGGGCGTCGGAGGTCAGGAGGTCCAGGTCGATGGCCCGTCGAGCCTCGGCAGCCGCCAGATCCCAATCGCCACGATTGGCATGGATGCGTGCAATCGCCGCAAGTGCCTGCGGGTACTGCTTGTGGTCGTGCTTAACCAGTTGCAGCGACCGCAGCGCATCGTCGAAGGCTCCCGCTTCCAACTGGGCCATGCCCTGCTCGAAATACGAGGCCTGCTGCGGCTCCGTGCTCACACTCCGAGCCAGGGGTCGTACGGGACGCTCGTCCCGCTTCAGCGCCGGTCGCGCGCGCGGCTGATGCTGTTGCTTTGGCAGCGCTACTCGCGGTAAGGGCTTGCGATACACAAACGCCCCGCCAAGCTCAACGGTCTCGAAGCGGTCAAAGATGCGCCACAGGGTTTCCGAATAGCCCAGGAACAGATAACCACCCGGCACCAGCACATCGAAGAAGCGCCCCATCAGCGCGCGGCAGGTCTCGACCGCGAAGTAGATCGTAACGTTTTGGCAAAAAATGATGTCTAATCCACGAGCCCAGGACGGCAGCGCGGTGTGCAGATTATGCTGCTCAAACCGAACCAACGAGCGTACCTGCGATCCGACCTCAAAGAGCCCATTCTGCGGCACAAAGTGTCGTTTCAGCTCAAGCGGCGCAACGTTGGCCAGAGCCCGTCCACGGTAACGTCCGGCTACTGCCTTTTGGAGAGCTTGAGCACTGATATCGGTGGCGTAAATCTCCACTGGCCGAGACAGGGGCTGCCCTAGAGTTTCCAAGACCGAGATCGCCAAGGAATAGGGCTCTTCACCTGTAGCGCAGCCAGCGCTCCAGCATCGGAGCGGCTGCGTAACCGGACGATTGCTCTGAATCTGCGGCAGGATATGCTCTCGCAGCGCGCGATGATGGGCGGGTGTGCGGAAGAACTGCGTCTCGTGGTTCACCACAAGCTCGGTTAGCTGGTGCAGCTCCGTTCCGTCCAACAATTGAAGATAGGTTTGGGTATCGCTAATCCCCAACGCTTCCATGCGCACCGCGAGCGCGCTCTCGAGCGACCTGTGACGGCCACCATCGAGCATAAAGCCGCTGTACTCGGCGATTCGGCCCGCCAGCCGGTGAAACTGGCCGGTTGACAGCGTAGGTCGCATCAGCTTCGCTCCTTGCTCGTGCAGACGTGTAGCAGCATCTGAAGGCGCCCCGCAATGAGCTCCGGGGCAAGCACTTCGTCGACGACACGCGATTCAATCGCCGCACGCGGCATTCCAAACACAACACAAGTCTCTGCGCTTTGAGCAATTGTGCGCCCGCCCTCACGCTGGATTGCGGCCATACCTAGTGCGCCATCCCGACCCATACCCGTGAGCAGGACCCCCGTCGTACGAGAGCCGTACGTCTCAGCGGCACGCTGCATCGTGACGTTGACAGAGGGGCGCTGCAGCAGCGCAGGCTGCGACGAGACACCCAGCACGCCGTCGGCGTCGACGATGAGATGTAAGTTGTCGGGCGCGACGTAGACATGGCCGGGCTGTGCTACGGTCCCTGACTGGGCCAGATGTACCGGCACCTTACATGAGGCGGCGAGCCAATCAACCATACCTTGGGCGAAACCGTCGGCAATATGCTGAACCACCAGTACTGCCGCCGGTAGTGTCGGCGGGAGATCACGCAAGATTTGCTGTACAACCCGCGGCCCACCGGTCGATGCCCCGATGACGACCAGCTGTGTCGCGCCACCGAGTGCTGTTCGCCCTGCATCTGGTGTTGCGGGCGCTTGGGGCATGCTCAACAGCTTCGCCCCGTGGGCACGCCGCAGCGCATCAGAGCTCGCGCGGGTCGCCGGAGCACTCCCCGAGGGCGCGCCTTGGACAGAGCCAAGCTGCTTAGAGCCACGAGATCGGCGGATTGCGTCTGGTCCAACCAGTGGCTTTGAGCCAGTGCGGGAGCGCCGGAGCAAATCAGTGCCGCCGAGTGGACGGGAGCCGCGCAGCCGACGCAGTCCTTTCGTCGCGTCCTCGACCGGCGTCTCGGAACTAGCCGGAGCCGGCTCGCGCCGTCGGCCTCGCAGATGGGTCACCACCCGCACGCGCGATAGCATTTTGACCCGTCGGATCAGTTCCGCGCGTGCCTCCTGCAGACCCCCAGGCTCGTCACTTGACGGTTTCTCCATGACGTCAAGCGCGCCGAGCCCCAACATTTTAAAGGTAATATCGATATCAAAGCGTGACAGCGATGCCGTGAGCACAAGGATGGGTGTTGGGTAGTAGGCCATGATATGCTCGGTCGTCTCCAAGCCATCCATCACCGGCATTCGCACATCCATCGTGATCACGTCCGGGCGCAGCGTGGCGACCTGCTCAATTGCCGCGCGGCCGTCGCGTGCCGTTCCCACGACTTCGATCTCTGGATCGGAGGCAAGCAGCATCGTGAGCGCACGGCGCATTAGCATAGAGTCATCAACTATCAGCACACGGATTGGCATAGCGTGATTGTTTCGAGGAGTGAAGGAGGGGGTTGGCCTACACGCCTAATAGAACTTTGACCCGATTCGGCAAATCCAGTAGATCCAAGTCTTTGTTGAGGTAGTCGTCGACACCAGCCTCAAAGCCAGCCCGGCGATCGTCCATCGACGTCAGCATAATGATCGGCAGATCTTCCAGAGCCGGCTGCTCACGCACGCGGCGGCATACTTCGTACCCGTCGATACCAGGCATTTGCACATCTAGCACAATCAGATCGGGCATTACATCGTTAACCCGGCTCAGGCCATCCTCGCCATTGTAGGCAACCTGGACCTCGTAGCCGTACATTTCCAGACGCATTTTGACGATGTCTGTCACCAGCTTGCTATCATCGACGATCAGAATGGTCGCGCTCATGTAACCCTCCAGCACGCGAACATCGGCAGCGCGTGCACTAGTCCTGGCCTTGTCACAGTGTTCGGATGGAAAAGGTAAGATCGACGCGCGTGTGACGTGGGCCTGCTCATCGCTTGGACACGCTCTGCGCTGGAGTGCAGAATACGGGAAAGTACGTGGGCTGGGTATAGTACTGGAGCCTAGTCGGGTCACGCCGTTTTGACGAGCGCGAGGAGGACGACGGGTTGCCTCGCTCGCCCGCAGCTCCGCACAAGCCAAAGCCGCCTGCGGTTGCAGGCGGCCTCGGGCTGGATGCCGGGTAAGGACAGAACGTGAACGACGCCCACTGTTAGGAGACAGCGCCGAGGAGCTCACGGACAGCAGCCAGCAGATTCGATTGGTCGAATTGCGATTTGACGATATAAGCCTGAGCACCCGCGGTAACCCCTTGACGCTTATGTTCGTCGGAGTGCAAGCTCGTGACAATAATCACGGGCACATGCGCCAGGCTCGGATCGCTACGAATGCTGGCAGTCAGCCCAAAGCCGTCGAGCCGTGGCATCTCGACATCGCTTACCACCAGATCGAAGCCACCATCGGCCCGCAGCTTATCCAAGGCGTCCTGACCATCAATTGCAGTTGTCACATGGTAGCCCGCCGACTGCAGGATCGAGCGCAGTAGCTCACGCGTCGTAAAGGAGTCATCCGTAATCAACAGGCGATGCGCGCTGGCCTTCCGAGTACTCGCGGCCGTCGGAACACGAGCTTTACGGGTCCGGTTCACGAGTCCCTGCGCGCTAATGACCACGGCAAGCGAGCCATCGGGAAGGGGCGCGATGCCAGCGGCAACCGGATGGGCTCCGAAGAGCGGCCCGAGCGGCTTGACCACCACCTCACGCTCGTCCACAAGGCGATCCACAAGCACGGCGATCGGACGGACGGAGCCGACCAGCAGCGCGTGGTTGCGTGCGACATAGCTCGTTGAGCCTGAAGCTAGATCGAGTAGGTCGGCGAGGGCGACCAGCGGGACGGTCTTGCCCTCGTGTTGGACCAGCGGCTGCCCATCGACATGGTAGACACTTTCTCGATCAAGCCGCAGTACCGCCTGGCAGCTACGCGATGGAACAGCCCACAGCTGCTTGCCGGCCTCCACCAGCAGCACCTGCGATGTCATCAAGGAGACGGGCAGTACCAAGGTTATCGTCGTGCCAAGACCAATCCGGCTGTCCACGACGACTTGACCGCCTAGCTCGACCATTCGTGATCGAACCACATCCATTCCGACACCACGGCCGGAGACGTCTGTGATAATCGGGCTCATCGAAAAGCCAGGCATGAAAATCAGCTCCAGCGCCTCGGCATCGTTCAGCGCAAGCGCTGACTGCTCGTCGAGCAGCCCCTTACGCACCGCCGCCACCCGAAGCTTGACTGGGTCCATCCCCCGCCCGTCGTCGGAAACAGCAATCCGGATTTGCCCATGCTCAGCAATGGCCGCGATTGTTAGGTGGCCAACTGGCCCCTTGCCAGATGCAACGCGGTCACTTGCCGGCTCCAGCCCATGATCCACGGCGTTGCGCACCATATGTAGGAGCGGATCGCTCAGCGCATCCAGGACCTTGCGATCGGCCTCGGTCTCCTCGCCTTGCAGCTCAAGCTCAACCTGTTTGTCGAGGCTACGGGCCAGCTCGCGAATTGCCCGCGGAAGGGTCGAAAAAATCGTAGCGACCGGTACAAGCCGCGCAGCAAAAACCTCGGCCTCCAGCTCTTCGACGAGCTGCGCATGTACCGTGGAGCGACGGAGATAGGCTTCTTGCTGCACGCGCAGCAGCTGGCCAAGCTCACCAGTTTGGGCTCGCAGATCGTCGAGGTGGTGTAGCAGGCTTTGGCGCTGGGCATTGGCAAGCCGCACATTGCCCAGCTCGCTGGCCAGCGCGTGCATCAGCTGCTGCTGCTGTGTAACGAGCACGTTCAACTGATGTAGGCTGTCCAGATGTAAGCTATCGGCCTGCTGTCCCACGGTTAGCTCACCCGCAACTGCCAGCAGGCGGTCCAGCCGGTCGACTCGAACTCGCACAGTGGCGCGCTGCTTGGTACCGCCACCCCCTGCGGACTGCACCTGAGTAGCGACGTCAGGCTTGGCAGTGAGCGCCTTAGGGATAGCAGGTTCGTCCGAGGCCGCGTTCGGGGAAAGTAGCGGCTCTTGAATCGCAGGCGTTGGTGTCGAGGGTTGGGTAACGGCTTCCGGCACATCCAGCGCCGACAGTGATGGCGGTGGGACCGCGGTGCTCGTCGGCTCCGGCATTGCTGCGGGCTCACCCGTCGTGCTGATAGACGCGGAACTACCAGACGCAGCTTGCTCGAGACGGGTCGTCAGACTGGCGGTATCGAGCGAAACGCTTCGATTTTCACTCGCCGCCGTCGCCAACGTCAGCAACGTGTCGTTGGCCTGGAGCAGCAAGTCGTTGAGCTCCGGAGACAAACGAACGGAGCCACTACGCATGGCGCCTAGCAGACTTTCCATCGCGTGGGCCACGCCGGCCACGGGAGTGAAGCCTAGCAGGCGTGCCGACCCCTTTACCGTATGCGCGGCCCGAAAGACGCCATCCAGCGTCGCACGATCCTCCGGTGAACGCTCAAGCTGCAGCAGCCCATCGGCAATCGTCCGGACGTTGTCGGCTGTTTCGTCACGAAATTGGGCGTAGAAAGCGCTAAGATCCATACTGTACAGAACAAAGAACAGCGAACCAAGCACAAGAGCAAGCAGTTGACCCGCTATTCTGTGTTCTTTGCTCGCTGTTCTTCGGAGCTAAGCCTTGTTGTTCAAGCCATGCAGCCGTTCGGCGATGGCGGTCAAGGTAGCGGCGGCTTCAGCCATTTGGCGCGAGCCCGCGGCCGTCTGCCGCGACACCTCGGCAACCTCGCGCATTGTTTCCACGACCTGCTCACTAGCCGTCTGCTGCTGAGAAGTCGCCAGGCTAATCTCTTGCGACGACTGAACCGTACGCTCGGCCATCATCACGATGATGGCTTCTCAGAGCGGGGGGAGACCAACGAAGCCGGACAGGATAACCATAGTTTTCTCTGGCGATAATAACGATCGTGTCCATTACCTGGCCGGCGCGGTTAGCCAGCAGCGCGCCCCGCTCGACCTCTTTGACGCCCTCTTCGGTAGCCATGACGGCGGCTGAAGTCGCCGACTGGATCTCAGCGACAACACTCTTGACATCTTTCGCCGCGGCAATGGTGCGATTCGCAAGGTTCTTGACCTCGGCGGCAACCACGGCGAAGCGGCGGCCATACTCGCCTGCCCCGGCCGCCTCAATCGCGGCGTTGAGCGAGAGCAGATGGGTCTCATCGGAGATGTCGTCGATCAGGTCAATAATCTCGCCGATCTGCTGTGAGCGCTCGCCAAGGGCCAAGATACGCGTGGCCACGTCCTGGACCTTGCTCTTGATGCGCTCCATGGCGGCGACGCTTTCGTCGACAGCGCCCTGACCTTGACTAAGATTTTCCATCGTGGCGCTGGCGGCGTCGCTGACCTGCTCGGCCGACTGAGCGATCTGGCGCGAGGTATAGCCCAGTTCCTCGATCGTCGAGGTCACCTCGGCGACGGCGGATGCCTGCTCCGTTGCGCCGCTCGCCTGCTGCTGCGAGGTTGCCGACATTTCAGCTGCGGCAGCGGAGAGCTCGGCGGCCAGCTCGATCTGTTGGGTATCTTTGTCGCGCAGTGCTTGGTTGATCACCAGCAGCTCCTGAGCCCAGTTGCGGGCCTGAGTCGAGCTGTTATCAAGCGTCCGCGTCGAAATCTTAATGGTGACGGTAACGAGCGCGAAGGTAATGAGATAGTTGAGCGTGCTGAAGAGTAGATTGAGGCTTTGGTTCTCGACCCGCTTCGGCAGAACAATGCCAAGGCCTTCGAGGAGCGCCAAGGCAAGGTAGCACAGCACCACGATCACGCCGACGACTGCGCTCTCGCCAATCCCGCTCATGAGCCCCGCTAAGATAATCGGCAAAACGTAATAGATCGGCACCGGACCGGTGACGCCGTTGTACGACCAGATCGACACGGAGATACCGATGATAAGGTAGATCAGGCCAAGCCGCCCAGCCAGCCGCACATACTGACGTGCAATGAGCAGCCCAAGGATCGCAAAACAGGCCGAAGCAAACGAGACGGCAGCTGGATACACCAGATTCGCCTCACCTGTGCGAGCCATCACCAACGAGATCACGAGCGCCATGGCGCCGAAGCCGATGGACGTACCCAGCGAGAGAGCCTGCACTAGCGGACGGTAGCGAGAAGCGTCGTCGGAGTCATTCGAGGCCATGGCCGGGACTAAGCGTTGTACAATCGACAGATTCATGCGGCTGTGTATCCAGTCTCAAGGGCAAGTTGCGCCAGATCAACCAAAGGAATAAGGTCGGTATCGTCGAGAACCAGCCCGACAACAGCTGGATGAGCGAGCTGTGCGAGCCAAGCTGGAAGAGCAAGCTGCGGGAGAGCCTCCCGCAAATCGGCCTGTTCACACTGGATCAGCGTCTCAGCTACCCCCCCGGCGACGGTTAGCGTATAGCGTTCATCCAATGAGGTCGTACGGCCGAAGCTCACGGCCAGCGAGACGGCAGAGGGTGTGGTCCCTGCACGGGTAAGCGCCAGCACCTGGCGGCGCATCACAGCGTAACGCTGCCCACCCGAGACCACGAGCAGAATGCCGTTATCCGCCTGCATTTGCTGCTGTCACCGCCGCATAAACCGCGGAAAGTGTCATAAGTGCGACGGGCTGGCCGGCGGAAAAGAACAGACCACCAAGGAACTGGGCATGGGCCGCGGAGATCGAGGCAGGCGCCGGTTCAATTACGCTGGTTTCAACGTCGACAATGTCAACCACCGCATCCACGACCAGCCCGGCATGGATGCCGGACTGCTCCACAACCAACAGCCGAGTACTCCTCGTCGGCGGGGACTGGGCGATGCCAAGCAGCAAGCGGGGATCAAGCACCGGCAGTACCATGCCGCGATGATGAATAACCCCTAGTATTGGCTGGGGCGTACCAGGAATTGCTGTTGGCACCCGCCAGCGAACGACTTCGCGCACCTCGGTCATGGGCAGGGCAAACTGTTCATTCGCGAGCGTGCAAAGCAGCAGATTGGTCGTTTCGATGTCTAGTATCACGATACGCTCACAGCGGAAGTTTCTCTCCAGCAGGATAGCGAGGCAGTCCCGCCGGGTCAAGCAACTGCGTTAGTACAACAGGTACGACAAGGCTCAGTACTCTTGTGGCGGCGTAAG
>JADDQE010000023.1 GCA_016781525.1 bacterium | reverse complement strand
ATTGCGTACAAAGCGCAGCCCCTCGAGCGCAGCGCTGAGTGAGACCGCTGGCCGCGCTCCATTGGCTGCCGCTGATGCACGATGGGTCCGCATGAACAGCAGCGACAGGATGACGGCGCAGAACGAAAGCGCATCGACGGCGTAGACCACATCGGCTTTCCTGCGCCATCCAAGTAAGAGGCTACCAAGAGCTGGGCCGACAATCATGGCCATCTGCCAGGCGATAATATTGAGGCTGAGCGCGTTCGTAAGCTGCTCCCACGGAACCAGGTTAGGGATCAGCGCTTGCCGCGCAGGAAGGTCAAAAGTGCTGGCATCGTTTCTAATTAAGTGATGGGTGACATCGGCGCGCTGCCCTCCAAGCCGCGGCGCGCGAGGTCATGGACGACAAGAACCGCCGTAGCGAGGTTGGTCGCGAGCGGAACATTATGTACGTTGCACACGCGTAACAAGCTCTGGATATCGGGCTCGTGCGGGTGGGCATACAGCGGATCGACCAGGAAGATCACCGCCTCTACATCGCCAACGGCGACCCGGGAGGCAATCTGCGCGTCACCTCCCACTGGGCCGGATAAGTAGCGTGTGACTGGCAGCTCGGTCGCTTGGGCAATACGCTGGCCGGTTGTCCCCGTCGCGATCAGCTCAAAGCGCGCCAGGGTATCGCGGTGCTGGACGCAAAAAGCCTGCATTGCATCCTTCATCCGGTCATGCGCGATCAGGGCGAGCGTGCGCGGGTGTTTCGGGCCTGGTTGCGAAAGATCCGTCATTGTTCGCCTCACTTATGATCGATACGATGGATCACGGTATGTCGTCCACGACACCTGGCTGCCAGTCGTCCTTACACACCTGAAGCTTAGGCCACTTCCAAAGGCCAAGGTCGTACGAACGGCACGCTAGGGTGTTCCTCTCGCGATTTAGCTGTCCAACTGGTATGCTAGGCGGCGCAGCGCGGTGGTAGCTTACCGCCATCTGCAGGTGAGCACAAGCCAACCTGGCTATGCTACGGAGTGATATCCCTTAGCAGCTGACCTGAAAGTAGGGCAACAGCGCACCACGCTGGTCTGCCACCGCTAGACCCAAGTCACGAACGACCGGTCTCCGTGTGGCTCCCGGCGGCCTCAGCGCTGGGGCGAGGTGGTGTTGCTTGATCGGCACGCTCAGGCGCTGACTAGGTCGTCAGGGGTTAGCACGCCTACAGGCTGTTCCGCTTCGGCGTCGGCTGCATGGCCGGAATAGGTGCCTCCAAGGAGTGTTGAAGCGAGGCCCAGCATCAACCAGAAGCTGAACGCAAGATCCGGCACAAAATAAAAATTATCGACCAGTCCATGCACAAGGGCAGCAACCATTCCCGCTACCAAGCCGAGGCGCAATGCCTCGTCACCGTCAGTGCCGCTCCGACTGCGGCGAGTAGCGTGGAAGAAGTGGAGCAGGAGCCATCCCATTGCTACCACTCCCAGCACTCCCGTCCGCAGCAGAAGATTCAGGAATAGGTTGTGCGGGTGAGCTGCGAACTGTTCCGTGGTAGCACGCGCGGCTGGGTCAATATAGCGGTCGCCGAATTCGGGTGCGTTGCGATAATGATAGAACTGATCGAGACCTATGCCCGTGAGTGGATGGTCTCTCAGCATGCGTATGGCGGACGACCACAGCTCTACTCGCGCTCCCGACGAGCCGCCAAGTGGGTTGAGCCGCTCAACGCCGAAGGCCAGCCCAAGGACTACGATCCCCAACGCCCCAATAGCTGCTATCACGAGCACTACCTTGCCAGCTACGGCTCTCCGTTGCACCAGCAGCCAGCCCAGAAGGACGAGGGCTGCGAAGGCTCCGAGCCATGCCCCTTTCGAGAAGGACCCGCCAATCGCCATTAGACAGATAACTGCGGCCAGAGCTGGGGCAACGCGGCCCCGAAAGATTGGTAGTTGATCCCGGCCGCCCGCCGCTTCTCGTCCAGTCCAGCGGAGCAACGCAAACGCGGCGAGAACAGGCCACAAGCGACCAAGGGCAAGCCCCAGATTGTTGGGATGGCAGTATACCGAGCTGATCCGCTGCACTCCCCCCTCGGCGAGCACCACTCGATCGCTGAAGCAGCCAGTTTGTGGCAATAGCGCCGTGAGATCAAGCCCAACCAGCTGTAGTAAACCAATTCCTGCGACGGAAACACCCGTAAGAAGCCATGCGGCGACAAGGCGCAAGCGGATGTCCGTGTCGCGGCCCCAGTAGCGCACCAGCGCATAAAACAGGAGCGGCTCTAGAATCAGCCAGCGCCATTCGCGCAGCGCTACCCCCCGGGCCACGGCGACCACGACACCCAGGGTTCCCGCAAGCAAAAACAAGAGGACGGGCCATAGGCTTTGCAGCTGTCGCTCAAGCAGCGCTCGCGGACGACCGTTTGCTGCTGCTCGTCCACGCCTGAGCATGGTACGAAACATGGTGGCGACGACGACACACCACAATACGAACTCGTGGAGTGGGAAGAGCACGCCCGCGGGCCGCAGCCCATATTCCTCATCCCAGATGCCCTTCGGCGCGAGGTAGAGCGGGACGGTCGCTGGAACCAGCAGCAGTGCGAGGTCGGGTCGGAGCAGCGCGAGACCCAAGAATACGAGTCCACCTGCGGCGGATACCGGAAGCTGGCCGCGTTCCTGGACGGTCGAGGCCCAGTACAAGAACGCCAGGCTTAGCCCGAGCAGCCCGAGCATCAGGCTGTTGTTGGCAGCCCAGCGAGGCTGAGGGAACCGCAACCTTCGATGCCGCCGTGGTAAGCGCGCCGCGCGCCCCCTTAGCAGCTCCGAGAGCGCAGCAAACAAATAGCCGCTTGTTCCGAGTACCAACAGCGCGGTTCCGGCGGTCGCGACGACTGGGAGCGAGCTCTTGGTGGCCGGTGGCGACGGGGTGCCAGCCGTTAAGTAGTTTTTGACGGCGGTGTAGGCCGGCAGCGGCGTAAAACTAAAATCGACAAGTTGAAAGTATGGTGTTGGATCGCCTGGATCGGGTGCGGGGCCGCCAAAGCGGAATATCCAGATGCACATAGCGCCCATCCATGGCCATTCACGCTGCGCCCGCTGCATTGCTCCCACCAGGTACTCGCCCTTGCGCTCCTCCGAGACCGGCTCGCCCCAGCGTAACGCCGCCTCGCCCAACGACTTGGGTGCGCTGTTCCACCCAAGCTCGCTGACCCACACGGCCTTTTCGCTATCGCCATTACGCTCCATGATCTCGCGCAAGAGCACGACCCGTCCGACATCGGCCTTGGTATCGATCGGCTGGAGGAGCGACTGGCCGGGTCTGATATAGCGGTGCTCATCTGGAGGCTGTCCCAGCCCATAGAGCTGCGCCGACATAATGTCGAAGACAGGCTGGCCGCCAGCGTCGTACACCCCTTGAAGATATTCAAGGTCGTTGACGCCATCACTGCGACCATCGGTCGGAGCGAGTGCCGGAAAGACGATCACGGCGTCGGGATGCACCGCTTTGATACGCTCACGTGCGATGCGGAGGAGTGCAACTAGCTCAGCCGGATCTTGTCGGCGGTAGTTCCACTCGCCTGGCAGGTTTGGCTCGTTCCAGAGCTGGAAGAAGCGTAGGTCGGCACGGTAACGCGCGGCAACGGCTGCGGCGAAGTCGGCGTAATCCTCGTAGCGATCAGGTGGTCCCGTCAAGGGGTAGCGGCCTGCTGCACGCGCCGCAATGATCTCAGGTGAGGCGAGCGCCGTCGTTCGTGCCCAGTCGGGTGGCGTGTCGAGCCGGACAAGGAGCTCGAGGCCGTTGCGTCGGGCCTCGCTCACGATGTAGTCATACTTGGCCCACGTGCTCGCGCCTGCACTCGCCGGGCGTGTGTCAATAAAGTTACCCTTGCCTCCAACCTCGATGTCTTCCCAGGGGAACTGCACGCGGACCCAGTGTATGCCAGCAGTCGCGATCATCTCAAAGGTCCGCTTTACATTGTTCTGGGGATCGATTGAGCCATCCGGCCGAAAGACAACCTCGGCATGCAGGTTGTAGGTGTTGACGCCACCCTGAGGCACATCCGCATATGGGATTGGCTCTGCGCTGGTGGTGATCCCACGATTGGCGGCATTATCCCACCATACGCTCGCGGCAAAGAGGGCCAGCGCACACCCCAGTAGCGCGATGCGTGCCCCTAAGCGTAGGGCAAGCGAGCCAAGTCGTTGATGCTTCACGTTCCAAAGTATAGCAGACGGACCACGGTCCCTTCTGACGACATGCTGAAAGGATGCTCGCGAAGGAGACTTTCTTTTTCGGTACAATATGCCACAATGCCTGCACGGACTCCGTGAAACAGTCCCGCCGTTGTTGGTTGCCTCGTCTATCCCCTGATCCCTGGACGTAGGTTGTGCTAATGAGGTTATGAGTCATGCCCAACAAGCCCCACAGCTCAGACTGGGAGCGTAACTTTGGTCGTAATGCGCAGCGACGCCGCGGGCCGCTCGGCCTGTTCGTTACATTGACGCTGGTACTCGCTTTTCTGGCGATTATCGCCGTTGGCGCATTCTACGGCGTGGAGCAGTACCAGGCACAAGTGCACGCGCAAGCGTTGACGGCGACACCACTGTGGGAAAAGTACTACGCGGACCAAACCGCCACAGCCATGGCCCGTGTCCCTACTCCTGCTCCGGCTGCATTGCCGATTACAAGGGTTGTATCCACGGGTAATTTGCGATCCGAGCCGCGAATTATTCCCGAGACCATTATCGGGCAGGTGGCGGTAGGTGAGGCTGCGACGGTGCTTGAAAGCCGTACGGTCGAAGATCGCTTGTGGTACCGTGTTCGGCTGACGGACGGTGCTAGCCGTGAAGGCTGGCTAAGCAGCACGTTGGTCGAGGCGCCTGCTCCATAACCGTAACTCCCAACCTAAGGCGGAACAGTATCATCAAGCTGCGGCAGACAGGCACTTTTGGTGTGCCCGGACTTCCGCCAAATGGCCACCGGTCACTCGGCGAGACCGCGGCCACCCGTGGCCTTACGGGTGCTGCTCGATGGACGCGGGTCGCGCAAAAACATTTTATAATGCTCATGTGTGTACTGCCGTAAGCGTGGGCTAGGTCCGGCTGCCTGCAGGCCACGACGCGTCTCTTATGTGGCGTTCAAATGTGGGTAGATGTCGGCTCGGTAACGGCAGGGCAATACAGTAGCAGGCTGCGACCAGCAACTGTGCTTCTGCCCGCATTGTCGACGATCCCGATATCCGCACGAGGATTTCATGCAACTTCTTCGAGTCTTGCACACCGGATTAAGTAATACGGCGCTACTCTTCATGCTAGCCCTCGGCATCTGGGGGCTATGGAGTTTTTTTCGGGGCCAGGGCGTGAGCGGTTCGTATCTTGGCGCAGTCGCGATTGGCGAGGGCGTTCTCGTTTTCGAGGGCATTTTAGGCGTGCTGTTGTATCTCGGAGGTAGCTCCGGACTAGCGCGAAGCTGGCTCCATATACTCTATGGAATTGTCGCGGTTATCTGTCTTCCGGCCGCGTTTTCCTTCACGCGGGGCCGTACCTCGCGCCAGGAGCTGCTAGTCTACGCCGCTGTGTCATTGTTTCTGGCGGGAATTGTTAACCGCCTCCAAACGACAGGCCTATAGGCTTCAGGCGACGTCCCTGCCGCTTCACGCTTGTCTCACCCGCTCAATCAGGATCGGCACGGAAACATCCCTGACCTTCCGTGGCCGAATGAGGTGACCGACGGCTGCGGCTGAGCATTGATTGGACCATGCCGCTTGCTATACTCAACAAAGGAAGGCGCGCCCCCTTCGCGCTGCTCGATCGCTGCAGTGTCCCCTACGACGTTGAATGTACCGTTGACCACAGCTACTGGAGAAGATCGCATGTTTATCCGCCGCCAGGCGCCGCTGCTTCGTCTCCGCGGTGGCCTCCGCCGGGTCCAGCGGCATCAACCACTGGCTGCCGAAAACCAGCTGGTGCCCTTGCTGCAAGCGCTCGGAGGTGCGAGCGATACGGAGGGAGTGTTCGTCGCACTTCAAGCTCATTTGCCGGCGCTCCTTGAGCACGACTGGGCGGCTCTTGTCGTTCCGCCTGGCCTGGGGCAATCCTTCCGTTGGTTCACATCGCAGTCCTGTGTCGAGTCGCTCGAAATCCCAGACATCTGGACTGCTTTGAGCGATTGCAAGCATCCCGTCTTCCAGCCGTCACTTAGCGGCCTTGAAGCTCGTCAACAGGAAATACTGCGCGGCCTGGCAATCCAGACCGGTCGCTGCGTTCTGCTACCGATAGCTTATGGGTCTGACCTGGCATTCCTCTGCCTCGGCTTCCACGCTGCCGGCCCATGGAGCTCGGCTGAGCGGCTCCAGCTTACCGCCTACGCTGCAGCGGTAGGCCTTGCCCTGGGGCGGGTAGCCGTAGCGGCGCGTCGTAACCCCGGGGGGGAGCAGGTTACCGTTGCTGCGGCGCCGAAGCTGCCTGCTACAAGTGGACGAGCCATCGAGGTGCAGCGCTGGCAGGAGCTCGAGATCGTATGCCAGATGGCTATCGAGATCAACGGGCAGCATGACCTTGCGACCGTGCTGCAAGCGATCGCCGACCGTGCCTGCCTCTTGCTCAACGCGGATACCGCGAGTATTTACTTGCTTTTACCGAATGGTCGTGAGGCTGAGCTCAGGGTCGCCGTAAACCTACCGGCTGCACTAATTGGGACGCGGATTGCTGTGGGGCAGGGCTTGGTTGGACGGGTACTTGAGCTCCAGCAAAGCCTACGCATTGAGCGGTACTCCGATTGGCCAGAGCGTGACAACGCGTACGCCTTCGCCGAGTTCGGCGTCGTGTTGGCCGTCCCACTAGTTACGCAGCAACAGCCAATCGGCACGCTTGCCGTTGCCCACATTGGTACGCGAAAGCAGCTGAGCCAGGCAGATCAGCGGCTCTTGGAGCTTCTCGCCGCTCAAGCTGCCCAAGCCATCGCGACGGCGCAGTTGCTTGAGCACGTAAAGCGGCGGACAGTTGAAATGGAAGCGCTGTACGCGAATGCGATGGCGGTTAGCGCCCACCAACAGCTGGCCCAGGTTCTGACAAGTATCGCGCAGCGTGCATTGATGCTGATGCACGCCGACAACGCCGGGATCCATCTGGTCGACCATGATCGCGGGGAGCTGGTATTGACCGTGACCGTGAACGCGCCTCAGGAATTGGTGGGAACACGGATCAAAATCGGCGAGGGCGTGGCGGGTCGTGTCGCGCAATGGGGACAAAGCATCAATCTCGACGACTATCAACAGTGGACCCTGCGTGCCGACGCTTATTCCGCCATGCTCTGGCGGGCCGTGCTTTGCGTTCCGCTGCGCAGCGGTGAGCAAGTGGTGGGTGTTCTGGGTTTAGGCTGTACGACGCCCGATACACGGTTTACGGCTCAGGACCAGCAGTTGCTGGAGCTTTTTGCGAGTCAAGGCGCGCAGGCGGTTGAGCATGCGCAGCGCTTTGAGCGTGAGCGGGTCCTTCGGGCAGATGCAGAGGGCTCGCTGGCGGAAATTAAGGCAGTACTCGAGGAGCTACAGCGCACACACGAGCAAATGGCCCGCATCCAAAAGCTCCGCATTCTTGGCGAGCTTGCTTCCGAGGTCGCCCACGACTTCAATAACGCGCTCGTGGGTATTCTGGGCAACACACAGCTCCTGCTGCTGGACGAAACTGATCCCGAACGGGTTGCGATGCTGCGAGCAGTCGAGGCTGCCGCGCAAGACAGCGCAGCGATGATCAAGCGGATCCGCGAGTTCGGCGGTGTTCAGTCTGGGACACCGATCGAGCGGGTTGACGTCAGCGTATTGGTTCAGGACGCCTTGACGATGACGCAAGCCCGCTGGCGTGAACGACTAACTCCACAGACGCTGTTCCAGTCTGCTCGGCTCGTTCCTGGTAATCCGACGGAGCTGCGGCGTGTCCTGATGAACTTGATCGTAAATGCGCTCGATGCGATGCCACAGGGCGGCTCGCTTGAAATCACCACGCGTGATCAGGCCGATTTGGTCTGCATTGATGTAGCTGACTCGGGCATTGGAATGCCGCAGCACGTTCTGGCGCGCATCTTTGATCCGTTCTTTACCACAAAGGCTGCGGGAATGGGCACCGGGCTCGGGCTGCCGATCTGCCAGCAAATCATAACGCAGCACCACGGCACGATCACCGTCGATAGCGTGGTGAATGCGGGCACGCGCTTCACAATCCAGCTTCCCGCGGTCGACGCGGAAGCCGCCGTGGCTCCCACTTCGCTAGCCTTGGCCGGCGCTGCGGATGACCCGGTTCCCGACGAGGGCGCTGACTCGATGTAGGTGTAAAACCTTGGACATAAT
>JADDQE010000199.1 GCA_016781525.1 bacterium | reverse complement strand
TCTTGACACCCATGTTTCGTTTCCAATAAGAGAGTCGATGATGCCGAACTATTAATTATGGGTGCCGACTTCATAAACATTTCGTCTGATGTATCTCTGTATAGATACACTGCCTAACACGCGAGCATTGTAGCAGAGAATGTAGGGGTTGAGAAGCCGCCGAACGCCCGAGCTCAGCGGCGTTCCACAACCACTGCACTGTCCTCTACCACGCGGAATAAGCGATGGTGACCTGCCCCCATTGTAAGAAACACTTTGTGAGTTAGAATCCCGCAGCTTGTTTGAACTCGTATGGTGTCCGGTAGCCTAAGCTACTATGCGGTCGCTCGGTATTGTATTGCTGCCGCCAGCTTTCAATGCGAACCTTGGCTTCAGCCAGATTGAGAAACACTTCCGCATTCAGGCATTCGTCGCGGAACCGCCCGTTGAAACTTTCGCCTTTGCCATTCTGCCATGGACTGCCCGGCTCGATGTACATCGTGCTGGTTCCTTGTGTTGTTAACCACGTGCGCAGGAGCTTCGCCAGGAACTCCGGGCCATTATCACTCCGCAAGAACTTCGGCGCCCCGTGCTGGTGAAACAGGCGGCTGAGCGCCGGCGTGACGTCTCGTGAGTTCATCGATCCAGCGACCTCGATCGCCAGAGCCTCGCGGGTGTACTCATCCACGATCGTCAGCAGTTTGAGCTTCCGTCCATTCATACAGGCATCATGCACGAAATCGTACGTCCAGACGTGCCGGGGATAGAGCGCTTCTAGAGGCATTGTGCCAATCCCTCGACGTCGCCGTCGGATGCGTCGTTTGAGCCCTAATCCTTCCTGTTTCCCGAGTCGATGGACCCGTGTATGATTGACGACCAGGTCACGACGCAGCAAGGCATAGGCACGGCGGTAGCCATAGCGCGGATGCTTCCTGGCAATCTGCTGTAAGCGCTCCACAAGCACGGTGTTCCGGGTCGGCCGCGGCTGAAAGTAGAAGCTGGAGAGGGACAAGCCCAGGAGCCGACACGCTTGCCGCACCGATACGCCCCGCCCTATCAGAAACTTCGCCCCGTCCCGGCGCTCGGGAGCGCGTCCTCTTTTTTTGCGAGCAACTCCTTCGCTGCATCCAGCTCCAACCGGCTTTCGGCGAGGAGTCGCTTCAGGCGGGCGTTCTCTTTTTCCAGGTCGCGTAGCCGTTGCGTTTCGGCAACGCCGAGTCCCCCGAATTTCTGTCGCCAGCGATAGAATGTGTTTTCGGAGATGCCATGCTCGCGACAAATCGCCCCAATTGTTTGCGTACCTCGATCAGCCTGCTGCAGGATGCGAACGATCTGCTCCTCGGTAAACTGGCCCTTCTTCATCCAGAACCTCCACGTTCTGCGGAGATTCTAACTCATGCAGCGCTCCTTCTTCCAGGGAGCATGTCAAGTGACCGCAGCCCCGAGATACAGGTGACCGATCTCCACGCGCGCGCCCAGCGGAATAATCCCGGCCTCCACGAGCAGATGCAGATACAGCCGCAGCTGCGCATCGTCGTAGAGGTCTTGCGCCGTGAGCTGCGTCTTGGCCGTCTTGTAGTCTGCTACCCGCCACACGTTCGTGGCGGCATCGTAGGCGACGACATCAGGCACGCCAACCACGCGGACGCGGCCCAGTGTTCCTGCCAGCCGGGCATAGCGCCGAGTCTCGTCGCCCTCGTCGAAGCCACCAAGCTCCAGCGCTTCCGCCCGCACTGTGCTCCCCTCGGGCAGGTCGTCCACCAACGCTCCCTCGACCAGCACGGCGCCGCCGAGCAATAGCTCGTGGGCGTGATGCTTGATCAGTGTCCGGCAGCGATGGTAATAGTCGGCCACGCTGCCGGTCTTGCTCCAGCGGTAGTGCCCCAGCACGCGCTCCTGGTAGGCCGCAATCGCCGCCGTCAAGGTCGCATACGCGGGATGCGCCGCTTCCCATGCGGTACGGGCTTTGCTGCCCGCTCTGCCGCCGTGGACGATCCGGTCGTCGTGCAGCTCCGCCCACTGGTCGAGGAGCGGCAGAATACCACCGCACTCGCGCGTCCAGATTTCCCCAAACGCCAGCTCGAGATCAGCGCCGCGGTAGCCCAGCGCAATGATCTCGTGAACGATGCGGCCGTACCACAGCGCGGCATTGGGCTGCTGGCGGTGGCCCGCGCGGACCAGTCGCTCGCTCTCACCGCACGTCAGCATCCGCCGGACGGCAGAGATGCTGAGCGTAATGCCCTGTGTATGCGTACCTGGAGTCGAGGCGGGTGCCGTCAGGGTCATGATGTCATGCATAGTGATGTCCCACGTGAACATGCCCGGCAACCGCCGCCGGGCATAGCAATACCCTCATCCGGGCGGTTACCGGCTGCGATAGCGTTTGAGAATGCGGGCCAGACGTGGTGCGAGGTCACGACCCGTGGCAACACCAATGGTGTCGTGACCGAAGATTGCCTCCATCTTGGGCAGGTCGGCCTGGTCGCCAATAAATAGGCCGATCACGCCAATGCCGCTCCGCCGTACCGCCTCCACGGTCGCGCGTACGCTCGCAGGTGTTTCGTCCGTCGGCGCCCCATCGTGGATATAAATAATGAGCTTGGTCGGCTCCGGACGCGCCAGCAGCAGCGGCTGCACCTGGCGGAGCGAGCGCGACACGGCCTCGCACTGGGCATCGCCGTAGATGCCGGCAATTAATGCGCGCGGTCCCTCGGCGTGAGGCGGCGTGTCGAACGTTTTGATCCAGACGACCGGCTCGCGATAGTACTCGTACACACCGCCGCGCGCTGGACGGTGCGATGGATAGGCCTGATCGCGCGCAAAGCCAATCGCCAGCGGCACGTCCGCATGGGCACAGGCGCGCTCGATATGCAGCACCGCGCGGCGCACGGCCGGCATGCGGCCATCGGCAAAGCACTCGGGCTCGAGCGGGCCGCCGTGAGGCGCCAGTCCATACGGATTGCCGCCCATCGAGCCCGTCCCGTCGATCAGCAGCAGGAGCGCCAGGCCCGCGGGAGCGTCGGCCTCGTCGGCGGCCTGCACGACCGGTGTCTGGCCACGCGAGCGGACATAGGCCCGGCTGTGGAAGCGGCCCCGCCGTCCGTTGACCACGGGCTCGATATCCGGCGTGGCGACATGCAGCTCAGCCGCCAGGCGCTGGACATCGCCCCGGACATCGGCCTCGAGCTCGTGGTAGGACTGGAGCCACAGGTCGCCCGCGCTGGGCTCCCAGTCGGCGCGCTCGGCGCTCAGCAAGGGATCGTGGGCATCCGGGTCGGGTCCCAGATCACGCGGCAGTGGACCGCTGGGTGGCGCACTGTCGGGCACGTCGTCAGCGTGGCGGGTGCCATGCACGTCCGGCCGGACGCGCAGTAGCTCCCGTCGCGGCGCTGAGTCGTCGCGCGCATCCAGCCGCAGTAGCTGCAGGATTTCGAGCGCAATCCGGCTAACCTCGGCACAGGAGGCTGCGCTCCAGGCCTGCTGCACCAGTGGAACAAGCTGCTCGGTCCACAGCGCTTGGACGGCAGCGGGCAGGACGAGTCGGGACGACTGGTCAGGCGGACGGCGCTCGTCCCAGCGGACAAACAGGCAGGCGTTAAGCAGCGCGGTCGTCGGATCGGCGGTCGCGCCGATGCCATCCATGCCGCGCAGCCAGAAGCGCTGGCCCAGCTCACCGAAGTCCCGCTTGGCTGGCAGGTAGTACGCGGCGGTGAGCCGCTCCATGCGCTCGTCCTCCAGGCTATTAACCAGCCAGCGGTGGGTCTCCCCCCGGAGCACGGGCCAGTCGGTGAAGCGGACGTGGCCGCCCTCGTGGTAGGCCTGCGCCCGCGCCGCCAGCACCTGCAGCAGGCTCAGTCGGTCGACGCGGGCGGCGCCCCAGCTCTGCGGGAGACGCAGGCCGTCAGATGTGAAATGGACAGTGAACTGGGGATCGACGACCAGCTCGCGCTTCGCGAAGTCGACAAACGCGCCCTCACCAGGGCCGAGGCGGATCGCGTAGGGCCGGTCATCGATGATGGTTCTGACCCACTGGTCGAGGCGCACACGAGCGCGGCGCCAGGCCCACCAGGGCAGTCCGGATGCTCCGGACATTGTTGCTTCTCGCTGCCCGGCGACGACGCACCGCCCCGGTGGGGCGAAACGTCCCCACCGGGCGGTATGTGCTTAAGGGAATTGGACTACAGCGCGCTGGGAGCGTTGCGGTTCACGATGTCGAGCAGGCTGCGGTAGACGTCGGGATCGCGGCGGTCGCCCCGGAGCGGCACCACCATGTCCAGCCACAGGTCCTGAGCAGCGGTGGTGAACACGCTGCTGACGCGGCTATCCAGCGTGCCGGCGCGACCGGAGCACAGGCGGCGCACTTCCTGCCCCCAGGTGATCAGCAGTGCCAGATTGGTCGGGAGCACGAGTGCCTCATCCTTGCGCTGGTACTCTCCCACGGCCTTGTCCACCCGCAGTAGCGCCGTGATCAGCGTGCTGTGCGGGAGAAGCTCCAGGTGATGTGCCAGGATGGTGCGCTGCTCGTCCTCGGAGTAGCCGTCTAGCTCCAGCCAGCCGCCCGACCAGCGCCGGCGGAAGGCCGGATCGCCCAGATCCAGCCCTTGATACTTATCTCCGAGGTTAGCCGTCGCGATGATCTTGACCGCGCTGACGGACAGGACAAAGGTTTCCTGTGTATCGACGACGCGGACGACGTGGTACGGACCATTTGCGGGAGGTAAGGGTAGTCGCTGGGCTACGACATCCGCCGCGCTGTACTCGTTCAGGACATCCATCACGCCGGCGACGAGGTCTTTGGGACCGCGCGCCAGCTCGTCCAGGATCAGCGCGACGCGCTCGCCCGCGGCGGCACGACGTGCCCAGCGCGTGATCGGCCCGTCCTGCCACTGCCAGCCACGACCCGTGCGGACGTAGGTGCCGTACAGCAGGTCGTCCTTGAGGCCGGGCTTGAGCACGACCAGTTTCAGGCCGTAGCCGTTCGCGGCTGCGGCGTGCTTGGCCAGCGTGGTCTTGCCCGTTGCCGTCACGCCGAACAGAAAGACATGGCCGGGACGCGCGACCGCGCGCGTGACACGGTCGTTGCGGACGGGCAGCACGGGTGGTGACGTTACTGGTGGTGTAGCAGGTGTCGGCACGTTGCCGCGCCGACGTTTCGCTTTGGGTGCTGCCGGCTCAGCCACTGCCGATGGAGGCTCAGCCTCGGCTACGGCTGCAGCTTCCGAGGTGTCCGCGTCAGCCTCGTCCGCGTCATCAAGGAGATCGAGATCAACGTCCGGATCAGTCGTGGGATCACTCGCGGCAGAGCCATGCGCTGCCGGTTCTTCCTTGCCAGCGGTTGCTGGAGCCGGCAAGGTCCAGGGCAGTGTGAGCAGCGGCGCTGTGTCGAGCGGCTGGAGCGCAACGTCGTCCAGCAGCACGCTGTCGTACTGCACAAACAGCTCACGCACGGCCAGCGGATCGGCGCTGGCTAACCGGTGATGCAAGACCACCGTGAGTGCCGCCGCCACGCGGATGATTGCCTGACGGAGCTCCCGTGTTGTGGACGTTTCCTGGCAGGCCGCGCGCAGCTGATGCACGTCCCAGCCGCCACTGCCGGCGGCGCGGGGATAGTGCCGGTCGAGCGCGCGGAGCAGGTCGCCCCAGCGCTCGAGCACCTCGCGACTCTCCTTCCGCTCGGCCTGGGCGTAACAGCGCACGAGACCGACCATCGCGGCGTGGTAGGTCGGACCGTTCACAAAGCCGCCGAAGCGCTGCTCCGGACGGGCATCGTCCCAGTCCAGCTGGTAGGTGCTGGATGATCCCGCGCCCCGTACGGTGATCTGGCCGTACACGCCGTCGGCAGTGCGGGCCGCGTGCGTGACATAGCCGGCGAGCACCGCCAGAATACCCTGGACAATGCCCATGCCCAGCGGCATGCTCGTGCCGGCAGGGCTGTGGCGGCTGAGATCGGCAGCGGCGATCGTCGCAATGCCGGCAGGCGTGTCGCGGGTGAAGGCGCCGCCTCCACCCCTGGCGGATGACACACGGCCCGCCAGGGCACGAAAGCGACACAACGGAACAATGGATCAGAGGCGCCATGGCTCACATAGTAGCCTGGACGAGCTACAGATCGACAAGCCTTCATTGCTCGGGGAGCGGCTCGGTGGCGGTGCTGCCGCAACGGTTGCCGTTCCCCGGGACCAGATCGACAGGCAGGCTGGACGGTGGGTCCCGAGCTGTTGATACGTGGGTTGGAGGAGATGCTCCGCTATGATTAGCAAGTTGCTGGCCTAGCTGGTAGGAGTGTGCACGGCACTACGGGCGGTTCAGGGCCAAGGAACATGACTGAGCAAGGACGAGCAATGGTGGGTTAGAATGGGTGTTCCGGACCAAGGTGGACAAAAGCCGTTTGAGCCACAGGCAGGCGAGTGCGGCGAGGCCGACAAGGAACAGCATGGGGAGCCTCCCGAAAGGCTAGCGCGCATCAGCCATGTCGCCATTAGGCACCCAGGTTGGGTGCCTAATGGCGACAAGAACAGGATCAGCAGGAAACGCAAAAAGCCCCGCCTGCGACGGATGGGATTGGCACGGCAAAAACGACGAGGGATGCACAGCATCGGGTGCACATCAGTGCACGCGACCAGCCAGTAGCTGTCATTCAGAAAGGGCGTGAAGAAAGTGTCCCGGCGCGGCAAGCGCTGCGGGCGTGGTTCGTATGAACTTGGGAGTGTGCTCGCGCTAGCGCTACGCGAGACGGTTGCCATGGGAGCGTTGCAGCAGACAGGTTCCGGTTCCAAATAGTGGAACGTGCTGGTGAAGCGGCAGATGACAAGCGCCCGGATGAGCTGTCGCTGAGCAGATTTTAGCATGGAGCATGAGCTACCAACAAGGCGGATTGGTGGGCTAGGAACCGACCTATATACGGGGAGGACCAGAGTTTGTTGTGAGCGTGAGTGGGGCAGGGCAGTCACTCGATGGCATCCGCCACGGTGTGGGCGAAGGCGTGCTCATGGACCGTAAACAGCACGCCTGAGGCGGACAAGCGCGCCAGGACCGTCTCATGCATAGGCTAGTCCTTCTGGTGTCGGTGCTGAGTGTAGCAGCCGCGCCGGTGACCTGCAACTCACACCACGTGGAAGCCATGTGCAAGTAGCCACAGCGCTGCACGTACCGAACCGGAACCTGTGACAACCGTTAATCATGGGACTCATGTAGATTGTTCATGTCCGGTGATCCTAGCGGTAGACGTCACGCCGGTTGCCTACTTTGATCACGACAACGACCAGTGCAGCATCCTTGATTTGGTAAATAACCCGGTATTGGCCGACGCGAATACGCCAAAGCTCGCTATTCGTCAACTTGACGCATCCACTCGGGCGGGGTGTGTCGGCCAATGATTGAATGGCTGCAAGTACGCGGGCTGCATCGACGTCGGGGAGGCGTTCCAGTTCTTTCTGTGCGCTACGTAAAACAGTGACCGTGTACACCGTTAGTGGACTTTCTGAGCCCGTCGCTGATCAATCTCGGCAAGTACCTGCTCTAGCGGGACGGCTTCCTCATTCGCTGCAAGGCGTATTGCTGCATCGCGAATATCCTCAGCCTCTTCGATTGCCTCAACCGCCCGATCCAGCAGATACAAGACCTGATTGTGGAGTGAGCGGCGCTCACGCTGCGCCATCTGTGCTATCGGCTCGTACAGCTCAACTGGAAGTCGTAGCGTAAACGGTTTATTCGTTGTGTTCTCCATAATTGTGGTGCCTCCTGCTGGGGTAGATAAAAATATAAACTAATCTGGTGATTTAGTCAATAGAAATATTGGGATCTGAACCATATTAGTTTATATTTTGGTTACACAACATACTGCGGTCGCTTTGTCTAACGCGTGCTCAGAGAGAGGGTAGCCAGAGAGCGAGGTCCTAAGCAGGAGCGCAACCGCAACGAGGACGGCCGGGTGAGTAGGTGGACTCAGCAAGTGGCCATTGGAGGCCCTGGGCCCGGGGATGCTGGGCGCCGACCACGGCTTCGGTGGTGGCGAGCGCAGTGGGCCTCTTATAAAAATGGGGAGCGCGAGCGGCTATAAAACCGCTAGGCTTCACCCGCAAGCGGGTATTGACAACTTAAGGGGTCGACCGCGTCGCCGGTGAGGATCTATGGCATACTTTGCAGCATGATGACAGCCACCACTACCGCCACGTACAATGGGTTTCGCTTTCCGGCCGAGATTATTGGCCATGCGGTCTGGCTCTACCACCGCTTCTCGCTCAGTTTCCACGATGTCGAAGAGTTGCTCTTTGCGCGCGGCATTGCTGTGACTTACGAAAGCGTGCGGCAATGGTGTCTCAAGTTCACCATCCGAACGCAATCCGCAGCGGGGAGGTGGCCCTGGGCCACCCATACGCATCAAGCTAAGAGACGACAAATG
>JADDQE010000048.1 GCA_016781525.1 bacterium | reverse complement strand
GCTTCAAACCGCAGCGCCGGATCCTCGGGAAAATAGCTGAGCCCCCCAAACGCCGAGCGTTGTTCGTCCAACAGCGGGCTGCGTGGGTTTGAGCGAAAATACTCGTCCTTTTCTAAACGAAGTGCCTCGAGCTCCGTCATGCGTCGTTCTCCAAATACTATGAGCAAAATTTCTTAAAGCACGAAATCGAGCAGGCAGCGACGTGGCGCGTTCGCGGCCTGAGTACGACGGGCGCCGACCTAGTCGGCGCCCGTCGGTGAAGGAAGCTACGCACTTTGAGCTGCCAACCGACCGCCGACCTCGCGCGAAGTTGACTCGGTTTCAAGGTTGACCCGCCGTAATCGCAGCGAGTTTGTCACCACGAAGACCGAGGAGAAGGCCATAGCACCGGCCGCAATCATCGGCGAAAGCTGCCAGCCGAAGAGGGGATAGAAGACGCCCGCTGCGATGGGAATGCCGATGATGTTGTAGATGAAGGCCCAGAACAGGTTCCACTTAATGGTTCGCATCGTGCGCCGTGATAGCGCTACCGCCTGAGGAACAGAGCGCAGATCGCCGCGGAGCAGCGTAATTCCGGCCGCCTCCATTGCGACATCCGTCCCAGTGCCCATAGCAATCCCGATGTCAGCTTGAGCGAGCGCCGGCGCATCATTGATACCGTCACCGACCATTGCTACGATGCGGCCGCCCGATTGCAAGCGCTTGACCTCGGCCGCCTTCATCTCAGGCAACACCTCCGCCAGAACATCAGCCGAATCAAGGCCGATCCGCCGCGCAATTGCTTCAGCGGTGCGCTGGTTGTCGCCTGTCAGCATCTTGACCTGTAGCCCAAGACGTTGCAGCTCCGCGATGGCCGCGGCCGAAGTCTCTTTCACCGTATCCGCAATCCCAAGCACGCCGGCGATAGCGCCGTCGACCGCCACAAATACCGCGGTCTTACCGTCCGCCTGCAAGCGCTCAATCGTCGGCAGAAACTGGTCAACGGATAACGCTTGATCGCGCATGAGTCGCGGCGAGCCGATCGTAACGGTTCGGCCGTCAATGTTGGCGCGCACACCGTGTCCAGCTAGCGCCTCGAAAGCCTGCGGCTGCACCAGATCCAGCCCCTGCTCCTGCGCTGCCCGCACAATCGCTTCTCCCAGCGGGTGCTCGGAGTTTCGCTCCACACTGGCCGCAACACGGAGCAGCTCGCGCACGTCGCCATCCGTCGCGATCGTATCGGTCACCGTCGGCTTGCCTACGGTTATCGTGCCGGTCTTGTCGAAAACAACCGTCTGCAGCCCGCTCGCGCGCTCCAACGCCTCGGCGTTCTTAATAAGAATGCCATGCTCGGCGCCCGTGCCTGTGCCAACCATGATCGCCGTGGGCGTAGCAAGACCCAACGCGCATGGACAGGCGATAACCAACACGGCAACCGCGAAGAGTAGCGCCTGCGTGAAGTCGCCACTCACAGCGAGCCAGACCAAGAACGTAAGCATGGCTATTCCAATGACCACTGGAACAAAGACGGATGAAATTTGATCGACCAGCCGCTGCACTGGAGCTTTCGAGCCTTGCGCGTCTTGCACAAGCTTAATGATTTGCGCCAGAGCCGTTTCCTTGCCCACACGGGTTGCCCGAAATTGGAACGCACCCGAGCGGTTAACGGTCGCTCCTGTTACCGGATCGCCAACTTTTTTCTCAACCGGCAGGCTCTCACCCGTCAACATGCTCTCGTCGATCGTCGACTGGCCACTAGTCACCACGCCGTCGACCGGCACTTTTTCACCTGGCCGGACAAGCAGGATCTCGCCCACCCGCACGTCGGCGATACGCACTTCGACCTCTTGGCCGGCGCGTAGCACGCGGGCGGTACGCGACTGGAGACCCATGAGTGCACGAATTGCCGCACTGGTCTGGCTCTTGGCGCGAACTTCGAGGTACTTGCCGACCAGGATGAGCGCAATGATTACTGCGGCCGTTTCGAAGTAAACGTGGCCTGGCAGACCAAAGACGAGCAGCGCTACGCTATAAAAGTAGGCCGCCGACGAGCCAATTGCGATCAACGTATCCATGTTCGCCGTTCGATGTCGTAGCGCATTCCAGGCGTGGCCATAAAAGTCGCGACCGGAGTAGAACTGCACCGGCGTCGCTAGCGCGAGGAAGAGCCAGTTCAGGTAATCGGCATAGGCTGGGTAGTGCATGATCTCCGTACCGCCATGGCCCATCAGCTCCTCGGTCTGTGCCCAGAACGGCGTAAGCCAGGGCTGGATGAAACCAAGGTCGCGGGCCATCGACAGCACAAATAGCGGCAACCCGAAGGCGATCGCGACAATCAGCTTACGACGCTTGTCGGCCACCTCGGCGCTGCGCGCGGCTAGCTCTACGTCTTCCTGCTCAGCCACATCCGGCGTGTTCGTCTCGATCACACCGTAGCCTGCATGTTCCACCGCTGCCTTGAGAACAGGCCAGCTAGCAACGCCAGGGGCATACTCTACGACAGCACGTTCCGTCGCTAGATTGACGCTGGCATCGATAACCCCCTCAACCTTCTTAAGTGCCTTCTCAACGCGGCCCTGGCAGGAAGCGCAGGTCATCCCAGTCACCGGAAATTCGAGCCGATCTGAGATCACACCATAGCCGGCACCTTCAACCGCTTTGACGAGCTCGCTCGGTTGAACCTGCTGCGGGTCGTAGCCGATAACCGCCTGCTCGGTGGCTAGGTTGACCTCTGCCGTCGCAACCCCGCCAACCTTCTTCAGGCCGCGCTCAATTCGGTTGGCGCACGAGGCACAGGTCATCCCAGTGACAGGTAAAGTTAATTGTTTCGTAGCCATACAGGACCTCTGCTCGCCCGCTCATGGCGGACTATTACGTTATGTTGATCAGCAAGACAGGAGCCGCCAGAAAGCTGGAGGGCCAACAACCTGTCGAAGCGCAGCGGCGCGTTTAGGGTAGCGCCGTGATGTCGGAGTAGCCTGCCTCGTTGATGGCAGTAATGATGGCCGCGACAGGAACTTGCGCGTTCGCCTCAACGCTGACGCGCTTGCTCGCTAGGTCGACTTTGACATTATTCACACCGGCGACGGTTGATACTTCTTTGGTAATCGCCTGGGCGCAATGGCCGCATGACATATCGCGGACCGTAAATTCTTTGGTCATCGGTACTACCTCCTGGTGGTTGTTACACCCTTATCGTACCGGGGATGGTCGGGCGCAACAATGCGCCACATAGCCTAATGAGAAGAGCCGTCCAGCGCACTCCTTTGAGCGGCGACGGCTGCACCGCTATAGGTGGCGTGCCAGAACATCCTAGCAGGCCCAAGGGTATGATACATCTACGACAGGCGAACTCGAGGATGGTTGGCGGCTGGATGCTTTTGGGGTTGATGGCGGCACTCGCCGTGCTCTTTGCAACCACCTTTGCGGCTCCGGCGCACGCTGGCCACAATTCAGCCGCGGTCGATGCAAAAGGAACGACCGGTGGCTGGTATGACGGCAAGACGGTGACATTCTTCTATCCGAAGAACTTCTTCTGCAAGCAGCCCCCGATGAGTGGGGCGGACTCGGGTTGCGAGCTCGGCGAGGAAGCACAAGTAAGGCCGCGGTCAGGCTCAAATCTGCCGGTACTGTACGTCATGACGCCACTTGGCTTCCGCCCAGATGAGTCGACGCTCCAGTGCCCAGTTGTCGGCAACTGCATCAACCACCCCAGCACGGTCGACGTCTCACGTGTCTTTGGAGCCGGAACTGAGAACTTCGCCTTGCCGGCGCATAGCCACGTCGTCGATGTAGCCAAGGGTGGCTGGTGGGAGATCGAAGTGATCGGCGTGACAGACCCGGCGGTCTGGGAGCAGATTGTGGCTGGGAAGGATCTCGCAACGGTTCGTAAACCACAAACTGCGGGTGTTGGAATAACCCCCGATATCCCCACGAACCTATTCCTCTTTTTCAACGTCCAGAAGTAGGTGGCGTTAGGCTCCAGCAGAACATAGGCTTCTGCTGGAGTCGCTCCGGAGATCAACAGCATGACAGCGAGTACATCGATTCCACGGGGACAGGTTATTGAGAAGGCCCACGCACGCGGACAGCGATTAATCGTGGCGCTCGCAAGCAGCGGTGGGCTACTCATGGTGATTGGGACGATGCTGCCCTGGTTCTCGCTCTTCACCGGACTGCAGTCGTAGTCTGGCCTCATCGGCTGGAACGGATGGTTCTTGCTGGCGGGCGGCGTGCTCAGCGCCATGACGGGAGCCCTCTTTCTCATTCGCGCTACGCCGATGTTGCGCTGGAGCATTGGGCTGGGCGGATTTGTGCTGCTGGCTTACGCTAGCTGGCCCCTACTTCAGCTCCTGCGGACCTATCGCGACCTCGCCAGTGATCCGTTGGTGGTAGCGGCACTTGGCCCAGGGCTTTTTGTCATAGTGGCAGGCGCAGCGCTTATCTTCGGCACGTTGTTTATCAAGCATGAGTAGCGCTGGTATGCAACCAACGCTACTCATGCACCCTGCGCTTCGGTCAGGGCATATTTGTTCCGCACGTACTTACGTACGACGTGTACCATTCATCGCAGGAACCGGGAGCGCGCGAGCGGTTGGGTATTAGCGCGCTGTGTGCCCGGCGGGCCGGACCGTACGATAGAGCACTCCGAGGCTGCGGAAGACGAGCTGCTCGACGCCAATGGTGCCCACGATGCGGAAGGCGGCGAGCATCAGCAACTGCAGCACAATGAAGCGCCCGTCCAGCTCGATCTGGCCAATCCCCGACAGCACAAAGATCACGTTCAGCAGTGTCGCGCCGATTGCCGCCGGCACCACCAGCACCCCGCTCACGAACGCCAGCGCCACCGCCATCTCCAGGAAGGGCATGCTCCACGAGATCAGTGGTGTCAGCCCGCTCGCCACCAGCAGCCCCGCAATCGGCCGCCAGAGCTCCAGCGGTACCGCCAGCGTGCCATCCGCGCCCAGCTGCAGGATCGGCCCAATCGGGTCGCTCGTCAAAAAGCCCGCGCCGATCTTCTGCCAGCCCATCATCAGCCACATATAGCCCAGGTACAGCCGGACCGCCAGCCAGATCGGTGCGGCATACGCATGAGTGAAGGGGGCCAGCAGCGTGCTGCGGACGGTGGCAGCAAAGGACGGGCTGGGCGTGCGGACGGTCGCGCTGCGGCGGGTCGTTAACATCTCGGTGCTCCTGTATCTTCAGTCGGGTCAGTACGTTGCGGTGTGCCCTTAGTAAACCACGTCGAGCCGCCGCCCAACAGCGCCAAGCGCCACCCCCAGCGCCCCAAAAACCGCTACACTCCGCCGGCGTGGTCGTGCTCCCATTCCCAGCCCGCCGGTAGGTCTGCCCACCCTGAGCTCGTGGCGGCCGCTTCCGCCCGGGCGACAAAGTCGACCCAGCCGGTCCACGCGCCATCCGCCCACGCGTCCCGCCGCGCCTCCGTCATCGCCCACGTTTCCTGGTAGCTGCCGGCACGCAGCACCAGCGTCGGCGCGTGCGCTCCGTCCTCCTCCACCGTCGTGATGCACGCCAGATTCGGCTCGCAGTCCCGCCGCAGGAAGCGCGCAAAGCAGCTTTCGCAAAACGAGCTGCCGGTCCCCTGATAGGGGGTGACGCAGGCGCCCGGTACCATCTCGATCTTCATGGTGCTGTCCTTTCGTTACGGGTGTGGTCGTACGTCTCGATATCAATATGCATGGCGCGGGTGGTAGGCAGCGCCGCGTTAGCGGGTCGGCAGCAGCTCGGCCAGGGCCGGGCGGCGCAGGCGGTCCAACAAGCGGAAGGGCGCACCGCCCAGCAGCCGCCGTTCCAGCACCTCTTCGACCCGGGCTGCCTGGGTCGTCGCCAGCGCCTGCCAGCGCGGCACGAGCCGCGTGCTGATCCAGCGCCAGCGCGCCTCGAAGTTGCCGATCGTGGCACTCGGCGCCCAGGCGCCGAAGGTCTCGTGCTGTCCGAGCAAGGGCGACTCGATCCAGAGCGAGATGTCGCGCCACAGGCGGGGCTGGGTGTCGTAGACGGCGGGCTGCAAGACCTCTTTCTGCTCGATGTATAACAGCTGGAGGTTGCCCTCCCAGATGAGGGTGTCGTCGGCGGCGACGCGGCCGGCATCGATCAGGCGCCAGGCGGCGAGGGCGGCGACGGAGAGCTCACCGGCGGCATGGATACGCTCGAACTCGGGCAAGCCGGCAAGCTCATAGGCGAGGTGCTGCCAGTAGATATCGACGAAGACCGCCAGGTTGCCGGCGCCGAGGGCGTCGAAGACGGCGGCGACATCGCGCTGGAGCAGCCCGATGAGCCAGCCGAGATGGGCGTGGTGGAGCAGGTGCATCTGGTACATGCCGCGCCCGACATGGGCGGAGGTGAGGGCGGCCATGCCGGCCCAGCGGTAGAGCTGGGGGTTGCGCAGGTAGAGCTCGGCATAGGCCGCGGTAATCTGCTCGTTACGGGCGATGATCGAGGCCTGGGCGGCGGGCTGGAGCGGGTCGATCTCGATGCGGCGAAGCGCACGGCGGTGCCAGGCAGCGCGCAGCGTGGGCGTGGGCGTGGCGGTGGTCAGGGGCGTGCTGGTGGTCGTCGGTGCTGCGCTCATGGCGGGTGTCATCCTCCCAGGTCAGTCGATAGCGTAGGGGTAGTACACCACAAGCCGGGGGCGAGCACGAGCACCAACTGCTACACCAACCGCCACGGCTACCTCCCCAACCGCGCGTGGGGCGCTGGTACAGCTACCGTGGGGCCGCAAGGGGTTATGTAAGAGCGTATAGCATCAAACCCTCCAAAAGCTTGGCCGCCGTCGAACGTCCGGCGTCCATGGAGACAGATCACTGCGGTCAAGCACTAGGATTCGGGACTACCGCTCGAAAGGTGCGGCAGCGGGGCTCGCCCCCTTGCATGCGCATGTTATTGTCGGCAACACAAGGTAGGATTCTCAATGACTGGGACTGCGCGTACGTCATATACAGGAGGCCATGATGACCATTCAGCCAGACATGATCGGCATTACTGTTCGCGATATGGCAGCGGCACTGCGCTTCTACCGCCTGCTAGGCCTAGCGATCCCCGAGGGAGCGGAGTCGGAACCCCACGTCGAAGTGATCACGCCAAACGGTTATCGTATCGCCTGGGATACAGAGGCGCTGATACGCAGCCTTTACCCCAATTGGGTCGAACCGCGTGGCCAACGCGTTACTTTAGCATTTAAGTGCGACAGCCCCCCGGACGTCGACCGCCTATATGCGCGCCTTGTCCAGGAGGGATATCAGGGCCATATCGAACCGTGGGATGCCTTTTGGGGACAGCGCTATGCCGTTGTAGCAGATCCCGACGGCACGCTTGTCGACCTCTTTGCTACACTTTCGCCCCCGAGTGAGGGAGACGCCGCGGCTTAGCTGGTAGGTGAACCCGCGCCCTCAAGGATTGTTGGGCGGTAGCGCAACACAAGCGCGGGGCGCTCGTGTAAGCGGCGGCCATTGACAGGCCACAGCGGGCTCCGTACAATTCACGCTCGTTATTTTCGCGTGAGGGCGCATTATGGGTGAACTGTTCGGTGATCTCGTCGGTTTAATTCAGTCTGTTATTCGGGCTTTAGGCTATCCAGGAATCGTGCTGGTAATGGCTGCCGAGAACGTCTTTCCGCCAATTCCATCTGAATTGGTCATGCCATTTGCGGGCTTCATGGCGCGCGAGGGGACGTTCAATATTTTCGCGGTCATCGTTGCGGGGATGCTTGGCTCGGTCATGGGTGCGGTCATCCTCTATTGGTTTGGTGCCTGGGCGAACGAGGCGGTGATTCGCAGGTTTATCCGACGCTGGGGCCGTTACGCGTTTATCTCAGAAGAAGATCTCGACGTCTCGCTCGGGTATTTCAATCGGCATGGGGAGGCGGTTATCTTCTTCGGCCGGCTGATCCCACTTGTGCGCAGCTTGATTTCGATTCCCGCGGGTATGGATCGCATGCCGCTGCCGAAATTCTTGTTCTACACGATTCTGGGAACCACGGTATGGAGCGCCATTCTTACCTATGCCGGCTGGTTGCTTCGAGAGAACTATGATCTTGTCGCCGGCTACGTTGAGCGCTATCAATCTGTCGTTGTCGTGCTGATCGCCCTTGCCGTCCTCGTTTTCCTGTACGTGCGGGTCATCAAGCCGCACCTAAGCCGGCCGACCACACCTGGGAGCTAAGTGCATGGAGCACACTCGTCACCCAGTTCGGACATGCGAGCGGTGACCGTACCTGTAGCCGCGTCGCAGCGAGGGTGCAAGTTGTAAGCATCGATCAGATCGCCAACCGCAACCGGATGTGGCGGGAAATCGATCACCTATCCAGCCTGCTGCAACGGCATAGAGCTAAGTCAATATTAACGGAGGGTTGTCGGACTGCC